>NZ_JBQHCX010000006.1:0-476134 GCF_052068475.1 Streptomyces sp. SD31 | reverse complement strand
CCCCTCCGGCGTTTGAGGAGCGGGGGTCCAGGGGGCGGAGCCCCCTGGGATGGGACGGGTAGGGGCGGCGGGGGCGAGAAACCGCCCGGCGCTCACCCCCGCGCACCGCTGAGCGACACGCCCTCTTGCCCCCACCCCACCGCCCCCCGACACTGACCGGCGACCCCCTCCAGGCCCCGCCCCCCGAGGAGCCCCATGGGAACCCGCCCCGCCCAAGCCCTCCTGGACATCCTGCGCGGCGAGGGCGTGGACCGCGTCTTCGGCAACCCGGGAACCACCGAACTGCCGTTCCTCGCCGCCCTGTCGGAGACCGATGACGCCCCCGAATACGTCCTGGGCGTCCACGAGGGCGCCGTGGTCTCCATGGCCGACGGCTACGCCCGCGGCACCGGCCGCCCCGCCTTCGTAAGCCTGCACATAGCGGCCGGCCTCGCCAACGGCCTGATCGGCCTGCTCAACGCCCGCCGCTCCCGCACCCCCCTCGTGGTGACGGCCGGCCAGCAGGACCGCCGCCACCTCCAGCAGGACCCGATGCTCTCGGGCGACCTGACGGGCCTGGCGGCCCCCGCGGTGAAGGCGACGTTCGACGTCCAGCACGCCCGCGACCTCCCGCTCGCCCTGCGCCGCGCCTTCGCGCTCGCCGTACGGCCGCCCGCAGGACCGGTGTTCCTCTCCGTCCCGATGGATCTCCTCGCCGAGGACACCGAGATCGAGGTCCCGGCCCGCACCCCCACACCCGCACCGGGACCGGCCCCGGACCTGGGCTTGGCACGCGCCGCGCTCCTGCTGGGCGACGCCGCCCGCCCCGCGATCGTCGCCGGCGACGGCGTGGGCCGCGAGGACGCCCTCGGCGCGCTCATACGCACCGCGGAAGCCTGCGGCGCCACCGTCCACCACCAACCGATGGCCGACCACCTGAACTTCCCGACCACGCACCCCCTCCACGCCGGGACGCTGCCCCCGCGCCACGACGCCATCCGCACCGCACTCGCCGCGTACGACGCCGTACTGATCGCCGGCGCACACGCCTTCACCCCGCACCACTACACCCCCGGCCCCGCGCTGCCGCCCGGCCTCACCGTCGTACAACTCGACTCCGACCCGGACGAGATCGGCCGCAACTTCCCCGCCGACACCGGACTCGTCGGCGCCCTCGCCCCCTCCCTGCACCGCCTCGCCGAACTGCTCCTGGACCGGGTCCCCGACCACACCGCCAAGTCCCGCATCCTGCGCGCGGGCGAACGGCACGCCGCCGAGCGCGACCGTACCGAGTCCGCGGCCCGCGCCGCCTACTCCCGAGCCCCGCTCGCCCCCTGGGCCGCCGCCCACGCCGTGGCCCGAGGCCTGCCACCCGACGCCGTGGTCGTCGAAGAGGCCATCACCGTCGGCCTGTTGTTACGCCGCCTCGTACGCCTGGACCGCCCCGGCAGCTACACCCACACCGTCGGCGGCGGCCTAGGCTGGGGCATCGGCGCCTCCGTGGGCCGCGCGCTCGCCGAACCCGACCGGCCCGTGGTCGCCGTCCTGGGTGACGGCTGCACGCTGTTCGGCCTGCAGGGCCTGTGGAGCGCCGCCCGGCAGTCCACCCCCGTCCTGTTCGCGGTGATGAGCAACGGCGCCTACCGCACCGTCCAGGACACCTACCAGTCGATGGGCGGCCAGGGCGTCTGTCCGGGCACCGAGCTGGGGCAACTCGACTTCACCCAGGCCGCGGGCTTCTTCGGCGTCGACGCGGTACGCGCGCAGAGCGCGACCCATCTGCGCGAACTGGTCGCCGGTGCGGGGAAGTTGACCCGGCCGCTCCTGGTCGACGTGCCGCTGCGATCGTGACGGAGACTCACGCGCCAACCGTGCCGCCGCACTTCCGTACCCGGGCGACCTGCACGACGCCCGGCAGCAGCAACGTGCGCCTGCCACCGGCAAGGTGTTCCTCGCCCTCGCCCTCGCCCTGGCACTGATCCGGGCCCGCGGTTACGGCATCAACCCGGAGGAGTCCGGGCCGGCGTCTCGGTCGTCGCCGCCCCCCCCCGCATCGCCGCCCCCCGTGTGCGCGCGGCCGTGACCAGCTGTTTCAAGGATCGTCCAAGGTCTGCGCAATGCTGCGTCCCTAGCTTCCTGGACGAAAGGTTCGTGGCTTAATCCGAGAAGCTGGACCAGGAGGCAGGGACGTATGCGTACGAAGCTCATCATGCGATCACTCGGAGTGGTCGCCGCCGGGGCCGCACTGACCGTCGGAGTTTCCGCGGGAACCGCCAACGCGGCTTCGAGCTGGAACCTCCAGTACACGCAGGGCGACCTCGTGGGCGCTCACGCCTGGGGCACCGTCAGCCTCTCCGGCGGTCGGTACTACGTCAAGGTGAACATCCGCGACACGAAGGCCGACTCGCACGGTGCGCGTGTGTACCTGCGTGCCACGTACCAGGACGGGTGGGGCGGCGACAGGACCGAGTACCTCTCCGCCTCGGGGTCAGGCGCGGAGAACAGCTACACATGGAACTTCGACGACACCGTGTCATGGTTCGAGGCCAAGGAGTGCCTCACGGAACAGGGCCGCGACTGGGACTGCGCCGACTACAGCAAGATCTATGGAAGCCCGTGATCGCGGATCTGTGACGGCGTGAACCTGTGCGGGTCCGCTCCGGAGACGGAGCGGACCCGTCGGCGCACCGCCACCGCCGAGCGCGCGGTCGGCGCGTACGGCGGCTTCGAGTACGTCCGTGACCGGCAGGCCTTCCTGACCGGGCAGACCCTCGACGTGTCAGGCGGATCCGCCTGCCTCTGAGGTCCCTCCCTCCGACATCCCACCCAGCCATTCCCTCAGCTCCTCCTTGAGCGAGCGCTGAAAGGTCGTCAACAGGGCTTGCACCACAAGGGGTTGCATGTGCGCGGAGAGCGACTTCACATCCTCAGCCGCGCGCTGCGACACCTCCCCGCGAAAGAGCTGCGACAACTCGTGCGCGGCGGCACGCGAGTGCTCGATGAGGACCTTGCGCGCGGCGAGGATCGCCTCCTGCGACAGCCGTACGTCCAGCAGCCCGACGCCCAGCCGCAGCAGCCCGACGTCGACGCGGTAGTCGCCGGAGCCGGAGCCGGAGCCGGAGCCGGAGTCGTCCCCGTCCCTGCCCCCGCCGCCGTCCCCGGGCTCGACCACCCCCATCGCGGCCAGCCGCTCCACGTCGTCGTCGCCGAGCGCCCGCCCCGCCCGCCGCTCCAGCTCCGCCCGCGTCACCGTCTCCACGGCCTCCGGCGCCCAGGACGCCACCACCGCCCGGTGAACGGCGAGGTCATGGGCGTCCAGATCGGGTGGCAGTTGCTGCAGATACCGCTCGATGGCCGCCAGCGTCATGCCCTGCTGCTGCAACTCCTCGATGAGCGCCAGCCGGGCCAGATGATCGCGCCCGTACCGCCCCACTCTGCGCGGACCGATCACCGGGGGCGGCAGCAGCCCCTTGGTGCCGTAGAACCGCACCGTGCGCACCGTCACACCTGCCTGCGCGGCCAGCTCGTCGATCGTGAGGGTCGGCCCCTCGGTGGTGTCGGTCGTCATGTGCAGCAGTATCGCTGTCTCACCAGTGCTGTGACACCTCCCGCGCCCCACCTGACGACGACGCGGGACGCCGTGTGAGAAGTAACGCTCTGTGACATACGCCACCGCGTGAGCCGCGCCCCCTGGGGGAAGGTGACCCCTTGGTCTGCGCCTTTACCGAGGGCGCGGACCATACGTACGTCCGGACACCCGAGCGTGACCCGCTCGAGCGCACCAGAGAGTGGTACCCCCGTGAGCAAGGACGCCGTGAACACGGCAGTGGCCGCACCCCGTACCGACGCGGCCTCGATGCCCGCGGACGCGGGCGACGCCGGCTACAGCAAGGACCTCAAGGCCCGCCACGTCAACATGATCGCCATCGGCGGGGCCATCGGCACCGGCCTCTTCCTCGGCGCCGGCGGCCGCCTCCACAACGCGGGCCCGGCGCTGGCGATCGCCTACCTGATCTGTGGCATCTTCGCCTTCTTCGTCGTCCGCGCCCTCGGTGAGCTCGTGCTCTACCGCCCCTCGTCCGGCTCCTTCGTGTCGTACGCGCGCGAGTTCCTCGGCGAGAAGGGCGCGTACGTCGCCGGCTGGATGTACTTCCTGAACTGGTCGACGACCGGCATCGCCGACATCACCGCGATCGCGCTCTACACGCACTACTGGAGCATGTTCACCGACATCCCGCAGTGGGTGCTGGCCCTGGCCGCCCTCGCGGTGGTCCTGGCCGTGAACCTGATCTCGGTGAAGATCTTCGGCGAGATGGAGTTCTGGTTCGCGATCATCAAGGTCGCCACGCTGGTCGCCTTCATGTTCGTCGGCATCTTCCTGCTGGCCACCCAGCACAAGGTCGGCGGCCAGACCCCCGGCCTGGACGTGATCACCGACAACGGCGGCGTCTTCCCGCACGGCCTGATGCCCGTCGTCCTGGTCATGCAGGGCGTGATCTTCGCGTACGCCGCGCTGGAACTGGTCGGCGTCGCCGCGGGCGAGACCGCCGAGCCGGAGAAGGTCGTCCCGCGCGCGGTGAACTCGATCATGTGGCGCGTCGGCCTCTTCTACGTCGGCTCGGTCGTCCTCCTCGCCCTCCTCCTGCCCGGCTCGGTCTACTCGGCCGACGAGAGCCCCTTCGTCACGGTCCTGTCGAAGATCGGCGTCGAGGGCGCGGGCGACGTGATGAACCTGGTGGTCCTGACGGCGGCGATGTCCTCCCTCAACTCCGGCCTGTACTCCACCGGCCGCATCCTGCGCTCGATGGCGATGGCGGGTTCGGCGCCCAAGTTCACGGCCCGAATGAACCGCAGCCAGGTCCCCTACGGCGGCATCCTGCTGACCTGCGCGGTGTGCGTCCTCGGCGTCGGCCTGAACTACCTCATGCCCAGCCAGGCCTTCGAGATCGTGCTGAACGTCGCCTCGCTCGGCATCATTTCGACCTGGGTCATCATCATGGTCTGCCACCTGATCTTCGTCCGCCGAGCCAAGGCGGGCCTGGTCACCCGGCCGAGCTTCCGCCTCCCCGGCAGCCCGGTCACCGAGACCGTCACGATCGCCTTCCTGCTGTCCGTGCTCGCCCTGATGTGGAACGACCCCGAGGTCGGCCGCAAGACCCTCCTCCTCATCCCGGTCATCGCGGCGATGCTGGTCGCCGGCTGGTTCGCGATCCGACGCCGGGTGGCGAAGGCGGAGGACCGGGAGCTGACCGACCTCACGAAGTAGCCGGAGGCCGTTGTCAGTGGCGGGCTCTACGGTGGCGTCATGTCGGAGATCACGTATGTCCGGGGTGACGCCACCGTTCCTTCGGTGAAGGGCGTCAAGGTGATTGCCCATGTCTGCAACGACATCGGTGGATGGGGGAAGGGTTTCGTCCTGGCGCTCTCGTGCCGCGAAGGACTGTGGTCAGGGCGCCGTCCTAAGCCTTTCGATGTGCGGCCGGGGACGCGCCCTCGGGGGCGCGGGGAACTGCGCGACCAACCCCACACGACCTGCAGTCGCCCCCTATCCGGAGGGCCTGCGGCGAGAGTGCCTGCCCACCCAGCGGAGCGTCCCCGCGTCGAGCCGCTGATCACCGAGCGGCTGGTGCGACAGGGGATCGCCGTCACCGTCTACGACCATGCGGGGAGCGCAAGTTGAGCCGCGACATCGACGTGCTCGTGCTGGGCGGTGCCGGCGTGGACACCATCGTGTACGTCCCCGAGCTGCCCCTCCCGTACGCCGACAGCTACATGATCGACAGGGGGATCCGTACCCGCGCCGGTCAGACCGGCGATTTCGTGGCCGCCGCACTGAGCGGCCTGGGCCTGCGCACCCACCACGTCGACTTCCTCGGCGACGACCCCGAGGGCGACCTCGTCAGGGCCCTGCACCGCGAGCACGGCATCCCCCTGACCGCGATCCCGCAGCCCGCCGGCACCAAGCGCGCGGTCAACCTGGTCGGGCCGGACGGACGGCGGCTGTCCCTGTACGACACCAGCAGGGCACACGCGGACGACCGGTTCCCCGAAGACACGCTGCGCACCCTCGCGGAGGCCGCCCGGCACGCGCATGTGTCGATCACCCACCCCTGCGCCCACGCCCTGCCCGCCCTCCGCGAGGCAGGCGTCACCCTCTCCACCGACCTCCACAACTGGGACGGCGAGAACCCGTACCACGAGCCCTTCGCGTACGCGGCCGACGTGGTGTTCCTCTCCGCGGCTGCCCTGACCGACCCCGAGCGAACCGTGCGCCGCATCGCCGAGCGGGGGAGAGCCGAGGTGGTCGTCGCCACCGCCGGAGCCGAGGGCGCGTACCTCCTGACGGACGGCGTGCTCACGCACGTTCCCACGGTGGCCCCGCCGGCGCCGGTGGTCGACTCCAACGGCGCCGGCGACGCCTTCGCGGCCGCCTACCTCTACGGCATGCTGTCCGGCGAGCCACCGCGCCGATGCGCTCTGTACGGCACGGTGGCCGGCGCCCACGCCTGCACAGTGCCGTCGACGCAGACGGACACGATAGGCCGGGACGAACTCCTCGAGCGGGCGGCCTCGTTCGAAGCCCTCCAGGCCCCGTAGGCCCCTAGGTCCCTAGGTCCCTGGGCCGTCAGTGCTCGCCCTCGTCCTCGCCCTCGTGCCCGTGGTCGTGCACGCCGTTCGTGGCCGCGATCTTCTTCCAGGACTTCGGCTGTACCGGGTCCGTGGCCGACCTGGCGATGGACGCACTGTGCGCCGCCGGAGCGCCCGGCTTCGACGGCTGGAACAGCCACGTGTCGAAGAGCGCCGCCAGCGGCTTCCCGGACACTTCCTCGGCATATCGCTGGAAGTCGGCCACCGAGGCGTTGCCGTACGCGTACTTCTGCGTCCAGCCCTTGAGGATGGCGAAGAACGCCTCGTCCCCGATCTCGTTGCGCAGCGCCTGCAGCGTCAGCGCGCCCCGGTCGTAGACCGCGATGTGGAACTGGTTCTCCGGCCCCGGGTCACCGGGCCGCACCTTCCAGAAGGCATCGCCGGCCGCACGCGAGGCGTACACGTAGTCGGCGATCTCCTGCGCCGTCCCCTCACCCTCGTGCTCCGACCACAGCCACTGCGCGTACCGGGCGAAGCCCTCGTTGATCCAGATGTCCTTCCAGTCCTTGACGGACACCAGGTCGCCGTACCACTGATGGGCGAGCTCATGGACGACGACGGAGGTGTTGGTCCCGTTCGCGAAGTTCGCCGGGCTGTAGAACGGCCGGGTCTGCGTCTCCAGCGCGTACCCGGTGTCGGTGTTCGGCACATACCCGCCGAGCGCGTTGTAGGGGTACGGCCCGAAGTACTCACTCAGCCAGTCGGCGATCTCCCCGGTCCGCTCGATGCTCGCCCGCGCGGCGCCGTAGTGGTCGCCCAGGTCCTTGCTGTAGGCGTTGATGACCGGAATACCGCTCTCGCTCGTCCCCGTGGTCACGTCGAACCTGCCGACCGCGAGCGTGGCGAGATACGTCGCCTGAGGCTTGTTCGAGCGCCAGTTGTAGCGGGTCCAGCCCAGCCGTGAACTCGTCGACTGCAGCGTGCCGTTGGAGATGGCCTGGGTGCCGTCCGGGACCAGCACCGAGACGTCGTACGTCGCCTTGTCGAGCGGGTGGTCGTTGCTCGGGAACCACCACCAGGCGGCCTCGGGCTCGTTCGCCCCGACACCGCCGTCCGGGGTGCGGTGCCAGCTGGTGAAGCCGTACGCCTTCTTCGACGACGGCACCCCTCGATAGCGCACGACCACCGTGACATCCGTGCCCTTGGCCAGCGGAGTCTTCGGCGTGATCTCCAACTCGTGCTCGCCCGACGTCGCGAACGACGCCTTCGCGCCATTGACCCGGACCTCACTGACGTCCAGCAGGAAGTCCAGATTGAAGCGGGACAGGTCCTGCGTGGTCTTCGCCAGCAGGGTCGCCGTACCCTCCAACTCGTCCGTGGCCGGCTGGTACTTCAGCCGCAGGTCGTAGTGGGAGACGTCGTATCCGCCGTTGCCGTAGGCCGGGTAGTAGGGGTCGCCGATGCCCGGAGCACCGGGGGAGTGGCTCGCGGCCGACGCCGGGATCACCAGCATCAAAGAGGCGGCTGCGAGTGCGCCCGGTGCCATGATTCTGCGGTGCACGAAAGCTCCAAGTCGTAGGGGCCCGAAGTCTGTCCGGAGCCTATTCACCACCTGTGCCCCCGGTGTGTCCATGACCACTGCTGTCACACGATCGCCATTCGGCCGACATGAGCCGACCCGCCCCAGGGGCGTTTATCGGCCACTCAGGACCTCATGAGTCATCAGTCACCCTCTTCTGCACGGGAGTTGACCGATGTACCGTCCGCGCATGCCGATACGCACGCGCTTCACGATCTGGAGACCGCTCGCGACGGTGGCCACCGCTGCCCTCATGGCCACGTTCCTGACCCCCGCGACGGCGCACACCGCCCCGCGGGAGAGCAGACCCGTCCACTCGTACGAGAACGCCATCCGCGAGGCCGTCTGGGTGGACACCGGACTGGACCACGACCGCGACGGAAAGACCGACCGAGTCGCCGTCGACATCGTCCGGCCCCGCGAAATGGCCCAGCAGGGCCGCAAGGTCCCCGTCATCATGGACGCCAGCCCGTACTACTCCTGTTGCGGGCGAGGCAACGAGGGCCAGAAGAAGACGTACGACGCGAACGGCGACGTCGTCCAGATGCCGCTGTTCTACGACAACTACTTCGTGCCTCGCGGCTACGCCTTCGTCGGCGTCGACCTCGCCGGCACCAACCGCTCCGACGGCTGCGTGGACGTCGGCGGCCGCTCCGACATCCTCTCCGCGAAGGCCGTCGTCGACTGGCTGAACGGCCGCGCGAAGGCGTACACGACCCGCACCGGCACCACGAAGGCCAAGGCGACGTGGACCAACGGCCGCACCGGCATGATCGGCAAGAGCTGGGACGGCACCATAGCCAACGGCGTCGCCGCCACCGGGGTCGAGGGCCTGAAGACCATCGTCCCGATCAGCGCCATCTCCTCCTGGTACGACTACTACTTCCAGCAGGGCGCCCCGCTGTACGACTCAGGCCCCGACTGGCTCTCCGACTACGTCGACAGCCCCGATGCCCGCGCCAAGTGCGGCGCCGTCCAGCAGATGCTCGTCGACGGGGCCCCGCGCACCGGCGACTGGACGCCGCTGTGGACCGAGCGCGACTACGTGAAGGACGCGCGCAAGGTCAGGGCGAGCGTCTTCCTGATCCACGGCATGCAGGACCTCAACGTCCGCATGAAGCACGTCGGCCAGTGGTGGGACGCCCTGGCCAAGAACGGCGTCGAGCGCAAGATCTGGCTCTCCCAGACCGGCCACGTCGACCCCTTCGACTTCCGCCGTGCCGCATGGGTGGAGACCCTGCACCGCTGGTTCGACCACGAACTCCTCGGCTACGACAACGGCATCGACCGCGAGCCGATGGCCGACATCGAGCGCCACCCCGACCAGTGGGTCACCTCCAAGGTCTGGCCGCCGCGCGGCACCGACACCACCACCCTGCGCCCGGCCAAGGGCACCCAGGCCGGCGTCGGCACCCTCGGCCTGCGCAAGGGCGACGGCACCGAGACCTTCACCGACGACCCGCGGCACAGCGAGACCGACTGGGCCGCGCACATCGACCGGTCCACCCCCGACAAGGCGGGCTTCGTGACCAAGCCGCTCACCCGCGACCTGCGCCTCGCCGGCTCCTCCGAGGTCACCGTCACCGCGACCCCGACCACCTCGACGGCCCACCTCTCCGCCGTCCTGGTCGACCTCGGCCCCGACACCATCCGCGACTACGCGACGAGCGGCGAGGGCATCACCACGCTCACCGACCGCACCTGCTGGGGCGTCAGCACCGCCGGCGACAGCGCCTGCTTCAAGGAGACCAAGGCCAAAACCGCCGACGTCGACTACACGGTCGTCAGCCGCGGCTGGGCCGACCTGGGGAACTTCGCCTCGGACCTGAAGGGCACACCCCTGACCCCGGGCAAGCCGTACACGATCACCCTCGACCTGGCGGCCACCGATCACGTGGTCCCGGCGGGCCACCGCCTCGCCCTGATCATCGCCGGCACGGACAAGGACCTGATCGATCCTCCCTCGACCACCCCGACCCTCACGCTCGACCTCTCCCGTACGAAGGCCCGCCTCCCGCTGGTCGGCGGCGCCCCCGCGTTCGTCCGCGCCACCACGGGCTCCGTATCCGCAGCCCCCGAGACCGCGCCCCTCGACGGCGTGACCATCGCCCCGCGCAGCACCCACCGCATCCCGGAGGGAGGCCAGTGACCCGCATCCGAACCGTCACCGTCGTCGCGGCGGCCCTCGCCGCATCTCTCGCCGCCGCACCCGCCCACGCCGCCGACACCCCGCCCCGCACCGGCTTCGAGCAGTCGAACGGCGCCAGATGGACCGGAGAATCCGAGGAACAGGCCCTCCTCGCGGCCGTCGACAAGGCGAGCGACCGGGTCTCCGTCGCCCGCGTCGGTACGACCAAACAGGGCCGCCCGCTGCAACTGGTCCGCATCGGCACCAGTCCCGCCCCCAACAAGGTGCTGCTCATCTGCAGCCAGCACGGCGACGAACCCTCCGGCCGCGAGGCCTGTCTGTCCACCGTCCGCGACCTGGCGTACGCGAAGGACCGGCAGACCCGGCGCTTCCTGGAGCGCACCACCCTGCTGGTCGTGCCCACCGCCAACCCCGACGGACGGGTCGCCGACACCCGCGGCAACAGCGACGGCGTGGACATCAACCGCGACCACATCGCCCTGCGGACCGCCGAGGGCCGCGCCATGGCCGCCGTCATCCGCGACCAGCGCCCCGACGTGGTCTACGACCTGCACGAGTACGGCGCCACACCCCCGTACTACGACAAGGACCTGTTCGATCTGTGGCCGCGCAACCTCAACACGGACGCGCACGTCCACGACGAGGCACAGGCCCTGTCCCAGTCGTACGTACGCCCCGCCGCCACCGGTGCCGGTTACTCGACCGGCACGTACGGCATCTGGACGAACCCGGTCACCGGCGATCCGATCCGGCAGGTCGCCGGTGACGGCCAGGAACGCATCCTGCGGAACATGTCCGGCATCAAGCACTCGGTGGGCCTGCTCATCGAGAGCCGCGTCGACCCGCTCACCGATGAGGAGAAGGCCGACGAGGCGCTGAACAACCGGCGCCGGGTGAGCTCCCAACTCACCGCGCTGGACGGCCTGTTCGAGTTCACCGACGCTCGCCGTGGCCGGATCGAGGCGGCGACCGGCACGGCCCGGCTCGCCGGCTACGCCGACACCGGCCCCGCCTACCTCGGCGGCGCCGACAACGACCCGCCCGAACCCGCCGAGGTGATCCAGGACCCGCCCTGCGGATACCGGCTCACGACCGACCAGTACACGCAGGTGAAGGACGAACTGGCCCTGCACGGAGTGAAGACCCGCGGTACCTACGTCCCGCTCCGCCAATCCCTGCGCGCCCTCGTCCCGCTGCTCCTCGACGAGCGCGCCCCCTATCACCTCACGGCAGGTGAGCCCGACACCGACTGCTGAAACGGCCGAGATCGACGGGATCTGTGGTAGGTCCTGGGAGACGACGTGGAACCGGCGTATCCACCGTTCACCGGGGAAGGTGCCGCAGATGACTGAGGATCTCAAGAAGAGAGGTGGCCGGGAGGGTCCTACGGACGTTTCCGGCCACCCGAGCACGGACCGAGTGGTGTTCGGCGTCACCGCGGCCATCACCGTGGCCTTCGTGATCTGGGGCTGGGCGGCCACGGACTCGCTGGAGAGCGTGTCCACGAAGATGCTGAACGGCCTGATCCACAACGGCGGCTGGGCCTTCATGCTCGCCGCCTCCTGTTTCGTGGTCTTCGCGCTGTGGCTCGCGATCAGCCGCTACGGCCGGATCCACCTCGGCTCCGAGGGCGAGGAACCCGAGTTCAAGACGGTGTCCTGGGTGGCGATGATGTTCAGCGCCGGCATGGGCATCGGCCTGATGTTCTACGGCGTGAGCGAGCCGCTCTCGCACTACTCGGCCCCGCCTCCGGGCACGAACCCCGCCAACTCCGGCGAACGCATGGAGACGGCGATGGCCACGACCCTCTTCCACTGGACGCTGCACCCCTGGGCGATCTACGCGGTGGTCGGTCTGGGCATCGCCTACAGCACCTTCCGCAAGCGCCGGCGCCAGACCATCAGCGCGGTCTTCACCCCGCTGATCGGGGAGAAGCACGCGAACGGCGTCGGGGGACGGGTGATCGACATCCTCGCGATCATCGCCACCGTCTTCGGCTCCGCGGCCTCACTCGGCCTCGGCGCGCTCCAGATCGGCTCCGGCTTCCAGGAACTGGACTGGATGGACGACGTCAGCACCGGCCTGCTCGTCTCGATCATCGCCGTGCTGACCCTGGCCTTCGTGCTCTCGGCCGTCTCCGGCATCGAGCGGGGCATCCAGTGGCTGTCCAACACCAACATGGTGCTGGCCCTGATCCTCGCGCTCTTCGTGTTCATCGCGGGCCCCACGATCATCGTGCTCGACCTGCTGCCCACGTCGGTCTTCGCCTATCTCGGCGACCTGCCCCAGCTCGCCGGCCGCACCGAGGCCAGCGGCGGCGAGGGCGTCGCGGACTGGCTCGGCAGCTGGACCGTCTTCTACTGGGCCTGGTGGATCTCCTGGACGCCCTTCGTCGGCATGTTCATCGCCCGGATCAGCCGCGGCCGCACCATCCGGCAGTTCGTCGGCGGCGTCATCCTCGTGCCCAGCACCGTCAGCCTCGTCTGGTTCGCGATCTTCGGCGGTACGGCGATGAAGCTGAAGGAGGGCGGCGGGCTCGGCGGTGAGAACACCCCCGAGGGTCAACTCTTCGGCCTCCTTCAGGAGTTCCCCATCGCCACCGTCACCAGCCTGCTCGTGATGATCCTGGTCGGCATCTTCTTCGTCTCCGGAGCCGACGCCGCATCCATCGTCATGGGCACGCTCTCCCAGAAGGGCGCCCTCGAACCCGGCCGCTTCGTCGTCGTGTTCTGGGGCGTGGTCACCGGAGCCGTCGCCGCCATCATGCTGCTCGTCGGCAGCGGCCAGGGCGACGCGCTCACCGGCCTGCAGAACCTCACGATCCTGGCCGCCGCGCCCTTCGTCCTCGTGATGATCGGCATGTGCGTCGCCCTCATGCGCGATCTGCGCCGGGATCCGGTCATCGTGCGCGGCGAGATGGGCTCCGAGGCCGTCGAACTCGCCGTGATCGAGGGCCACAAGAGGTACGACGGCGACTTCGAGATCAGGGTCGGCCCGGGCGCCGGCACGGATACCGAGGGCGACCCCCTGGGACACGACCACGGCTGACCGGTGCGCGCGCTCAGGAGGCGAGCCCGGCCGCCTCCTGAGCGCACCCCCACGCCACCGTCACACCCGCACCGCCATGCCCGTAGTTGTGCACCAACACCCGCCCGCCCGGCAGCGGTTCACGCTCCAGCCGTACGGTGTCCCGCACCGGCCGCAACCCCACCCGGTGCCCCAGCACCCGCGCCCCCGCGAGCTCCGGCCGCAGCGCCGCACACCGCCGCACGATCGCCTCGGCCACCCCCGGATCCGGCTCCGGTGACCAGTCGTCCTCGACCGCGGTACCGCCCAGGATCAGTCGCCCGGGCTGCGGGAAGAAGTACGCCATCTCCCCGTCGGCGTCGGTCGAGGTCAGCCAGGTGCGGATACCGGGGTTCTCCACGACGACCAACTGCCCGCGCACGGGGCGCACGGAGGCGTCCGGCACCAGCTCGCGGGCGCCGAGTCCCGTGCAGTTGACCACGACCGGTGCGTCGACCTCCGCGAAGCCGGACACCGACCGCGTCTCGATCGCGCCGCCCGCCTTCAGGAACCGGTCCCGCAGCCACGGCAGAAACGTCGCCATGTCGATCACCGGCAACCGCGCCCACAGCCCCGAACCGGCGTACTCCTCGGCCGTCGTCGCGCGCAGCTCCGGCAGCCGGGCCGTGGCCCACGCGTCCGCTTCGTCCAGGCTCGCCTCGCCCAGTACCCCTTCGACCATGCGTACGCCGGTCAGCTCGCTCTGAGCCGCCAGCTCCTCGTACACATCCAGGGAGCGCAGGGCCCACGCCCGCGCGAGCGCGCGCGGCTCGATCCGGTACGGCCACCAAAGCGCCCCCGCAACCGCCGAGGTGGTCCCCTCGACGGGGTCCCGCGTCCAGACACGCACGCGTGCGCCGCGTTCGGCCAGAACGAGGGCCGTGGTCAGCCCGATGACACCGCCGCCGACCACCACGACATCGTCCACCTGTTCGCTCCCCATGCCGGGACGTTAGCGGAATATGTCATGCCGCGCTCATATCGGTCCTTCCGTGGGGATACTCACACCATGTCTGCCGAGTACGCGACCTTCGGCCTGGCACCGGCGATGCGTGCCGGTGGAGTCCTCGCCAACGGTGACTACCAGGTGCACCGGGACTTCGTGGACTTCATCGTCAACGGACGCCCGCTGCTGTTCCAGCTCTCCGACCTCGACGCCGTCTCCCCGCTCGCCTCCGACGTCCCGCCCGCCATCTTCACCGCCCAGGTCCGCAGCCTGCTCCTGGAGGCGGACGCCCCGCTTCCCGGCGGCCGGTACGTGATCTACGGCTGCCCGGACTGCGAGGACCTCGCCTGCGGCGCCGTCACCGCGCTCATCGACCAGGACGGCGACGACTACATCTGGCGGGACTTCGCCTGGCAGACCGACGAACACGCCGACCTGGAGCTCAACGGCTACCACGGCATCGGGCCCTTCCGCTTCCACGGCGCCGAGTACCGCGCGGCGCTCGGCTCCCTGCTCGACGGCGACTCCGAGGCGCCGCGCCGCCGGGTGCTCCTCATCGGCGCCCGCGTCGCCCTCCTCGCCAAGCTCGCCGCCGCCCTGCGCACGATCGGCATCGGCGCCGACATCACCCATGACGTGGGCGGCGTCCCCGCCGACGAACTGCGCGCCTACGGCGCCGTCGCCTTCGGACGGGCGATCGGCGCGGAGCAGCGCGCCGCCGTACGCCGCGCCTTCGCGGACGCCGGAGTCGACGTGGCGTACGTCGACGGGCTCGCGCCGATCGTGCCGCTGCTGGTCGCCCAGATCGAACACGCCCTGGACCGCAGTCCCGCCGAACAACGCCGGCTGACCCGTCTGGTGGCCGCCGACGGCGAGGCGGGCGTCGAGGTCACCTCACCCTGCCGGGTCCGCCTCACCACGTACCGCCTCGACCGCCTGTACCGCACCCACACCCACGAGGTCTTCGACGGCATCCTGGAACCGGGCCGCCACCGCATCGCGCTGGACGCGAAGGCGGTGAAGGGGGAGTCGTTCGTGGTGGCTCGGACGTCGGGGAGTGTGCTGGTGGAGTCGGTCGCGCGGTAGCGCTCCGCTGGGTGCCGCGATTCGCTCCGCGGGGGGTGCCGCGATATGCCGTCGCGTGTCCGCGGCTCCGTCGTGGCTGGTCGCGCCCACGCGGCGGAGCCGCATATCGACACAGCCCCGCGCCCCTGGGGACGCTGCCGAACCGCAGTTGTTGCGCCCCGACGGTTTCGCGCCGGAATACCCCGACGCGTCCCGAGCCCCCCGCCCATTAGGATCGCTCCCTGTGACCGCCACCCTCGTCGCCAAGAACCTCGCCGCCGGCCACGGTGACCGCTCGCTGTTCAGCGGGCTCGACCTCGTCGTCGCGCCCGGAGATGTGATCGGCCTGGTCGGGGCCAACGGCGCGGGCAAGTCCACGCTGCTGCGCCTGCTCGCCGGGCTGATGGCGCCGGAGGAGGGCGAGCTGCGGCTGTCCCCGCCGACCGCGACCGTCGGTCACCTCCCGCAGGAGCCGGAGCGACGGCCGGGCGAGACCGTACGGGAGTTCCTGGCCCGGCGTACCGGGGTCGCCGAGGCCCAGCGTGCGATGGACGAGGCGACGCAGGCCCTGGTCGACGAAGCGCCCGGCGCGGACGACGCGTACGCGACGAGCCTGGAGCGCTGGCTGGATCTGGGCGGCGCCGACCTCGACGAGCGGGCCGAGGAGGTCGCCGACTCGCTGGGCCTGGCCGTGGACCTGGACCAGCCGATGACGTCCCTGTCGGGCGGCCAGGCGGCGCGCGCCGGACTGGCCTCGCTGCTGCTGTCGCGCTACGACGTCTTCCTCCTCGACGAGCCGACGAACGACCTCGACCTCGACGGCCTGGAGCGCCTGGAACGCTTCGTCGGTGGCCTGCGCGCCGGGACGGTGGTCGTCAGCCACGACCGCGAGTTCCTCACCCGCACGGTCACCAAGGTCCTCGAACTCGACCTCGCCCAGCGGCAGATCAACCTCTACGGCGGTGGTTACGAGGCCTACCTGGAGGAACGCGAGGTGGCCCGCCGTCACGCCCGCGACGACTACGAGGAGTACGCCGACAAGCGCGCCGCTCTGCAGGACCGGGCGCAGATGCAGCGCTCCTGGATGGACAAGGGCGTCAAGAACGCCCGCCGCAAGGCGAGCAACGACAACGACAAGATCGGCCGCAAGTTCCGCAGCGAGGCCAGCGAGAAGCAGGCCGCCAAGGCCCGCCAGACCCAGCGCATGATCGAGCGCCTGGACGTCGTCGAGGAGCCGCGCAAGGAGTGGGATCTGCGCATGGAGATCGCCTCGGCACCGCGCTCGGGCGCCGTGGTCGCGACCCTGCGGGACGCCGAGGTACGACGCGGCGACTTCACCCTCGGCCCGGTGACCCTGCAGATCGACTGGGCCGACCGGGTGGCGGTCACCGGCGCCAACGGCGCGGGCAAATCGACCCTGCTGGGCGCCCTGCTCGGCCGCGTCCCCCTGACCGCGGGACAGGCGACGCTCGGCTCGGGAGTCCTGATCGGCGAGGTCGACCAGGCCCGCAAGCTCTTCCACGGCGAGGAGTCCCTGCTGGACGCCTTCTGCGCGGCGGTTCCCGACACGGAACCGGCGGAAGTCCGCACCCTCCTGGCCAAGTTCGGTCTGAAGGCGGACCACGTCCTGCGCTCGGCCGCCACCCTCTCCCCGGGCGAACGCACCCGCGCCGCCCTCGCCCTCCTCCAGGGCAAGGGCGTCAACCTCCTGGTCCTGGACGAGCCCACGAACCACCTCGACCTGCCGGCCATCGAGCAACTGGAATCCGCCCTGGACGCCTACGAGGGCACGCTGCTCCTGGTCACCCACGACCGGCGCATGCTCGACGCGGTCCACGTCACCCGCCGCCTCGAGGTCGCCGACGGCAAGGTGACCGAACGCTAGGGCGTGTGCGTCAGCCCCGGTCCTCGGTCAGCGCAGCAGCGCGCAGACGAAGTTCTCCTGCACGGCGCGCATTCTTTGCAGCAGCTCGGGCTTCAGGGCCTGGTTGATCTGGGTGGTGACGGAGAAGGTCAACGACCGGCGCCCGTCCGGCGTGGCGGCGATCAGCTGCGTGTAACCGAGGGTGTTGCCGGTGTGCCCCAGCACCACGCCACACCGGGTCGTGTACCGGAAGATGGCGAGTCCCGCGTCGTTGCGCCCCGGCCCGGCGGGCTCGGACGCCGCCCCCGGGATCCAGCGCCTCTGCTCCCGTACGACAGCCCGGCCGTACAGCCGGCCGCCGGCGTAGCCGCGGATGAAGCGGGTCATGTCGACGGGCGTCGACACGATGCCGCCCGACGCCCAGACAGCGGACATGCTCAGAACCTCGCTGACGTCCTCCGGAGGCGCGGGCGGGCTCACGTCGTAGCCGTGCAGATAGGGCCTCGGCATCCGGTAGCCCTGCGGCAGGCTGGTGTCGCGCAGGCTCAGCGGCCGGTACACCAGCTCGTTCAGCAGCCGCTCGTACCGGACGCCGGTCGCCGCCTCCGCCATCAGGGCGACGGCGATGTTGTCGGAGTTGGAGTACTGGTACCGGGAGCCGGGCCGGAACAGCAGAGGCCGGTCGGCGACGTAGTCGAGCAGCCTGCGGGAGTCGAAGCGCTGCCGGGGGTTTGCCCTGAGGGCCGCCAGGAACGCCGGGGCCTGCGCGAAGTCGGGCAGACCGCTGGTGTGGTTCAGCAGCTGCCGCAACGTCACGGAGCCCCAGGCCCGCGGCAGCCGGGGCAGCCGCTTGCGCAAGGTGTCGTCCAGGCGCAGGTAGCGACGGTCGACGAGGGACAGCGCCACCGCGCCGCTGAACGCCTTGGCCGCACTGGCGATCCGCATGTGGTCGTACGGGTCGGGCCTTCGCCCGGTCTCCAGGTCCGCGACGCCGGCCCGGACGACCCGGCCACGCCTGCCGTCGTGGAGGACGGCGATGACGCCGGGCGGGCCGCCCGGCGCGCGGACCAGCTCCTCCAGCTGCTGCTGAAGGGCGTGGTCGGGGTGCGGTCCGGGCCGTGCGGCGGCTTCCGCGCCCGCCGGGGACAGCAGCGCCAGACAGGCGGCGAAGACGGACACCGCCCCGATACGGGGCCCGAACGGGGTACGGCGACGGGGTGGGGTGGGCATCGGCACTCCTGAGCGGCGGCGGGCATGCGGATCGGGCGTCCAGCTTCGCCCGCCCGGATCCGGGCAGCCGCTCGTGCTACTGCACATGGCCCAACAGGCCGCGCTCTGCGGCTTGCCCGCGCCGCGCGGCCCGGCCTGGGCGGGTAGTCGACGACGAGACCGTCGTCGTCGAACCCGATGTCGCCGCTCAAGTCGCCGGAGACGAAACGACTCCGTCCGTGGCCCAGTACGGCCCCGGAAGTACGGCCCCCGGAGCCGTGCCGACCGCTCGGCCGAGGGCCCGCGGGTCGTCGCTCCAGGGGTGAACCGTCCCGGACCCTCCGTGTCGTACCGGAGAGTCCGGGCCCGCGTGTCGACTCAGCGCTTGCCCCGCTTCGGGTCGACCAGACCCGCGCGGCGCAGCGCGTCGGCCATCGCGCTGTTGGCCGGGGGCGACGCCTGGCGCGAGCCACCGCCGCCACCGCCGCCGCGCGCCTGTCGCTGCTGAGGCGGCCGCCCGCCCCGCTGCCGGCGCTCGCCGCCGCCCCCGCCCTGCTGCTGCCCCTGCGGGGCCGCCTCGTCGTCGAGCCGCAGCGTCAGGGAGATCCGCTTGCGCGGGATGTCGACGTCGAGGACCTTCACCTTGACGATGTCACCGGGCTTCACCACGTCCCGGGGGTCCTTGACGAACGTCTTCGACAGCGCGGAGACATGCGCCAGACCGTCCTGGTGGACGCCGATGTCGATGAACGCGCCGAAGGCCGCCACGTTCGTCACTACGCCCTCCAGGACCATCCCGGACGCCAGGTCGGAGATCTTCTCGACGCCCTCCTTGAAGGTGGCCGTCTTGAAGGCGGGCCGCGGGTCGCGCCCGGGCTTCTCCAGCTCCTTGAGGATGTCCGACACGGTCGGCAGACCGAACGTCTCGTCCACGAAGTCGGTCGGCTTCAGCGACCGCAGCACTCCCGTGTTGCCGATGAGCGAGGCCACCTCCTGGCCGGAGGTCTTCACCATGCGCCGGACGACGGGGTACGCCTCGGGGTGCACGCTGGAGGCGTCCAGCGGGTCGTCGCCACCGCGGATACGCAGGAAGCCCGCGCACTGCTCGTACGCCTTCGGGCCCAGCCGCGCCACGCCCTTCAGCTGGGTGCGCGACTTGAACGGGCCGTTCGCGTCCCGGTGCGCCACGATGTTCTCCGCCAGGCCGGAGGTGATGCCGGAGACCCGGGAGAGCAGCGGCGCCGACGCCGTGTTGACGTCCACGCCCACGCCGTTCACACAGTCCTCGACCACCGCGTCCAGCGAGCGCGACAGCTTCACCTCGGACAGGTCGTGCTGGTACTGGCCGACGCCGATCGACTTCGGGTCGATCTTCACCAGCTCGGCCAGCGGATCCTGCAGACGGCGGGCGATCGACACCGCGCCGCGCAGCGACACGTCCATGTCGGGCAGCTCCTGCGAGGCGAACGCCGACGCCGAGTACACCGAGGCGCCCGCCTCGGACACCATCACCTTGGTGAGCTTCAACTCGGGGTGCTTCGTGATGAGTTCACCGGCGAGCTTGTCGGTCTCGCGGGACGCCGTGCCGTTGCCGATCGCGACCAGTTCGACCGCGTGCTCCTTCGCCAGCCGCGCCAGCTTGGCGATCGCCTCATCCCATTTGTTCGCCGGGACGTGCGGGTAGATGACGTCCGTCGCGACGACCTTGCCGGTCGCGTCGACCACCGCGACCTTCACGCCCGTACGGAAGCCGGGGTCCAGGCCCAGCGTCGCGCGCGTGCCGGCCGGGGCGGCGAGCAGCAGGTCGCGGAGGTTGGCCGCGAAGACGCCCACCGCCTCGTCCTCGGCGGCCGTGCGCAGGCGCAGCCGCAGGTCGATGCCGAGATGGACGAGGATCCGGGTCCGCCAGGCCCAACGGACCGTGTCCTTCAGCCACTTGTCGGCGGGACGGCTGCGGTCGGCGATCCCGAACTTGGCGGCGACGATCCCCTCGTACGACGAGGGACCGTCCGTAGGCTCCTCCGGTTCCAGGACGAGGTCGAGGACCTCCTCCTTCTCGCCGCGCAGCATCGCCAGGATGCGGTGCGAGGGCAGCTCGGTGAACGGCTCGGCGAAGTCGAAGTAGTCGGCGAACTTCGCGCCCGCCTCCTCCTTGCCGTCGCGCACCTTGGCCGCCAGCCGCCCACGCACCCACATGCGCTCCCGCAGCTCGCCGATCAGGTCGGCGTCCTCCGAGAACCGCTCGGTGAGGATCGCCCGGGCGCCCTCCAGGGCCGCCTGCGGATCGGCCACGCCCTTGTCGGCGTCGACGAAGGCCGCGGCGGCGGCGACGGGGTCGACCGTCGGGTCGCCGAGCAGCCCCTCGGCGAGGGGCTCAAGGCCGGCCTCACGCGCGATCTGCGCCTTGGTCCTGCGCTTGGGCTTGAACGGCAGATAGATGTCCTCGAGCCGCGCCTTGGTCTCGGCGCCGCGGATCCGCTCCTCCAGCTCCTCGGTCAGCTTGCCCTGCTCGCGCACCGAGTCGAGGATGGCCGTCCGCCGCTCCTCCAGCTCCCGCAGATAGCGCAGCCGCTCCTCGATCGTGCGCAGCTGCGCGTCGTCGAGCATCTCGGTCGCTTCCTTGCGGTAGCGGGCGATGAAAGGCACCGTCGAACCGCCGTCGAGCAGCTCCACGGCAGCCTTCACCTGCCGCTCTCGTACGCCGAGCTCCGCGGCGATCCTGCCTTCGATGGACCCTACGAGGGGTGTCGTCACGATCCCGTCCCGCCTTCTGACTGAGGTTGCGCGGCAATTGTGGCAGGTGGCACCGACAACCGGGGATCAGGGCGGCACCCCGGCCGGTCGTGGCGGGGCGAGAATCAGGCCCTGCGGCTTCGCGTACTGCTCGATGCGCCGCCGAAGAGCCGGGCCAGGGCACGGAACGGCAGCGTCACGACGGTGGCGATCGCACCGCCGATCTGCCGCAACACGTCTGCGATTGCACGGAACACTTGCTTCCCCTTTCCTCTCCGGCCACGACGGCCGGTTGAGGGCCGGGTACCGCGACTCGGGCCCGCCATGCAGCGCGGACCCGATCAAGGAGTTCCGTCAAGGAGTCCCGTCCGTGCCTGGGCCCGCTGGAAGGCCTCAGCCCCTGCCGAGCAGATTCGCCGGAAACGCCCCCGCCGCCACCGCGGCCCGCGCGAACCCCGCACCGAGCTCCGTCAGCCGTGCGACCCCCTCCTCGCCGAGGCGCTCGTACGGCGCCCGGTCCAGGCGGTCCGTCTCTGCCTCGATCTCCTCACGCAGGGCGACGCCCTCCGGCGTGAGGTCGCCCGAGTCCGCCAGCAGACCTCGCTCGCGCAGTCGGCCGCAGGCCGCGTCCCAGTCCTCCTGGGCCCAGCCGCGGGTGGAGAACACCCACTTCGGCGACATGCCCTCGCCGGTCGCGGTGTGGGTCACCGCCTCCAGCCCGTCGAGGCCCACGGACATCAGTACGGCGAGATGCCCGTCACCGCGGTGCTCGCGCAGCGTGGCGGCGTGGAAGTACGCCAGGTGCGGCTCCTCGGGGCACTGCGCGAACAGGCTTCCGCGGACGCCACCGCCTCCTCGCCGAGCAGCCGCCGCAGCAGGGCGTCGACCGCACGCGCGCGTGCCGCCAGCACGTCCTCGGGGGAGGCGGTCGCCCAGACCGCGGGTACGTGCCGGGCGACCAGCTCGTGCTTGGAGTTGTAGAACGCCGCCGTCACCGCGCCCGCACCGACCGGACCCAGCGCGGCGGCCCGTACCGCGAAGTTGACGGCCCTGGGATGCGTGATCCCGAGCGCGGCAGTAGTCGTGCCCCCGGACGTTACCAACCGCTTGGTACGTCCAGAGGAGCCGTGAAACGGCCATGGCAGAAAAGGTGGGGAACGCGTCCTTGTGGCCATTCCCGGGTCCGCGAAGAATCGACGGCATGGCGCAGCGAACCGTTCTCTTCGTACTCTTCGACGGCGTGCAGAGCCTCGACGTGACCGGGCCGTTGGAGGTCTTCACGGGGGCCGAGAAGAGCACGCCGGGTACGTATCGCATCGGTACGGCCTCTTTGGACGGCGGCCCCGTCCGCACCTCCAGCGGCCTGACCCTCGTACCGGATCACGCCCTCGCCGACGCCCCCGCCCCGCACACCCTCGTCATTCCGGGCGGCGAAGGCACGCGCAGCCCTCGACCGGGCCTCACCGACTGGCTGCGCGAGCACGGCCCGAGTGCCGAGCGTCTGGTCTCGGTCTGTACCGGTGCGATCCTGCTCGCCGGGGCGGGCCTGCTGGACGGCCGTCGGGCCACGACCCACTGGGCGTACTGCGACAAGCTCGCCCGCGACCACCCGGCCGTCGAGGTCGACCCGGATCCGATCTACATACGCGACGGACATGTCGCCACCTCCGCGGGCGTCACCTCGGGCATCGACCTCGCCCTCGCCCTGGTCGAGGAGGACCTGGGTCGCGACGTGGCCCTCGCGCTCGCCCGCCACCTGGTCGTCTTCCTGCGCCGGCCCGGAAACCAGGCCCAGTTCAGCGCCCAGCTCGCTGCCCAGACCGCACAGCGCGAACCCCTGAGGGAGGTCCAGCGCTGGATCGCCGAGCACCCCGACGCCGATCTGACGGTCGAGGCGCTGGCCGCTCGGGCGAGCCTCTCCCCGCGTCACTTCGCCCGCGCCTTCCAGAGCGAGACCGGTACGACCCCCGGCCGGTACGTCGACCGGGTCCGTCTCGAACACGCCCGCCGCCTCCTGGAGGACACGGGCGACGGCATCGAGGAGATCTCCCGCGCCTGCGGCTACGGCACGCCCGAGGCCATGCGGCGCGCCTTCGTCAAGAGCCTCGGGGCGGCCCCGGTCGAGTACCGCCGCCGGTTCCGCCCCGCCGACGTCCGGTGAACCCGGCCCAAGCCCCTGAGAAAGGGACATCCATGCAGATCGCCATGGTCCTCTACGACCGCTTCACCGCGCTCGACATCGTGGGGCCCTACGAGGTCTTGAGCCGCGTCCCGCACGCGCAGGTCGACTTCGTCGCCGCGCAGGCGGGGCCCGTATACGCCGACACGGGATTCCTCGCCCTCACGGCCGACAAGACCCTGGCCGATGTGCCGCACCCCGACATCGTCGTGGTGCCGGGCGGGCCCGGGACCTTCGCCGAGATCGAGAACAAGGCCCTCCTGGAGTGGCTCAGGGCCGCCGACACCACCAGCACCTGGACGACGTCCATCTGCTCGGGCTCGCTGCTGCTCGCCGCCGCCGGCCTCCTGGAGGGTCGCCGCGCCACCTCCCACTGGCTCACCCTGGACTTCCTGCCGCAGTACGGCGCCGAGCCCACGAGCGAGCGGGTGGTGCCCGACGGCAAGTACGTCACCGCGGCCGGGGTCTCCGCCGGCATCGACATGGGCCTGACCCTGGCCGGGAAGATCACCGGCGACGAACACGCCCAGGCGATACAGCTGTTGATCGAGTACGACCCGCAGCCGCCCTACGACGCGGGCTCCCCGCAGAAGGCGCCCGCCCACCTCGTCGAGGAGTTCCGCACGGACAGCCGATTCAGCCTGACGTAGTCCAGGTGAAGCGCGGCTGCCTGCGCTCCAGGAACGCGGCGACGCCCTCCGCGGTGTCGCCGCTTGCGCGCGCCTGCTCCGCCCAGTGACCGTCCCGGTCGGTTCGCCCGTCCGCGAACTCCTTCGCCGCGGCCTGCGTCAGCTGTGAACGCGACGCCAGGACCCGGGTGACCTCCACGACCCGCTTGCCGAGTTCGCCCGCCGGCAACACCTCGTCCACCAGCCCCGTACGCAGCGCCCGCTCGGTGTCGATCAACTCGCCCGAGAACAACAGGTACTTGGCGGTCGCCGGCCCCACCAGGGACACCAACCGCCGCGTGGAGGACGCCGGATACACGATCCCGAGCTTCGCCGGCGTCACCCCGAACAGCGACCCCTCCTCGGCGAACCGCAGATCACAGGCCGCCGCCAACTGCGAACCACCACCCACACAGTGTCCCCGGACCGCGGCCAGCGTCGGCTTCGGGAACGCGGCCAGCGCCTCTTCGGCGGCCACGGCCAGCGCCTGCGGCTCCTGAGGGGACCCCTGGAGCGTCGAGATGTCGGCGCCCGCGCAGAACGTCCCGCCCTCACCGGTCACCACCAGCGCCCGTACGGCCGGATCGGCGGCCAGCGTGTCGAGCAGCGGCGGCAGCGCCCGCCACATCGCGGCCGTCATCGCGTTGCGCTTGGCCGGATGGTGGATGACGACGGTGGCGACCGAGTCGGCGACGCTGTGCAGCAGCTGGGGCTCCATGGCCCGGATGCTATCCGCCCGCACCGAACGGCCGATCAAGAAGGTCCGTCCGACGGTGCGCGGCCCACGGTTCGCACGGCCCTCAAACCCGTACAACCCGAATAGTTCGCCAAGTCGGCACGAGCGGGACAGGAGCGGTCCCACATCTGACGGCGTCATACGCCAACGGTCAAAAACGCTCGATACCTGCTGACTTGTGTTCAGTTCCACGGTCCGGACGTGCGCGTTACCAACACTCGACGTGTGGTGACAATCGAGCGCGAGGGTGGCGACCGGACGATGGAGAACCACGGGCGGGGGTCCGGCCCACGCCCAGCAGGCGGCGCGGACGAGCCCCTCGGTCAGCGGCCGCCGGATCCACTGCCGTACGAGGGCGTCTGGCGGTTCACCGCTCCCGCCGTCGACGCCTCGGTCCCGCAGGCGCGGCACGCCGTACGGGACCTGCTGTACCGCCAGGGCGTGCCGGTCTCGGACGACCTGGTCCAGGGAGTGTTGCTGATCGTTTCGGAGCTGGTCACGAACGCCGTGCGGCACGCGGCGTTGCTGTCGCCGACGCTCGCGGTGGAGGTCGCCGTCGGCGCCGAGTGGCTGCGGGTGTCCGTCGAGGACAACCACCCCTACCGCCCGACCGCGCTGGAGGCCGACCACGGCCAGACCGGCGGCCGCGGGCTGCTCCTGGTGCGTGAGATCACGCGGGAGGCGGGCGGCGTGTGCGACGTCGAGCACACGGCGAGCGGCGGCAAGGTGATCTGGTCCGCCGTCCCGCTCAAACCCGTGCGCGTGCCCTAGTTCCCGTCACTCCCGTCACCAGTCGGTCGACGGGCCTGTCAGCTCTCTGATCGCGGGACGGGCCGCGTCGAGCACCGTCATGAACCAGGACGAGAAGGTGTCCTTCGCATGGCGCTCCGCCAGCTCGGCGGAGGTCACGAAGGCCGTCGCGCCGACCTCCTCCGCATCCGGCCGCAGCGGGGACTGCACCAGGCCGACGAAGAGATGGTTGTACTCCTGCTCCACCAGACCCGAGTCGGGGTCCGGGTGGTTGTAGCGGACCGTGCCCGCCTCCGCGAGCAGCGACGGCGAGACGCCGAGTTCCTCGTGCGTGCGCCGGGCCGCGGCCGCGAAGGGCGCCTCGCCGGGGTAGGGGTGACCGCAGCAGGTGTTGGACCACACACCGGGGGAGTGGTACTTGCCGAGCGCCCGCTGCTGGAGCAGCAGCCGGCCTCGCTCGTCGAAGAGGAACACGGAGAAGGCGCGGTGCAGCTGCCCCGGCGGCTGATGGGCGGCGAGCTTCTCCGCGGTGCCGATCGTCACACCGTTCTCGTCGACCAGTTCCAGCAAAATCGCGTCTGCGGCGCCGTTCGACGGACTGTGCGTCGCGGTCGCAGGTGTGATCGGCATACCCATCCTTCGCATCGGTCTTGCGCCCCAAGTGTGCCGTACGAAACCGGCGCTCCCGGAAGTTGATCGTGCCCGGCGCGGCGGGCCCGGAACCGCCTGCGGGGACGCTGTGGGCATGAGGACGCGACCGATCACCGGATCGCTGCATTCCGTCCGTACTGGCGTTTTATCGGACCGTGCGTCTGTTTCAGTGACAGAGCCGGGCCTCGTGCTTCGCGTGCCCGACCGGCTCCAGCTGGAAGGTGCAGTGCTCCACGTCGAAGTGGTCGCCAAGGCAGCCCTGGAGCTCGTGCAGCATCTTCTCGTGGCCGATCGCGTTCAGGACGTCGGAGCGCACCACCACATGAGCCGACAGCACCGGCATGCCGGACGTGATCGTCCAGGCGTGCAGGTCGTGGACGTCCTCGACACCGTCCAGGGCGAGTATGTGGGCCCGTACGTCCGCCATGTCGACATCTTTGGGGGCCGACTCCAGCAGCACGTCCAGGGTCTCGCGCAGCAGCTTGAAGGTGCGCGGCACGATCATCAGGCCGATGACCAGCGAGGCGACCGGGTCGGCGGCCTGCCAGCCGGTGGCCAGGATCACCACCGCCGAGATCAGCACCGCCAGCGAGCCCAGCGCGTCCGCGGCCACCTCCAGGAAGGCGCCGCGCACGTTCAGGCTCTCCTTCTGGCCGCGCATCAGCAGCGTCAGCGAGATCATGTTCGCGACCAGGCCGATGGCGCCGAACACGATCATCAGGCCGCCCTCGGTGTCCGCGGGCGTGAAGAACCGCTGGATCGCCTCGTACAGCACATAGCCGCCGACGCCGAGGAGCAGCAGGCAGTTGGCGAGGGCGGCGAGGATCTCCGCGCGGGCGTAGCCGAAGGTCCGCTTCTCGCTCGGCGGGCGGTTCGCGAAGTGGATGGCGAGCAGGGCCATGCCGAGGCCCAGCGCGTCGGTCGCCATGTGCGCCGCGTCCGCGATCAGGGCCAGCGAGTCCGCGAGCACGCCGCCGACGATCTCGACCACCATGACGCCGAGCGTGATCGACAGCGCGACGCGCAGCCTTCCCCGATAGGCGGCCGCCGCCGTGCCGGTCGTGGGCGCGTGCGTGTGCGCATGCCCGTGATCGTGCCCAGCCCCCATGAGAAAGCCGCCCTTCCGTGGTTCGTCCGACGGTCGGAACATCCGCCCGGGATCACAGTGAACTACGGGCGGGGGGTATCGGGCAACGCGGCACTGAACACCGTTGTCATGTGCCCTGACCTGCGGAAACGATCCGCAGGTCAGGGGCCCTGCATGATCAGCCGCTCGACCGGCCGCCGTGGTGCAGCAGCCACCCCTGCCACGCCGACTCGACCATCTCGCGTATCCCGCGCCGAGCCGTCCAGCCGAGTTCCTCGGCGGCCAGCGCGGCCGAGGCGACCGCGCGCGGCGCGTCCCCGGGGCGCCGTGCTTCCACGACGGCGGGGCGCGGGTCGCCGGTGACCTCGCCGATGACGGTGATCAGCTCGCGCACGGAGACGCCCTCGCCGCGACCGATGTTGACCGTCAGATCGCCGCTCGCGTCCGCTGCGGTGAGCCGGCGGGCCGCCGCCAGGTGCGCCTCGGCGAGGTCGGCGACATGGATGTAGTCGCGGACACAGGTGCCGTCGGGCGTCGGATAGTCGTCGCCGAAGATCCGCGGGGCCTCGTCGCGGGTGAGCCGGTCGAAGACCATGGGGACGATGTTGAAGACGCCTGTGTCCGCCAGCTCGGGCGAGGCGGCGCCCGCGACGTTGAAATAGCGCAGGCACACGGTCGCGATGCCGTGCGCCCGGCCCGTCGCCCGCACCAGCCACTCACCGGCGAGCTTGGTCTCGCCGTACGGGTTCACCGGCGCGCACGCCGTGTCCTCCGTGATGAGATCCACATCGGGGTTGCCGTAGACGGCGGCGGACGACGAGAAGACGAATCGTTTCACCCCCGCCTCGGCGACCGCCTCCAGGAGCGTGGCGAGGCCGCCCACGTTCTCCCGGTAGTAGCGCGTCGGCTGCGCCACGGACTCCCCGACCTGCTTGCGCGCGGCGAGGTGCACCACACCCGTCACCGCATGCTCGGCCAGGACCCGCTTCAGCAGGTCACCGTCGAGCGAAGAGCCCTCGACCAGTGCGACGTCCGACGGGAGCCGCTGGGGAAACCCGGCCGAGAGATCGTCCAGTACCAGGACACGCTCTCCGGCATGGGTCATGGCCCGCGCCACATGTGCTCCGATGTAGCCGGCTCCGCCTGTGATCAGCCATGTCATGGTCGCCCACCCTATGTGGAGGAACAGGCGAGACACACAATGTCCGCGATGCCCCGGTCTGTGAGCACGAGTTTGTGGGCGGCCCCCGGGATCCCCGATGATGATCGCGGCAGGGCTCTGGGCGAACCACGTTGATCGCTCCGCCAAACGGCCGGTGAACGCAGGCTTCCCATCATCCGATAGCCTCTGCCGACACGCCGCCCGGCCCGCCCTTCGGGCGGACGACGTCCCCTTGACGACAGGGCCCCGCCAACGGGCGCTGCCACCCACGTACATGACCGGCGCGGACACGCCGGCACCCAGGGAGTGAGTTTTCGGTTGTCGACCGCCATCCTCACCGGTCAGCCGGTCCCCGGATCGTCGATCGAGGGCGATCTGCGGTCCCTCGGCTACGACGTCCGGATCGCCACCGACCCGGCCGACGCCGAGACGCTCCTCGCCCAGGTGCCCGGTGACCAGCGGGTCGCCCTCGTCGACGCCCGCTTCGTCGGCCACCTGCACGCGCTGCGCCTCGGCCTGACCGACCCCCGCTTCCCGCTCGCCGCGATCCCGGGCGCCGTCACCGCCCAGCCCGCCGGCCGCCAGGCCCTGACCCGCGCGGTGGCCCGGGAGAACTCCGCGGGCGGCGGTACGGCGGTGGCCGTCGACAGCCTCGCCGACCGCATCGTCACCGCCCTCGACGACGAAGGCACCGACGTCCACCGCCCCGAGCTCGGCAGCCTGGTCGCCGCCGTCCCCGCCGACCCGCAGGCCCGCAACGAGGCACGGCAGGCCGTCGCGAACGTCGATGACGAGGCCGTACGCCTGAAGTCGGCCGTGAAGTCCCGCGACGGCTTCTTCACCACCTACTGCATCAGCCCGTACTCCCGCTACATCGCCCGCTGGTGCGCCCGCCGGGGCCTGACCCCGAACCAGGTCACCACCGCTTCCCTGCTCACCGCGCTCGTCGCGGCGGGCTGCGCGGCCACCGGGACCCGCGGCGGGTTCATCGCGGCAGGCCTCCTGCTGATCTTCTCGTTCGTGCTGGACTGCACCGACGGCCAGCTCGCCCGCTACTCGCTTCAGTACTCCACGCTCGGCGCCTGGCTGGACGCCACCTTCGACCGGGCCAAGGAGTACGCCTACTACGCCGGACTCGCCCTCGGCGCGGCCCGCGGCGGCGACGACGTCTGGGCCCTCGCCCTCGGCGCGATGGTCCTGCAGACCTGCCGGCACGTCGTGGACTTCTCCTTCAACGAGGCCAACCACGACGCCACCGCCAACACCAGCCCCACGGCCGCCCTCTCCGACAAGCTCGACAGCGTCGGCTGGACGGTGTGGGTGCGGCGGATGATCGTGCTGCCGATCGGTGAGCGCTGGGCGATGATCGCGGTGCTGACCGCGGTCACGACCCCGCGCATCACCTTCTACGCGCTGCTCATCGGCTGTGCCTTCGCGGCGACGTACACCACGGCGGGCCGCGTTCTGCGGTCGCTGACGCGGAAGGCTCAGCGCACGGACCGGGCGGCGCAGGCGCTGGCGGACCTCGCCGACAGTGGGCCGGCGGCCCAGGGCCTGGCCCGGTTCCTCCGGAAGCTTCCGGCCCGGGGCCCGCTCGGATCGCGTGCCTTCGTCGCGCTGCCGGGCGCCGTGCTCCTGGTCGGCGCCGCGGCACTGGAGCCGTACGGCAGCGTGCTCCCCGTCGCCATGGCCGCCCTCTACGTCCTCACCTCGGCCGCCGCCGTGGCCCAGCCCCTCAAGGGCGCCCTGGACTGGCTGGTCCCGCCCCTCTTCCGCGCCGCCGAGTACGGCACCGTTCTGCTGCTCGCGGCCAAAGCGGAGGTGAACGGAGCCCTTCCCGCGGCTTTCGGCCTGGTGGCGGCCGTCGCCTACCATCACTACGACACGGTGTACCGCATCCGCGGCAATGCCGGAGCGCCCCCGGCCTGGCTGGTGCGCGTCATCGGGGGGCACGAAGGGCGGACGCTGCTCGTCATCGTCCTGGCCGCCGCGCTCACCGCCTCGCAGTTCAAGGTCGCGCTCACGGCCCTGGCCGTGGTTGTGGCCCTTGTGGTGCTCGTCGAGAGCATCCGCTTCTGGGTGTCCTCCGGGGCACCCGCCGTACACGATGAAGGAGAACCCGCATGATCGGCCTCGTGCTGGCGGCCGGCGCCGGACGGCGTCTGCGCCCCTACACCGACAGCCTTCCCAAGGCTCTGGTGCCGGTGGGGCCCGCGGGCATAGAGGGCGAACCAACGGTTCTCGATCTGACCCTCGGCAACTTCGCCGAGATCGGTCTCACCGAGGTCGCGATCATCGTCGGCTACCGCAAGGAGGCCGTGTACGAGCGCAAGGAAGCCCTGGAGCAGAAGTACGGCCTGAAGCTCACCCTCATCGACAACGACAAGGCAGAGGAGTGGAACAACGCCTACTCCCTGTGGTGCGGCCGTGACGCCCTCAAGGACGGCGTGATCCTCGCCAACGGCGACACCGTGCACCCGGTCTCCGTCGAGAAGACGCTGCTCGCCGCCCGCGGCGAGGGCAAGAAGATCATCCTCGCCCTGGACACGGTGAAGAGCCTGGCCGACGAGGAGATGAAGGTCGTCGTCGACCCCGAGAAGGGCATGACGAAGATCACCAAGCTGATGGACCCCGCCGAGGCGACCGGTGAGTACATCGGCGTGACCCTCATCGAGGGGGACGCGGCACCCGAGCTGGCCGACGCGCTCAAGACCGTGTGGGAGACCGACCCGCAGCAGTTCTACGAGCACGGCTACCAGGAGCTCGTGAACCGCGGCTTCCGTATCGACGTGGCGCCGATCGGCGACGTCAAGTGGGTGGAGATCGACAATCACGACGATCTCGCCCGCGGACGGGAGATCGCGTGCCAGTACTGACCCGACTGATCCCGTCGCCGCTCGTCGTCGACATCCGCCCGGGTGCCCTCGACGACCTGGCCTGTGTGCTCGCCGACGAGCGCATCTCGCACTCCGGCAAGCTGGCCGTAGCCGTCAGCAACGGCTCCGGTGCCCGGCTGAAGGAGCGGCTCGCTCCCGCGCTGCCCGGCGCGACCTGGTACGAGGTCGGCGGCGGCACCCTCGACGACGCGGTCCGGCTGGCCGGTGACATAAAGTCCGGCCACTACGACGCCGTCGTCGGACTCGGCGGCGGCAAGATCATCGACTGTGCCAAGTTCGCCGCGGCGCGCGTCGGCCTGCCCCTGGTCGCCGTACCGACGAACCTCGCGCACGACGGTCTGTGCTCGCCGGTCGCCACCCTCGACAACGACGCGGGCCGCGGCTCGTACGGCGTGCCGAACCCGATCGCCGTCGTCATCGACCTCGACGTCATCCACGAGGCCCCGGCCCGCTTCGTGCGGGCCGGCATCGGCGACGCGATCTCCAACATCTCGGCGATCGCGGACTGGGAGCTCGCCAACCGTGTCAACGGCGAGAAGATCGACGGCCTCGCCGCCGCGATCGCCCGCCAGGCCGGCGAGGCGGTACTCCGGCACCCCGGCGGCATAGGGGACACCCACTTCCTCCAGGTACTCGCCGAGGCGCTGGTGCTCAGCGGTATCGCCATGTCGGTGTCGGGTGACTCCCGCCCGTCCTCCGGCGCGTGTCACGAGATCAACCACGCCTTCGACCTGCTGTTCCCCAAGCGCGCCGCCGCCCACGGCGAGCAGTGCGGACTGGGCGCGGCCTTCGCGATGTACCTGCGCGGAGCCCACGAGGAGTCGGCCTACATGGCCGAGGTGCTGCGTCGGCACGGACTGCCGGTACTGCCGGCGGAGATCGGCTTCACGGACGACGAGTTCGTCCGCGCCGTGGAGTTCGCTCCGCAGACCCGGCCCGGCCGCTACACGATCCTCGAACACCTCGACCTGACAACCGACCAGATCAAGGACATCTACGCCGACTATGTCAAGGCCATCGGTAGCTGAACTCCGCCCCGTCGTTCACCCCCCGGGGGTGAAGGACCGGCGCAGCGGTGAGCACTGGATGGGACGCCTCTACATGCGTGAGGTGTCCCTGCGGGTCGACCGCTACCTGGTGAACACCAGGGTCACGCCCAACCAGCTCACATACCTGATGACCGTCTGTGGTGTCCTCGCGGCCCCGGCACTCCTGGTGCCGGGGATCCCGGGGGCGGTGCTCGGCGTGGTCATGGTCCAGCTGTACCTGCTCCTGGACTGTGTCGACGGCGAGATCGCGCGCTGGAGGAAGCAGTACTCGCTCGGCGGGGTCTACATGGACCGCGTCGGCGCCTACCTCACCGATGCCGCGGTGCTCGTCGGCTTCGGCCTGCGCGCCGCCGACCTGTGGGGCAGCGGCCGTATCGACTGGCTGTGGGCCTTCCTCGGCACGCTGGCCGCGCTCGGCGCGATCCTGATCAAGGCGGAGACCGACCTCGTCGGTGTCGCCCGGCACCAGAACGGGCTGGCGCCGGTCAAGGAGGCCGCCTCCGAGATGCGCTCCTCCGGCATGGCGCTGGCCCGCAAGGCCGCCGCCGCGCTCAAGTTCCACCGGCTGATCCTCGGCATCGAGGCGTCCCTGTTGATCCTGGTGCTGGCGATCGCCGACCAGGCCCGCGGTGACCTGTTCTTCTCCCGGCTCGGCGTCGCGGTGCTGGCCGGCATCGCGCTGCTGCAGACCCTGCTGCACCTCGTGTCCATCCTCGCTTCGAGCAGGCTGAAGTGAGCGGCATGAAGGTCGGCGCGGTGATCATCACCATGGGAAACCGCCCCGACGAGCTCCGTGCCCTGCTCGACTCGGTCGCCAAGCAGGACGGCGACCGGGTCCAGGTCGTCGTGGTCGGCAACGGCTCCCCGGTGCCCGACGTCCCCGAAGGCGTCCGCACGATCGAGCTGCCCGAGAACCTCGGCATCCCCGGCGGCCGCAACGTCGGCATCGAGGCCTTCGGCCCCAGCGGCCGCGATGTCGACATCCTGCTGTTCCTCGACGACGACGGCCTCCTCGCCCACCATGACACCGCCGAGCTGTGCCGCCAGGCCTTCGAGGCCGACCCCAAGCTCGGCATCATCAGCTTCCGCATCGCCGACCCGGACACCGGCGAAACCCAGCGCCGCCACGTCCCCCGGCTGCGCGCCTCCGACCCGATGCGCTCCTCCCGGGTCACCACCTTCCTCGGTGGCGCCAACGCCGTGCGGACCCAGGTCCTCGCCGAGGTCGGCGGGCTGCCGGACGAGTTCTTCTACGCCCATGAGGAAACCGACCTGGCATGGCGGGCCCTCGACGGGGGCTGGATGATCGATTACCGGTCCGACATGGTGCTGTACCACCCGACGACCGCACCCTCCCGGCACGCGGTCTACCACCGCATGGTCGCCCGCAACCGCGTCTGGCTCGCCCGCCGCAACCTCCCCGCCCCCCTCGTCCCGGTCTATCTGGGCGTCTGGATGCTGCTCACGCTCCTGCGCCGCCCCTCCCGGCCCGCCCTGAAGGCATGGTTCGGCGGATTCAGGGAAGGCTGGACCACCCCGTGCGGTCCCCGCAGGCCCATGAAGTGGCGTACGGTGTGGCGGCTGACTCGACTGGGCCGGCCTCCCGTCATCTGACAAGCTCGACCCTTAGAGCAACCGGGCCGTACCGGGCCCGAGGGTTCATGCCAGGCCCGCACAGGCTGCGCATCTCGAAGACGAAAGTTTCAACTGGTGAGTGAGACAACGCACGACGGTTCAGTCGCGGTGAGCGCGCCTCCGTCGCCCGACGAGGGCCTCACGGCGGCACAGCTCGCCGCCAAGTACGGGCTGTCCGTGAGCGGCGCCCGCCCCTCGCTGTTCGAGTACGTCCGCCAGCTCTGGGACCGGCGGCACTTCATCCTCGCGTTCTCGCGGGCGAAGCTGACCGCCCAGTACAGCCAGGCCAAGCTCGGCCAGCTGTGGCAGGTGGCCACGCCCCTGCTGAACGCGGCGGTGTACTTCTTCATCTTCGGCCTCATCCTCAAGGCCGACCGCGGCATGAACCGCGAGGTGTACATCCCGTTCCTCGTCACCGGCGTGTTCGTGTTCACCTTCACCCAGAGCTCGGTGATGGCGGGCGTACGCGCGATCTCCGGCAACCTCGGCCTGGTCCGCGCCCTGCACTTCCCGCGCGCCTCGCTGCCGATCTCCTTCGCGTTGCAGCAGCTCCAGCAGCTGCTGTTCTCGATGATCGTGCTGTTCGTGGTGGCGGTCGGTTTCGGCAGCTACCCGCGCCTGTCCTGGCTGCTCATCGTGCCGGTGCTGGCGCTGCAGTTCCTCTTCAACACCGGCCTCGCGATGATCATGGCCCGCGCGGGCGCCAAGACCCCGGACCTGGCCCAGCTCATGCCTTTCGTGATGCGTACCTGGATGTACGCGTCCGGCGTGATGTTCTCCATCCCGATCATGCTTGAGGACCGGCCGGACTGGATCGCGACCGTCCTGCAGTGGAACCCGGCCGCGATCTACATGGACCTGATGCGCTTCGCCCTCATCGACGGCTACGACTACTCGAACCTGCCCCACCTCGCCTGGGCGGCCGCGCTCGGCTGGGCCGTGCTGTTCGCCGTCGGCGGCTTCGTCTACTTCTGGAAGGCGGAAGAGAGGTACGGCCGTGGCTGAGCAGAAGACGGATGCCCGCATCCCCACCGTCATCGCCGACGAGCTGCACATCGTCTACCGCGTCAACGGCGCCAAGACCGGCAAGGGCAGCGCCACCGCCGCCCTCAGCCGCATCCTGAAGCGCGGCGAGGAGCGGGGTGTACGCAAGGTGCATGCCGTGCGCGGCGTCTCCTTCGTCGCCTACCGCGGCGAGGCCATCGGCCTCATCGGCTCCAACGGCTCCGGCAAGTCCACCCTGCTGCGCGCCATCGCCGGTCTGCTCCCGCCCGAGAAGGGCAAGGTCTACACCGACGGCCAGCCCTCCCTGCTCGGCGTGAACGCGGCCCTGATGAACGACCTGACCGGCGAGCGCAACGTCATATTGGGCGGGCTCGCCATGGGCATGTCCCGCGAGCAGATCAAGGAGCGCTACCAGGAGATCGTCGACTTCTCGGGCATCAATGAGAAGGGCGACTTCATCACCCTGCCGATGCGCACCTACTCCTCCGGCATGGCGGCCCGGCTCCGCTTCTCCATCGCTGCGGCCAAGGACCACGACGTCCTCATGATCGACGAGGCGCTGGCCACCGGCGACCGCAAGTTCCAGAAGCGCTCCGAGGAGCGCATCCGCGAGCTGCGCAAGGAAGCCGGCACCGTGTTCCTGGTCAGTCACAACAACAAGTCGATCCGCGACACCTGCAACCGCGTTCTGTGGCTGGAACGCGGCGAGCTGCGGATGGACGGTCCTACGGACGAGGTCCTCAAGGAGTACGAGAAGTTCACGGGCAAGTAGTCCACCCGGACATGGGCCGAGCGGCCCAGCAGGCTTCCCACGGCCCCGCCGGAACTGCCCCGGCGGGGCCCGCGTCTGCAAAGGAAACGTCAACTCCGGCTGGCCATAGGAATCTTGACGCCAATCGGTGCGTTGTTGTGATGTGCAGGACACCCGCACGGGTCGCGCCCCGTTGTACAACGTAAGCTGTACCGGTACCGAAACGCGGCAAGTGGGGCGATAACGCGCGACACCCCTCTCTCCGGGCTGCGGCGCCGACAGTCGGGCGGCGTGTCCGAAATAGTGCGCATTGGGTCTGCGGTGTAGAACGGGAGATGTGACGGCAATGGCTACGGAAACTCCCCAGCTCCACGCAGCATGTGCCGTCCCCGCGCCAGGCAGTCCGCGGTGACGGGACCAAGCGCGCGCCCAGGTGATCCGGAGCGCGGCACGCTCGACAAGGCCGCCGCGGAGAACTTCCCCGTGGCGCCGTTCTTCCTGCCCAGGGCCTGGCGCACCGACCTCATGGCCGTCTACGGCTTCGCCCGCCTCGTCGACGACATCGGCGACGGCGACCTCGCCCCCGGCGGCGCCGACGCCCGTCTGCTCGGCGTGTCGCCCGAGGACGCCGAGGACCGCCTGATCCTCCTCGACGCCTTCGAGGCCGACCTGCGCCGCGTCTTCGACGGCACCCCGCGTCACCCCCTGCTGCGCCGTCTGCAGCCGACCGTCCGCCGCCGCTCGCTGACCCCCGAGCCCTTCCTCGGCCTGATCGCCGCCAACCGCCAGGACCAGCTCGTCGGGCGGTACGAGACCTACGACGATCTCCTTGCCTACTGCGAACTGTCCGCCAACCCGGTCGGCCGCCTCGTCCTCGCCGTCACCGGCACCGCGACCCCCGAGCGGATCCGCCGCTCCGACGCGGTGTGCACGGCGCTGCAGATCGTCGAGCACCTCCAGGACGTCGCCGAGGACCTCGGCCGTGACCGGATCTATCTGCCGGCGGACGACATGAAGCGTTTTCACGTCGAGGAAACCGATCTGGCGGCAAAAACAGCAGGCGCATCGGTGCGCGCACTGGTTGCATACGAAGCCGAACGTGCCCGGAACCTCCTGAATGAAGGCACCCCCCTGGTGGGTAGCGTCCACGGCAGGCTCAAGCTGCTGCTCGCGGGTTTCGTTGCGGGGGGAAGGGCGGCGATCCGTGCGATCGCCGCCGCCGAATACGACGTACTTCCCGGCCCGCCGAAGGCCAGCAAGCTCCAGCTGCTGCGCGAGGTGGGCGTGACTCTGCGAGGAGAGGGGTGATCCGGACCGTGGAGTCTGCACCACACGCGTCCGCACCGGTACTCGCCGCCTACAGCTACTGCGAGGCCGTCACCGGACAGCAGGCCCGTAACTTCGCCTACGGCATCAGGCTGCTGCCCACGTCCAAGCGCCGCGCGATGTCGGCGCTGTACGCGTTCTCGCGCCGCGTCGACGACATCGGCGACGGCGCGCTGACCGCCGAGGTCAAGATCGCCAGGCTCGAGGACACCCGGAAGCTGCTGACCCGGATCCGTGACCGGTCGGTCGACGAGGACGACATCGACCCCGTGGCCGTCGCCCTCACGCATGCCGCCGACATCTTTCCGATCCCGCTCGGCGGCCTGGACGAGCTCATCGACGGCGTCCTGATGGATGTGCGCGGCGAGACCTACGAGACCTGGGACGACCTGAAGGTCTACTGCCGCTGTGTCGCGGGCGCCATCGGCCGCCTCTCGCTCGGTGTCTTCGGCACGGAGGCGGGGGTGCGTGGCGCCGAGCGCGCGTCGGAGTACGCCGACACGCTCGGGCTCGCCCTGCAACTCACCAACATCCTGCGCGACGTCCGCGAGGACGCCGAAGGAGGGCGCACCTATCTGCCCTCCGACGACCTGGCCAAATTCGGCTGCTCGAACGGCTTCAGCGGGTCGACACCACCGGAGGGCTCCGACTTCGCGGGCCTCGTGCACTTCGAAGTGCGTCGGGCCCGCGCCCTTTTCGCCGAGGGCTACCGGCTGCTCCCCATGCTGGACCGGCGCAGCGGCGCCTGCGTCGCCGCGATGGCCGGCATCTACCGCCGCCTCCTGGACCGCATCGAGCGCGACCCGGAGGCCGTGCTGCGCGGCCGGGTCTCCCTGCCCGGGCGCGAGAAGGCGTACGTCGCGGTGCGCGGCCTGAGCGGCCTGGACGCCCGGCATGTCACTCGTCGAACCGTCAGTCGTACCGTCAGGAGGCGTGCCTGATGGACATTCCGGTCCAAGGTGATGCCACCGGCGAAAAGTGGCGGGCAACCCTCCGCTGCCGGGCCGCGTCCCTGACTGAGACGACCGGCCGTGCACCGTTCGAGCACCGGCACGGCGGTCGCGCAGGGGAGGGTGCACGATGACCGACGGCATGGGGTCCGAAGGGTCGCTCGCGGACATCCCGGGACGCCCGGGGAGGGACGCCGTCGTGGTCGGCGGCGGGCTCGCCGGCATCACCGCCGCGCTCGCGCTCGCCGACGCCGGAGTGCGTGTCACCCTGATCGAGGGCAGGCCGAGGCTCGGTGGCCTGGCCTTCTCCTTCCAGCGCGGCGAACTGGTCGTCGACAACGGCCAGCACGTGTATCTGCGCTGCTGCACCGCCTACCGCTGGTTCCTCGACCGGATCGAGGGATCGGCGCTGGCACCACTGCAGGATCGTCTCGACGTGCCCGTGGTCGACGTCGCGCGGCCCGAGGGGCGGCGGCTCGGCAGGCTGCGGCGCGACGAACTGCCCGTACCCCTGCACCTGGGCCGGAGCCTGGCGACCTATCCGCATCTGTCGCTCGCCGATCGCGCCAAGGTCGGGCGTGCCGCGCTCGCGCTCAAGGGCCTCGACCTCGCCGATCCGATCCTGGACACGCAGGACTTCGGCAGCTGGCTGACCGCGCACGGTCAGTCGGCGCGTGCCATCGAGGCCCTGTGGGATCTGGTCGGGGTCGCCACCCTCAACGCGGTCGCGGGCGACGCCTCGCTGGGGCTCGCCGCGATGGTGTTCAAGACCGGTCTGCTCTCCGACCCGGGCGCGGCCGACATCGGATGGGCGCGCGTCCCGCTGGGCGAACTGCATGACCGGCTGGCCCGCAAGGCTCTCGACTCCGCGGGCGTTCGTACCGAGGTCCGTACACGCGTCACCTCCATCTCCACTGACGAAAACGGGCGTTGGAGCGTTCAGGTTCCCGGCGAGACGCTCCGGGCGGACGCGGTCGTACTCGCCGTGGCGCAACGCGAGGCGTACGACCTGCTGCCCGGGGGTGCCCTCGACGCGCCGGAACAGCTGCTGGAGATCGGGACCGCGCCGATCCTCAATGTCCATGTCGTGTACGACCGCAAGGTGCTCAGCCGCCCGTTCTTCGCGGCCCTCGGCACCCCCGTGCAGTGGGTGTTCGACCGGACCGACGCCTCCGGGCTCAAGGACGGCCAGTACCTCGCCCTGTCCCAGTCCGCCGCGCAGGACGAGATCGACGAGCCCGTCGCCGCATTGCGCGAGCGGTATCTGCCCGAGCTGGAGCGGTTGTTGCCCAGGGCGCGCGGCGCGCAGGTGAAGGACTTCTTCGTCACCCGGGAGCGGACCGCGACGTTCGCTCCCACTCCCGGCGTCGGGCGGCTGCGGCCCGGCGCCCGTACCAAAGTCCCCGGCCTCTACCTGGCCGGAGCGTGGACCGCCACAGGGTGGCCCGCGACCATGGAGAGTGCGGTCCGCAGTGGCGTGAGTGCGGCCGGCGCCGCGCTGAGCGCCCTGGGCCGGCCCCGCCCCAGCCACCTCTTCGACGTCGAGGAGGCGGCGTGATGCTGAACCAGCGCACGGCGGCAGGCCCCCGCACCCCCGGTACCGCAACAAGAGGAGAGACCGTGCCCACTGTGCCCCCGGCCGAGAAGGCCGCTCGAGAGACCGCGGTGGACGTGACCGCGCTCCTGGAGCGCGGGAGGACCCTGGCCACACCGGTACTGCGGGCGGCGATCGACCGCCTGGCCCCTCCCATGGACACCGTTTCCGCCTACCACTTCGGCTGGATCGACGCCGAGGGCAACCCCACGGCCGGTGACGGCGGCAAGGCCGTACGCCCCGCCCTCGCGGTGCTCTCCGCCGAGGTCACCGGCGCCGCACCCGAGGTCGGCATCCCCGGCGCCGTCGCCGTCGAACTCGTCCACAACTTCTCCCTGCTGCACGACGACCTGATGGACGGCGACGAACAGCGCCGCCACCGCGACACCGTCTGGAAGGTGCACGGCCCCGCCCAGGCCATCCTCGTCGGCGACGCCCTGTTCGCCCTCGCCAACGAGGTCCTGCTGGAGCTCGGCACCGTCGAGGCCGGACGCGCCACCCGCCGTCTGACCACCGCCACCCGCGCCCTGATCGACGGTCAGGCACAGGACATCTCCTACGAGCACCGCGACCGCGTCAGCGTCGAGGAGTGCCTGGAGATGGAGGGCAACAAGACAGGCGCCCTGCTCGCCTGCGCCAGCTCCATCGGCGCGGTCCTCGGCGGCGCTGACGACCGCACCGCCGACACCCTGGAGAAGTACGGCTACCACCTCGGCCTCGCCTTCCAGGCCGTGGACGACCTCCTCGGCATCTGGGGCGACCCGGTCTCCACCGGCAAGCAGACCTGGAGCGACCTGCGCCAGCGCAAGAAGTCCCTGCCGGTCGTGGCCGCCCTCGCGGCCGGCGGTTCCGCCTCCGAGCGGCTCGGCGAGATCCTCGCCGCCGACGCAAAGAGCAGCGACTTCGAGAACTTCTCCGAGGAGGAGTTCGCGGCCCGCGCCGCCCTCATCGAGGAGGCGGGCGGCCGGGAGTGGACCGCCGAGGAGGCGCGCCGCCAGCACGCCGTCGCCGTCGAGGCCCTCGACGCCGTCGACATGCCCGAGCAGGTGCGGGCGCGGTTCACGGCGCTCGCCGACTTCGTCGTCGTACGGAAGAGATGATCACCACCGGGCGAAGAGAGATGATCAATATCGGTCGAATAGCCCTCGCGTAGTCGCCGGCCGGTGTGGCGGGAACCAGCGCACCGGCCGACGGCGGACCCACAGCAGACGCACTACCAGGAGCACTGCACGAAGGGGAAGCCATGACAGCGACGACCGACGGAAGCACCGGGGCACTCCCGCCCCGGGCAGCCGCGGCCAGCGACACCGAGAACCCCGTGGCGGCCGGGGTGCACGAAGCCGCCGTACGCGCGGTCCGGCGCGCCACCGACTTCCTGCTGGCGAAGCAGGACGCCCAGGGCTGGTGGAAGGGCGACCTGGAGACGAACGTCACCATGGACGCCGAGGACCTGCTGCTCCGTCAGTTCCTGGGCATCCGCGACGAGCCGACCACCCACGCCGCCGCCCTGTTCATCCGCGGCGAGCAGCGCGAGGACGGCGCCTGGGCCACCTTCTACGGCGGGCCGGGCGAACTCTCCGCCACCATCGAGGCGTATGTCGCCCTGCGCCTGGCCGGCGACGCGCCGGACGCCCCGCACATGGCCAAGGCCTCCGCCTGGATCCGCGAGCAGGGCGGCATCGCCGCCGCCCGGGTCTTCACCCGGATCTGGCTGGCCCTGTTCGGCTGGTGGAAGTGGGAGGACCTGCCCGAACTCCCTCCGGAGCTCATCTACTTCCCCAAGTGGGTCCCGCTCAACATCTACGACTTCGGCTGCTGGGCCCGGCAGACCATCGTCCCACTGACGATCGTCTCCGCGAAGCGCCCGGTACGGCCCGCGCCGTTCCCGCTCGACGAACTGCACACCGACCCCGCCCACCCCAACCCGCCCAAACCCCTTGCCCCGGCAGCCAGTTGGGACGGAGCCTTCCAGCGGCTCGACAAGGCGCTGCACCAGCTGCGCAAGGTCGCCCCGCGCAGGCTGCGCAGAGCCGCCATGAACAGCGCCGCCCGCTGGATCATCGAGCGGCAGGAGAACGACGGCTGCTGGGGAGGCATCCAGCCGCCGGCGGTCTACTCGATCATCGCCCTGCACCTGCTCGGCTACGACCTCGAACATCCCGTGATGCGCGAGGGGTTGGTGTCGCTGGACCGTTTCGCGGTCTGGCGCGAGGACGGGGCCCGGATGATCGAGGCCTGTCAGTCGCCGGTCTGGGACACGTGCCTGGCGACCATCGCGCTCGTGGACGCCGGTGTGCCCGCCGACCATCCGCAGATCGTCAAGGCCGCGGACTGGATGCTGGGCGAGGAGATCGTCCGGCCCGGCGACTGGGCGGTCAAGCGGCCCCAACTGCCGCCGGGCGGCTGGGCGTTCGAGTTCCACAACGACAACTACCCCGACATCGACGACACCGCCGAGGTGGTCCTCGCGCTGCGCAGGGTCAAGCACCACGACCCGGAGCGGGTGAAGGGCGCGATCGGGCGCGGGGTGCGGTGGAACCTCGGGATGCAGTCGAAGAACGGGGCGTGGGGCGCCTTCGACGTCGACAACACCAGCCCGTTCCCCAACCGGCTGCCGTTCTGCGACTTCGGCGAGGTCATCGACCCGCCGTCGGCGGACGTCACCGCGCACGTCGTCGAAATGCTCGCCGTCGAGGGCCTCGCCCACGACCCGCGCACCCGGCGCGGCATCCAGTGGCTGCTCGCCGAACAGGAGCCGGACGGCTCGTGGTTCGGGCGCTGGGGCGTCAACTACGTCTACGGCACCGGGTCGGTGGTGCCCGCCCTGGTGGCGGCCGGGCTCCCGGGCTCGCACCCGGCGATCCGCCGGGCCGTGACCTGGCTGGAGTCCGTCCAGAACGACGACGGCGGCTGGGGCGAGGACCTGCGCTCCTACAAGTACGTCAAGGAGTGGAGCGGCAAGGGCGCCTCGACCGCCTCGCAGACCGCGTGGGCGCTGATGGCGCTGCTGGCCGCGGGGGAGAAGGACTCCAAGGCCGTCGAGCGCGGCATCGAGTGGCTCGCGGCCACCCAGCGGGAGGACGGCTCCTGGGACGAGCCGTACTTCACGGGGACCGGCTTCCCGTGGGACTTCTCGATCAACTACCACCTCTACCGGCAGGTGTTCCCGCTCACCGCGCTCGGCCGGTACGTCCACGGAGAGCCCTTCTCCGACCGGCACAAGGGCAGCTGATGAGCACCCCGCCCGCTCCGGTGCCGCTGCTGATCGCCTGCGCGCTCGGCATCGAGCAGTTCGCCCTGCGCACCAGCGACCGCGGCGGCGCCGGCGGGCCGGTCACCGTGCTCCGTACGGGCATGGGGCCCAGGGCTGCCGAGCGCTCCGTCACCCGGGTGCTGGCCGACCCGGCCCTGAGCGGGGCCGCGGTGCTCGCCACGGGCTTCTGCGCGGGGCTCGCTCCCGGTATGCACCCCGGCGATCTGGTCGTCGCCGAGGAGACTCGGGATCCGGGCGGAACCGTTCCGTGCGTCGGAACGGACCTACTCGTCAAAGAGCTCGCGCGGGCCGTCCCCGGCCGCACCGTCCACACCGGACCGCTCACCGGTTCCGACCACATCATCCGTGGTCAGGAACGGTCCGATCTGTGCGCGACCGGCGCAATCGCGGTCGACATGGAGTCGGCGGCCACGCTCCTGAGCGCCGTCCGCGCGGGCGAGCGCCCGGTTGCGGCCGTACGAGTGGTCGTGGACGCTCCAGAGCATGAACTCGTCCGGATCGGCACGTTGCGCGGTGGAATATCGGCTTTCCGTGTCCTTCGTTCCGTTCTCCCCGCTTTCTTCGAATGGCACCGTTCTTTGCTGCTCCCCAGGAGGTGAGCCAGATGGCCATGCCGCTGCGTCAATCCATCAAGGTCGCTACATACTTGGCCGAACAGAAGCTCCGCAGGCGGGACAAGTTTCCGCTGATCGTCGAGCTGGAACCGCTCTTCGCCTGCAACCTCAAGTGCGAGGGCTGCGGCAAGATCCAGCACCCGGCCGGAGTGCTCAAGCAGCGCATGCCGGTCGCGCAGGCGGTGGGAGCGGTGCTCGAATCCGGCGCGCCGATGGTGTCCATCGCCGGCGGTGAGCCGCTGATGCACCCCCAGATCGACGAGATCGTGCGCCAACTGGTGGCCAAACGGAAGTACGTGTTCCTGTGCACCAACGCCATGCTGCTGCGCAAGAAGATGGACAAGTTCACGCCCTCCCCGTACTTCGCCTTCGCGGTGCACATCGACGGCCTGCGCGAGCGGCACGACGAGTCCGTGGCGAAGGAGGGCGTCTTCGACGAGGCCGTGGAGGCGATCAAGGAGGCCAAGCGGCGCGGCTTCCGGGTCACCACCAACTCGACCTTCTTCAACACCGACACCCCGCAGACGATCATCGAGGTCCTCAACTACCTCAACGACGACCTCAAGGTCGACGAGATGATGATCTCGCCCGCCTACGCCTACGAGAAGGCCCCCGACCAGGAGCACTTCCTCGGCGTCGAGCAGACCCGCGAGCTGTTCAAGAAGGCCTTCGCGGGCGGCAACCGCAGGAAGTGGCGGCTCAACCACTCGCCGCTGTTCCTCGACTTCCTCGAAGGCAAGGTCGACTTCCCGTGCACCGCCTGGGCGATCCCGAACTACTCGCTGTTCGGCTGGCAGCGCCCCTGCTACCTGATGAGCGACGGGTACGTCCCCACGTACCGCGAGCTGATCGAGGACACCGACTGGGACAAGTACGGCCGCGGCAAGGACCCGCGCTGCGCCAACTGCATGGCGCACTGCGGCTACGAGCCCACCGCCGTCCTGGCCACCATGGGCTCGCTCAAGGAGTCGCTGCGCGCCATGCGTGAGACGGTCTCCGGGACCCGGGAGTGACGCCATGACCGCCATCTCCTTGGGTGTCCCCGAGGTACCCCTCCGGCCGATCGCCGAGCGGCGCGTGTCGCGGCAGATCCAGGTCGGCCCGGTGGCGGTCGGGGGCGGTGCCCCCGTGTCGGTGCAGTCGATGACGACGACCCGTACGTCCGACATCGGCGCCACCCTCCAGCAGATCGCGGAACTCACCGCGTCCGGCTGCCAGATCGTCCGCGTCGCCTGCCCCACGCAGGACGACGCGGACGCCCTCGCGACCATCGCCCGCAAGTCGCAGATCCCGGTGATCGCGGACATCCACTTCCAGCCCAAGTACGTGTTCGCCGCGATCGAGGCGGGCTGTGCGGCCGTACGGGTCAATCCCGGCAACATCAAGCAGTTCGACGACAAGGTCAAGGAGATCGCGCGGGCCGCCAAGGACCACGGCACGCCGATCCGCATCGGCGTGAACGCCGGGTCGCTCGACAGGCGGCTGCTGCAGAAGTACGGCAAGGCGACGCCGGAGGCGCTGGTGGAGTCGGCGCTGTGGGAGGCGTCGCTCTTCGAGGAGCACGACTTCCGGGACATCAAGATCTCGGTGAAGCACAACGACCCCGTGGTGATGGTCAACGCCTATCAGCTGCTCGCCGAGCAGTGCGACTATCCGCTGCACCTCGGGGTGACCGAGGCCGGCCCCGCCTTCCAGGGCACGATCAAGTCGGCCGTCGCCTTCGGCGCGCTGCTGTCGCGGGGGATCGGCGACACCATCCGGGTGTCCCTGAGTGCCCCGCCCGCCGAGGAGGTCAAGGTCGGCATCCAGATCCTGGAGTCACTGGGCCTCAGGCAGCGGCGTCTGGAAATCGTCTCCTGCCCGTCGTGTGGCCGCGCCCAGGTCGACGTCTACAAGCTGGCCGACGAGGTCACGGCGGGCCTCGAAGGCATGGAAGTGCCGTTGCGTGTCGCGGTCATGGGGTGTGTGGTCAACGGCCCCGGTGAGGCGCGGGAGGCGGATCTGGGGGTCGCCTCCGGCAACGGCAAGGGGCAGATCTTCGTGAAGGGCGAGGTCATCAAGACCGTCCCCGAGTCGAAGATCGTGGAGACCCTGATCGACGAGGCGATGAAGATCGCCGAGCAGATGGAGCAGGACGGGGCCGCATCGGGCGCCCCCACCGTCACGGGGACACCAGAAGTGACTGTGAGTTGAAGCAAGGCACGGACCGAGAGGGGGCCCGAGCGTGACGATTCTGGAGAGCATCCGGGGACCACGTGACCTGAAGGCGCTGTCCGAGGCGGAACTCGGTGAACTGTCCGACGAAATCAGGGAGTTCCTGGTGCACGCGGTCGCCAGGACCGGCGGACATCTCGGGCCCAACCTGGGGGTGGTGGAACTCTCCATCGCGCTCCACCGGGTCTTCGAGTCACCGGTCGACCGGATCGTCTGGGACACCGGTCACCAGAGTTACGTACACAAGCTCTTGACGGGGCGTCAGGACTTTTCCAAGCTGCGCGGCAAGGGAGGCCTGTCCGGCTACCCCTCGCGCGAGGAGTCCGAGCACGACATCGTCGAGAACAGCCACGCCTCCACCGCGCTCGGCTGGGCCGACGGGCTCGCCAAGGCCCGTCAGGTGCAGGGGGAGAAGGGCCACGTCGTCGCGGTGATCGGCGACGGGGCGCTCACCGGCGGCATGGCGTGGGAGGCACTGAACAACATCGCGGCCGCCAAGGACCGGCCGTTGATCATCGTCGTCAACGACAACGAGCGGTCGTACGCACCGACCATCGGGGGCCTCGCCAACCACCTCGCGACCCTGCGCACGACCGACAGCTACGAGAAGGTCCTGGCCTGGGGCAAGGACGTACTGCTGCGGACCCCGCTCGTGGGCAACACGATCTACGAGTCCCTGCACGGCGCGAAGAAGGGCTTCAAGGACGCCTTCGCCCCGCAGGGCATGTTCGAGGACCTGGGCCTGAAGTACGTCGGCCCGATCGACGGGCACGACATAGGGGCCGTCGAGTCCGCGCTCAGGCGTGCGAAACGCTTCCACGGGCCCGTCCTCGTCCACTGCCTCACGGAGAAGGGGCGCGGCTACGAGCCCGCCCTCGCCCACGAGGAGGACCACTTCCACACCGTCGGTGTGATGGACCCGCTGACCTGCGAGTCGCTCGCGCCGTCCAACGGGCCTTCCTGGACCTCGGTGTTCGGGGACGAGATCGTGCGGATCGGGGAGGAGCGCGAGGACGTCGTGGCGATCACGGCGGCCATGCTGCACCCGGTCGGGCTCGGCAAGTTCGCGGAGCGGTTCCCCGACCGGGTGTGGGACGTCGGGATCGCCGAGCAGCACGCGGCCGTGTCGGCGGCGGGGCTCGCGACGGGTGGACTGCACCCCGTCGTCGCCGTGTACGCGACGTTCTTGAACCGCGCCTTCGACCAGCTCCTCATGGATGTCGCGCTGCACCGGTGCGGGGTGACCTTCGTGCTGGACCGGGCCGGCGTCACCGGAGCCGACGGGCCCTCCCACAACGGCATGTGGGACATGTCGATCCTCCAGGTCGTGCCCGGCCTCAGGATCGCCGCGCCGCGCGACGCCGACCAGCTGCGGGCACAGCTGCGGGAGGCCGTGGCCGTCGACGACGCGCCGACCCTGGTGCGGTTCCCGAAGGAGTCGGTCGGGCCGTCGATCCCGGCGGTCGACCGGGTGGGCGGGCTGGACGTACTGCATCGGGACACCGGCGAGCCGGATGTCCTGCTGGTCGCCGTCGGCGTGATGGCCCCGGTGTGCCTCCAGGCCGCCGAACTGCTCCAGGCCCGCGGGATCAACTGCACCGTCGTGGACCCACGGTGGGTCAAGCCCGTCGATCCCGCGCTCGCGCCCCTGGCCGTACAGCACCGGTTGGTGGCCGTCGTGGAGGACAACAGCCGCTCGTCCGGGGTCGGCGCCGCCGTGGCGCTGGCGCTGGGCGACGCCGATGTCGACGTGCCCGTACGCCGGTTCGGCATCCCGGAGCAGTTCCTCGCGCATGCCAAGCGGAGCGAGGTGCTCGCCGACATCGGGCTCACGCCCGTCGAGATCGCCGGACGGATCAGCGCGAGCCTGGCCCTCAAGGAGGCCGAGGACGGTCTCGCCGGGGCGAAGCGGGGCGACGGCGGCCAGGGCGGTCGTAGCGTCGTGCCGGTCAACGGAAACGCCGTGCCGGGCAAGGGGAAAGCCGTGCCGGGCAAGGGGAAAGCCGTGCCGGGCAAGGAGAAGGCCGTGTCGGTCAAGGAGAAGGCGGAATGACCACCGAGTTCGACCTCGGCAGACTCCTGTCCGAGCGCGGAGCCGAGCGCTACGAGCTGCACGCCAGGTATCTCAACCACCAGCTCCCGCGCATGCTGCACACCATCGGCTTCGACAAGGTCTACGAGCGGGCCGAGGGCGCGTACTTCTGGGACGCGGACGGCGACGACCACCTCGACATGCTCGCCGGGTTCGGGGTGATGGGCCTGGGGCGCCACCACCCCGTCGTCCGCAAGGCGCTGCACGACGTCCTCGACGCCTCCCTCGCCGACCTCACCCGCTTCGATTGCCAGCCGCTGCCCGGGCTGCTGGCGGAGAAGCTGCTCGCACACAGCCCGCACCTGGACCGGGTGTTCTTCGGCAACAGCGGTACGGAGGCGGTGGAGACCGCTCTGAAGTTCGCGCGGTTCGTCACGGGGAAGCCGCGGATCCTGTACTGCGACCACGCCTTCCACGGGCTGACCACCGGCTCCCTGTCCGTCAACGGCGAGTCCGGCTTCCGGGACGGCTTCGCCCCGCTGCTGCCCGACACGGCCGTACCACTGGGCGATCTCGACGCCCTGGCACGGGAGTTGACCAAGGGTGACGTCGCCGCCCTGATCGTCGAGCCGATCCAGGGCAAGGGCGTGCACGAGGCTCCGCCCGGCTATCTGCGCGCGGCCCAGGAACTGCTGCGCCGTCACAAGGCGCTACTGATCGCCGACGAGGTGCAGACGGGCCTCGGCCGTACCGGCGACTTCTACGCCTACCAGCACGAGGACGGTGTCGAGCCGGACCTGGTGTGCGTGGCCAAGGCGCTGTCCGGTGGCTATGTGCCGGTGGGCGCCACCCTCGGCAAGGACTGGATCTTCAAGAAGGTCTACTCGTCCATGGACCGCGTGCTGGTCCACTCGGCGAGCTTCGGGTCCAACGCGCAGGCCATGGCGGCCGGGCTCGCCGTGCTGTCCGTCATGGAGAACGAGCAGATCGTCGCGAACGCGCGGGCGACCGGGGAGCTGCTGAAATCCCGGCTCGCGGCGCTGATCGACAAGTACGAGCTGCTCGCCGACGTCCGTGGCCGCGGCCTGATGGTCGGCATCGAGTTCGGCAGGCCCCACTCGCTGAAGTTGCGGGGTCGGTGGACCATGCTGCAGGCCGCGCGCAAGGGCCTGTTCGCGCAGATGGTCGTCGTACCGCTGCTGCGGCGGCACCGGATCCTCACCCAGGTCTCCGGCGACCACCTGGAGGTGATCAAGCTGATTCCGCCGCTGATCATCGGCGAGCGGGAGGTGGACCGGTTCGTCGACGCCTTCACGGATGTGATGGACGACGCGCACAGTGGGGGCGGGCTGGTGTGGGACTTCGGCAAGACATTGATCAAGCAGGCGGTTGCCAACCGGTAGGCCCCGAAGATCAGCCTGGGATCTTTTGCCTCTGAGGCAAGGAATTTGCCGCAGAGGCAAGCCTCCGGCTGAATGGAGAGCATGAGCTCTTCCGAGATCGAGCCGGAGGCCGATTCGACGGGGCGGGAGGCCCTCCCCGTCGTCGCGCCCCAGCTCCGTGCGCTGCGCCGCCGCGCCTCCCTCACCCTGGAGGCCGCGGCCCGCGCCGCGGGGCTGTCGCCGGCCCACCTCTCCCGCCTGGAGACCGGGCAGCGTCAGCCCTCGCTGCCGATGCTGCTCGCGCTCGCGCGCATCTACGGTACGACCGTCTCCGAACTGCTCGGCGAAACGGTCGCCGACCGGGACGCCGTCGTGCGCGCCGCCGACATGGAACCGACCGCGGCGGGCGGCTGGACGTACTGGCAGGCAGGCGCGCCCGGGCGCGGGATGCAGGCCCTGCGCGTCCATGTGCCGTACGGCGCGCAGGGCGACATCGTGCGTGTGCACCCCGGCGAGGAGTGGCTCTACGTGCTCCAGGGGCGGCTTCGATTGCGCCTCGGGGACACCACGCACCGGCTCGCGCCCGGCGACAGCGCGCACTTCGACTCCCTGACCCCGCACCGTATCGCCGCCGAGGACCAGGGCGGGGTCGAGCTTCTCTTCGTCCACACCCTGCTGCAGAGCCCCACGGCCACGCTGTGCCTGGGCCCCACCCCTGGAGTGACGCCATGAGGGACATGGAGGAGCGGTTCCCGCGCGCCCTGTGGGTGCGACTCATCATCTACATCGCGGTGGGGCACGTGTTCGCGGCCTTCATCTACCTGCTGTTCGAGGTGGGTGCGAAGTAGATGTGCCGAGCGAGGAAGTAGATGTGCCGAGCGAGGAAGTAGATGTGCCGAGCGAGGAAGTAGATGCGCGGAGCCAAACACAGGTGCGGGGTGGGGGCGAGGCGGCGGCCGGGGGTCAGTCGAGCAGGCGCTCCCGCAGCCGCTCCCGGATCTCCGGGGTGACCCCCAGGCCCTGCTCCAGGTAGGTGTCGACGCCGCCCCACGTCTCCTTGATCGTCTCGAAGGCCGCCATGAGGTATTCGGCGCGTGCGTCGAAGAGCGGGCTGAGCAGCTCCATGACCTCGGGGGAGTAGGCCGAGGCGGAGCTGCTGCTGCGGTGCACCTTGTAGCGGCGGTGCTTGGCGTTGGACTCCAGGTAGTCGGTGAGGATCGCCTCGCGCTCGACGCCGAGAGCGAGCAGCGTCACAGCGATGGACAGCCCGGCGCGGTCCTTGCCGGCCGCGCAGTGCATCAGGGCGGGGACGCTGTCCTCCGCGAGCGCGTGCAGCACCCGGGAGTGCTCGGCGGTGCGCTCCTTGATGATCGTGCGGTACGAGGCGATCATCCGGCCCGCGCCCTTGCCGTCCGCCAGGATCGCCCTGAGCTCGTCGAGGTTGCCGTCCCGGACCATCTTCCAGAACTCGGCGCCGTCCGCGGGATCGGACAGCGGCAGGTTCACATTGCGTACGCCCGGCAGCTCGACGTCCGGCCCTTCGAGCTTCTGGTCGGCCGCGTTGCGGAAGTCGAAGATCGTGTGCAGCCCCAGGGAGTCCAGGAAGGCAGCGTCCTCCTCGGTCGCGTGCGCGAGGTGGCCGCTGCGGAACAGCACTCCGTACCGCACCCGCCGTCCGTCCACTGTCGGCAGTCCGCCCACATCGCGGAAGTTGCGAACTCCGGCCAGTTCGGGCTCGGTCGACGGGATCTGCTGCGTCACGGGGGCTCCTCCCAGTCGGCCCCGCCGACGCGGCTCTGCGGTGCGGCCGACGGGGTGCGTTCTCGACGATACGACATGGCTTCCTGGGCCAATGAGTTGTCCACAGGCGTTGCCTCGGCATCGCGGTGCGCATGATGATGTTGGTACTTGATTGCACCTGTTCGCATCTGTGAGGGCTTGATGCTGGAGATCTCCAACGACGGTCGTACGTGGCTCCTGACCGGGCCGACCAGCAGTTACGCCGTCCATCTGACCGAAGGCGACGAGCTCCTGCACCTCCACTGGGGGCCACGCATCGCCCTCGCCGACGCCGAGGCCCTCGCCGTGCGCCCGCTGCCGGCGTACTGGCCCTTCGAGTCCCCGCTCGATGGACGCGAGGAGTACCCGGTCGAGGGCGGCCCCCGCTTCGTGCGGCCCGCCCTGTCCGTGCGCACCGACGAGCGGCGCGGCACCGAGTGGGGTTTCGAGCGGTACGAGACCGGGGACGACGAACTGCGGTTGCGCTTTTGTGACGGCGGGCTGAGCGTCACCCTGCACTACCGGATGCGCGGGGACGTCGTGGAGCGGTGGGTGACCCTGGACAACCAGGGGCCCGCCCTGGAGGTGCTGCGCGCCGACTCGGCCACCTGGACGCTGCCCGACCGGGAGGACTGGCGGCTGTCCCAGCTGCACGGCCGCTGGGGCGCCGAGTCCCGGCTCGCGCGGTCCCCCCTCACCTACGGCGAGAAGGTCATCGGCAGCCGCCGCGGGCACACCGGGCACCAGCACCTGCCGTGGGTCGCGCTGGACACCGACGCCACCGAGGAGCGCGGCGAGGTCTACGGCTGCGCCCTCGGCTGGTCCGGATCCTGGCGTATTGCCGTGGCTCAACTCCCGGACGCGCGCGTGCAGATCACCGGCGGGACCGGATACGACGACTCGGGCCTGCTGCGGCTGGCCGCGGGGGAGTCCTTCACGACCCCCGTCTTCGCCGGACTGTGGAGCGACGGCGGCTTCGGCGGGGCGAGCCGGGCCTGGCACGCGTACCAGCGCGCGTACGTGATCCCGGACGCGGACCGGGACCGGCCGGTGCTGTTCAACTCCTGGGAGGCGACGGAGTTCGACATCTCCGAGGAGCAGCAGAGCGTGCTCGCGCGGCGGGCGGCGGCCATCGGCGTCGAACTGTTCGTGGTCGACGACGGCTGGTTCGGGACGCGCACCAGCGACCGCGCCGGGCTCGGCGACTGGACGCCCAACCCCGACCGCTTCCCGTCGGGGCTCAAGCCGCTCGCCGAACACGTGCACGCGCTCGGGATGGAGTTCGGCATCTGGGTCGAACCGGAAATGGTCAACCCGGACAGCGAGCTTTACCGCGCTCACCCGGACTGGGTTCAGCACCAAACGGGACGAAAGCGGACGGAGTTCCGCAATCAACTCGTGCTGAACCTGGCGCGCGACGACGTCCAGGAGTACCTCTGGGAGCGGCTCGACGGGCTCCTCTCCAGCGCCCCGATCGACTATGTGAAGTGGGACTTCAACCGCTGCTTCACCGACGCCGGCTGGCCCGGTGAGCCCTATCCGCAGCGCCTGTGGGTCGACCACGTGCGCGCCCTGTACCGCCTGCTGGACCGGCTGCGGGCCGCGCACCCGGGCGTCGCCTTCGAGTCCTGCTCGGGCGGCGGCGGTCGGATCGACCTCGGCGTGCTGAGCCGTACGGACCAGGTGTGGACCTCCGACAACACCGACCCCCTCGACCGGCTCGCCATCCAGCACGGCTTCAGTCAGATCCATCCCGCCCGGGTCATGGCCGCCTGGGTCACCGACAGCCCGAACGCCATGCTCAACCACCGGGCCAGCTCGCTGCGCTTCCGGTTCGTGAGTGCCATGGCGGGCGTGCTCGGCGTCGGCGGTGACCTCTCCGAGTGGAGCGAGGAAGAGCTCGCCGAGGCCCGGAAATGGGTGACGCTCTACAAGGAGATCCGGCCCGTGGTGCAGCGCGGCGACCTCTATCGGCTGCGGCCGCCGCGGGGCGGGCTGAGCGCGGTGCAGTACGTACTCGGGGACGAGACGGTCGTCCTCGCCTGGCTCCAGGCCCAGAGCTACGGCGAATCCCTGCCGGCCTTGCGGCTGCGCGCCCTCGACCCGACAGAGTCGTACGAATGCCTTGAAACGGGCGAAATTCACCGAGGTGCCGTACTGGTGCATCACGGACTGCGCACCGGATTGCAGGGTGACCTTGATGCGACGGTTATCCGACTGCGTCGCATCTAGGGGTTCTGTCCGAATTGGTGCCTTCATTCCAACTCGCTCTGGCGTAAAGGAAGCTGGAGCGGTGTCACGTGAGGAGCGTCATATTCGTGACCGTGCGTCGCCCGTCATGTTCACGTAATTCGCGTGTTTTTCCAGGGGTTTTGGGTCGCGTGACACGCCGATAATCCACGGAGGGTGACCGGGAATTCCCACAAGGGATCAACAGGAACGCATTCGGACGGAACCCCTCACTTGTTCCCGTGCGTCTTCCTCGCTTACGTTCGCCACCAATCCGGACGGACGCCCAATCCTGCCGCCGCCCGGAGCCCGCGCACACTCACCCGACCACGGCAGGAGCGGGGGACCCACAGGTACAACCGCCTGTTCCGGTCTCCGGAACGGCTAGGGGTAAAGCCGCGTTTCGGCGCGGCCGGGCATCTCCAGCCCGCACCCGACAGCTCACCTCGCAGGCGCCGGAGAGGAATTCGCCATGCCCGCGAAGGGTAAGCACCGCCGCCCGAAGTCCCAGCGCTTCACCCGCTCCATCGCCGTCGCCGGAACCGGTGGCGCCGCTCTCGCCCTCCCGCTCATGGGAGCTACCGGCGCCCACGCCGCTCCCTCGCAGTCCACTTCGGAAAAGGCTGTTCAGTCCCTTCCGGCCGCCGAGAAGAAGGCGGTCGAGAAGAAGGCCGCCGAGAAGAAGACGGACGTGCGGACCTATTCGGTGAGAGTCGGCGATTACCTCTCGAAGATCGCCGACGAGCAGAACGTCAGCGGTGGCTGGAAGAAGCTCTACGCCGACAACCGCGAGGTCGTCGGTGAGGACCCGTCGCTGATCCACCCCGGTCTGAAGCTCACGATCGGCAAGAAGGCCACGGCGAGCGCCCCCAAGTCCTCGTCGCCTTCCTCCTCTTCGGCGCCCTCCAAGGACTCGTCCGCTTCGAAGTCCTCCACGAAGTCCTCCACGGAGTCCTCCGCGTCGAAGAAGACGACCACGGCCGCCCGGAGCGCCGACACGGCCACCGGCTTCTCCGCCCCCGTCGCCGGTGCCGCCGTCAGCACCGCCTACAAGGTGGCGGGCAGCATGTGGTCCAGCGGGTACCACACCGGCGTCGACTTCGTCACCCCGACCGGCACCGCACTGAAGGCCGTTGGCGCGGGCACCGTCGTCTCCGCGGGCTGGGGCGGCGCCTACGGCAACCAGGTCGTCATCCAGCTCGCCGACGGCTACTACGCCCAGTACGCCCACCTGTCGTCGCTCTCCGTCTCGGCCGGCCAGACCGTGACCGCGGGCCAGCAGATAGGCCTCTCCGGCGCGACCGGCAACGTGACCGGTCCGCACCTGCACTTCGAGATCCGCACCACGCCGGACTACGGCTCGGACCTGGACCCGGTCGCCTACCTCCGCTCCAAGGGTGTCCCGGTCGGCTGACGACCCTCCTCGGAACCACCTGCCTGACACGCCATCGAAGGCCGGACCTCGATCCCCGGGTCCGGCCTTCGGTGTGTCCGGCTGTGCTCGTTCATGATCGCTCCATTGCGGTCTTGTGGCAGAGCCGGCCAGGGTGTCGACAAGGAGGGGAAGGTGAGGCCACAGTGATCTCCATCATGGTGCAAGCGCTTTCTGCGATGGCTCCTGGAGGTTTCCGTGTCCGGCGTCCACAGACGTACGTCCCTGGCCGCCGCGGTGGCCGTGGGCTTGCTCCACGGTTCCTCGCAGCCCGCCTTCGCGTCCGATGCGTCGACTGTCGTACGCCCCGACGACAGGCGTCTCGTCTACGAGGGGCACTGGGGCCGCACCTCTGAAGCGGCCATCACCGTCAACTCGGGGTCCCGGCTGCGCTTCCGCTTCACCGGGGACAGCGTCCACGCCCTCTTCGGCGTCGCCTCGATCACCGTGCCCGCGCAGATCTACGTGTCGGTCGACGGCGGGCCGAAGCGCCTGCACGCGGTCGACCGGGGCGATCTGCGGATCGCGGCCGACGGCCGGGGGCCCCACTCGGTCGAGATCTCCGTCAAGGACGTCTTCTCCCGGGCCAACCGGTGGACTCCGCCGCTGGAGACGGGCGTCGTGCTGACCGGACTGCGGCTCGACGACGGCGTGCGTCTGCAGCCTCAACGCGCCCCCAGTACCCGGAAGCTGGCCTTCTACGGTGACTCCATCACGCAGGGCGTCATGGCTCTGTGCGAGGTGAACACCTCCGACTGCGCCGACGGTACGGCCGCCTACCCCACCCTCGTCGCCGACGCCCTGCGTGCCTCGCTCACCCAGGTCGGCTTCGGTCGCCAGGGTGTGATCCAGACCGGCAACGGGGGAGTGCCGGCCGCCCCGGACGCGTACGGCTGGAACCACGCGGGCTCCCGGGCCGACTCCGACCGCCGGGCCGACGTGATCGTGGTGAACCAGGGCACCAACGACGCGGCGTACGGCTCGGCCGAATTCCGCGCCGCCTACCGCGCCTACCTGGACAAGCTGCGGGCCGCCGCACCGCGCGCCCGCATCCTCGCGCTGCGCCCGTTCAACGGCGCCCACGCCGACGACATCGCGGCCGTGGTCGGTGAACTCGCGGACCCCCGCATCGAGTTCGTCGACACGACCGACTGGCTCTCGTCGGCGGACGGGGACTTCAACGGCACCGTCCACCCCAGCACTCAAGGCCATCGCAAGGTGGCCACCCGCCTGATCGCCCTTCTCGCAAAAGGGGTTCGAGTGCCCCCGCCTCCACACCCTCGCCCAGAATCCCGAGTGCGGCCTCGGCCGGACCGCGCGGGGTCACCCGCAGCCGACGTACACGCACCACTGCCCGGGCACCGACACCCGTCGCGTGCCGCAGCCCACCTTCACTTCCCGGAAGGGGCCGTCTCCCTTGACGACCACGCGTAGAGCATTCGGAACCCTGGCCGCCGGCGCCGCCCTCGCAGCCTTCGCCCCGGCGTGGACGGCGAGTGCCATGCCCCGTCACCGCCGCCTCATCGCCCACGACGACTTCCGTCATGGCCTGGGGCAATGGGCGGTGGAGCTCGAGAAGGGCGGCACCGTCACCGCCTCCCGCGGGCTCCTGGAGGTCGACGTACCCGCCGGTGCGACGGTCTGGTTCAAGAAGCGGCTGGAAGGGCCGTACGTCATCGAATACACGGCCACGCCCATATCGGAAGGCGGTGTCAACGACCGCGTCTCCGACCTGAACAACTTCTGGAACGCCACCGACGTCCGCTCCCCGGACGACATCTTCGCCACGCCGCGGAGCGGGGCGCTCGCCGAGTACGACTACCTCAAGACGTACTACGTCGGCTACGGCGCCAACACGAACACCACGACCCGGATGCGCCGGTACGTCGGCCAGGCGGGGATCCGCCCGCTGCTCTACGACTACACGGAGCCGCTGCTCGTGGCGAACGAGCCCAATCGGGTCCGGATCGTCTCCGATGGCTCGACGGTGCGCTGGTGGGACAACGGGCGGCTCGTCTTCGACCACACCGACCCGGAGCCGTACACCGGCGGGCACTTCGCGTTCCGCACCACATGGAGCCACTTCCGGATCAGCGACTTCAGGGTGTGGCGGTTGAGCCCACAACGCCCCTGATCAGAGGCTTATTCCAGGTTTGGTCAACGCTTTACAAGTGGCTTATCTCACCGCCCGTCAACCCTTCCTTACGGTCGCGTAGGTCACATTCGAAGGTGAATCATGTGCCGATGTGGCAGACGATTCGAAGAGTGACAGCAGATCAGTGATCGGGTCGTACGTTGCGGTGGGGGACAGCTTCACCGAGGGCGTCGGCGACCCCGGCCCCGACGGAGCGTTTGTCGGCTGGGCCGACCGGTTCGCGGTTTTGCTCGCAGACCGGCGGCCCGAGGGCGACTTCAACTACACGAACCTCGCCGTGCGCGGCAAACTGCTCGACCAGATCGTCGAGGACCAGCTTCCGAAGGCCGTCGAACTGGCCCCGGACCTGGTCTCGTTCTGTGCGGGCGGCAACGACATCATCCGACCCGGAACCGACCCCGACGAGGTGGCCGAGCGCTTCGAGCAGGCGATTGTCAGGCTCACCTCCGCCGTCGGCACAGTCATGGTGACGACCGGCTTCGACACCCGTGGCGTGCCCCTGCTGAAGCATCTGCGGGGCAAGATCGCCACGTACAACGGTCATGTGCGTGCCATCGCCGACCGGTACGGCTGTCCGGTGCTCGACCTGTGGTCCCTGAAGACCGTTCAGGACCGCAGGGCCTGGGATGGTGACCGGCTCCATCTGTCTCCCGAGGGGCACACGCGCGTGGCGCTCCGTGCGGGGCAGGTCCTCGGCCTGGAGGTGCCGGCCGACCCGGACCAGCCCTGGCCGCCGCTCCCGCCCCGCGGCACCCTCGAGATCCGCCGGGACGACGTCCACTGGGCACGCGAGTACCTGGTGCCGTGGATCGGGCGGCGCCTGCGCGGCGAGTCGTCGGGGGACCATGTGACGGCCAAGGGCACGCTGTCCCCGGACGACATCAAGATGCGGATCGACTCGGTGGCTTGAGGCGGCTCGGTGGCTTGAGGCGGCGCCTCGACGGTGTGTGGGCCGAGCCCTGCTCAAGGGGCGCGGCCCACACCGCTGTCATGGCCGGGGTGAACCGGCCCCTCGGCCATCGGCGACCTCACCGCGCCGACGCCGTCAACGCCTCCCGCTCCAGCCCCAGTTCCCGGGCGAGCGCCTCGTCCACCCACTCCTGGGCACGCGCGCGTGACACCGCGCCCGGGTACGACGTCAGCTGTACGGCGAGCCCGTCGAGGAGGGCCGTGAGGCGCAGGGCCGTGCCGGTGGGGTCCGGGCAGCGGAACTCGTTCGCGGCCACGCCCTGCGCGATGACCTCGGTGATGGCCGCCTTCCACTGCCGGTCAAGGTCCCGTGTGACCTCCTGCAACGCGGGCTCGCGCAGCGCCGCCGCCCAGCCCTCGATCCACAGCCGCCAGCCCTTGGCCTGACCGGTCGGCGCATACCAGCGTACGGCCGACCGCAACCGTCGCAGCGCCGTCGTACGGCGGCCGAGGAGTCGGCGCAGATGGCTCAGGTCGCCCTCCGCCGCGTGCGCGAACGCGGCGGCGACCAGCTTCTCCTTCGTGGCGAAGTGATAGAGCACCAGGGCGTTGCTCACCCCGAGCGTCGAGGCCACATCGGCGATCCTGACCGCCGACACGCCGCGCGCCTCTATCTGCTCCACGGCGGCCCGCAGCAACTCCTCACGCCGCTCCGCCACGCTCAACCGCACTCTTGCCACGCCGTCACCCTAAAGCCTCGCCCTGAACGGTTCCCGTGGTCGCGGTCGAGTGGCCCCTCGCTCCGCCGTCACCGGTGCCGGCCGAAGCGCTCGGTGATCAGCGGCAGCCGTTCGGCCGCGAGGGCGTGCGCCGCGGCCCGGGGCGCCGTCCCGTCGGCCTCGGCGCGGGCCAGGACGCGGTCGGTGAGAGCGCGCATCGAGCGCTGCGTGTGGGCGAACGCCTCGTCCGCATCCGCGCCGATGTCGCCGAACAGCGTCCACCACCACCAGGCGTTCGTGGCCGAGTTGACCACGACGTCCGGCAGCACGGTGACGCCCCGCGCGGCCAGCAGTTCCTCCGCGTCGGGCCGTACGGGCATGTTGGCCGCCTCGGCGATCCAGCGGGCGGTGATCCGGGTCTGGTTCGCGGTGTCGATCACGTACGAGACGGCCGCCGGCACCAGCACCTCGGCCTCGGCCGACAGCCAGGCGTCGCCCGGCAGTTCACGGTCGCCGGGGCGCAGCGCGGCGCGGTCGACCGTGCCGTACGGGTCGCGTGCCGCCAGCAGGGTCTCGATGTCGAGGCCCGCGGGGTTGGCGATGGTGCCCTTGATGTCGGCGACGGCCACGACCGTGAGCCCCGCGCGCGTGAGGAAGCGCGCCGTGGACCCGCCCATGGTTCCGAGCCCCTGCACGGCGACGCGCGTCCTCCAGTACGGCACACCGGCCCGGTCCAGCGCCGTGAGCACCGACTCGGCTACCCCGCAGCCACCGACCAGCTCGTCGAGCCCGATGCCGTCCACGTGGACCGCGAACGCGTCCGCGAGCCGCCGACGGGCGCCTGCCTCGTCGTCGAGCAGCGGATACACGGCCTGGACGGACGAGACGAGCCCCACCTCGGCGGCCGCCCGGTCGACCACGTCCTGAGTGAGACCGAGGTCCTCGCCCGTGGTCCAGAAGTTCTCGATGTACGGCCGCATGGTCCGCAGGTAGCGCACCAGGAGCCCGTACGCCTCGGGGTCGCGGGGGTCGCAGTCGATGCCGCCCTTGGCGCCGCCCAGGGGGACGTACCGCGCGTCGGGGTCGTAGTGCAGGGCCTCCTTCATGCTCATGCCGCGGGCGAGCCCGGTGACCTCGTCCAGCGTGCAGCCCGGCCGCATCCGCAGCCCGCCGCTGGACACGCCACGCACCAGCCGGTCGACGACCAGGAAGCCCTGGCGGCCGGTGACGTGGTCGGTCCAGGTGAGCGACAGCAGGGGGGTGGTCATGGGGTCTCCGGAGGAGGGAGGAGGGGGGGCGAGGTCCGTGTGCCGCACGCCTGCTGACGACGGGCGTTACTGAACGACGGGCCAGTATCGAAGCGAAGGCGTGGGCATGTCAACGTACTGAATGGATCTTCATGGGCGAGCCGGTTCGCCCATGGCGGCCGGGTCGTCGCGAGGGGCGGCCGGATTGTTCCCAGGGAGGCGGCCGGGCTTGTCACCAGGGGCGTCCGGGGTTGTCACCAGGGGGCGGCCAGGGATGTCCGAGGGCCCGCCCATAATGGAATTCCTCACCGACTCCACCTGGAGGTACCGTGGCCGGTTTTCGTTTCCCGAGCGCCGGGCTCAGCGCCCTGCGGCCCGAGGCCTTCGGCGTGGACCCGAGCGGTGAGCGCATGGCGCGTATCCGTAGATCGCCGCACTTCCGGGACGGGGTCTTCCAGAACCCCGGCGGTGCCGCCCGGACCAGACCCTCGGGCTCGATGACGGAGTTCGCGAAGGTCTTCTTCGACAAGGACACCCGGCCCCGCCGTGCCCCGAAGGGCACTGTCCCGGTGCACCCCACCACCTACGCCGACCTGGCGAAGCCGCCCGTCGGCGGGCTGCGCCTGACCTGGATGGGGCACTCCAGCGTCCTCGCGGAGATCGACGGTCACCGGGTGCTCTTCGACCCGGTGTGGGGCGAGCGCTGCTCCCCGTTCCCCTTCGCCGGGCCCAAGCGGCTGCATCCGGTGCCGCTGCCGCTCGCCGCGCTCGGGCCGGTCGACGTCGTCGTCATCTCCCACGACCACTACGACCACCTCGACCTGCCCACGATCAAGGCACTCGCCGACACGGACACGCTCTTCGCGGTACCGCTCGGCGTGGGCGCCCACCTCGAACGCTGGGGCGTGTCCGCCGACCGGCTGCGCGAGCTGGACTGGCACGAGACGACGAAGGTCGGCGGCCTCGCCCTGACCGCCACCCCGGCCCGCCACTTCTGCGGCCGCGGACTGCGCAACACGCAGCACACACTCTGGGCGTCCTGGGTCGTCGCCTCGGACGAACACCGGATCTACCACAGTGGTGACACCGGCTACTTCGACGGCTTCAAGGACATCGGCGCGGACCACGGCCCGTTCGACGCCACGATGATCCAGCTCGGTGCCTACTCGGACTTCTGGCCCGACATCCACATGACGCCGGACGAGGGCGTCCGCGCTCACCTCGACCTCCAGGGCGGCGATCCGACCGTGGGCGTCATGCTGCCGATCCACTGGGGCACCTTCAACCTGGCGACACATCCGTGGGCGGAGCCGGCGGAGTGGACGATGCGGGCCACCCACAAGGCCGGGGTCACGATGGCGGCTCCGCGCTGCGGCGAGCCCTTCGAGCCGGCCTCGGTGCCGCCCGTGACGCCGTGGTGGCGGGAGGCGGCCGAGGCACCCGCCGAGGGCTGGCCGACGTGGCCGCCGGTGGCGCCGGGGGCACCGGAGGCGGACAGCGTGGTGGTCGCCTAGGGCGGCGGGGTCCCGGCCTCGCGGGTGGGAGCTGACCCGTCCTGATGCGATGGCTGCGGAACGTTCAAGCGGTCGGGGCGGATCGGGGTGGACCGGGGCGGGGTGGACCGGAGCGCGGCGGGGTGGACCTAGTGGCCCCGGGCGGGGCGGGGTGGACCTAGTGGCCCCGGGCGCGGCGAGGCAGGGCCAAGAAGGGACGCGGGTCCGGGCAGAGACAGGTGGGCTGGTCCATGGGGGAGTGATTCCCACTCCTGTCGGGCCGAGGTGCCGGGCGTCCGTCGGGGCGGGGTCTCCACCCTGGCGTAAAGCGAAACAGCGCGCGCGTTGTTGGCCCCGCGCGCCCCTGCGGGGCGGTTCGCGCGGGGGGCGTGGGAGTGCGTCTGGGCGCCCGCGGGACTGTGTGCGCCGCTACGGCCGGTGACGTTCTGGGCAGCGGACGGCTGGGCGTGCGGGGTGCTGAAATCGTCCCGGCCGGGGCCGGCGATGGCGCGGGAACGGCCGGTCGGCGAGGGGTGGGGCGTGTGAAGTGCCCCGCCCCTCGACTTTTCTTCGTGACCACTTCTGACCAGGCCTGATCGCTGGGTTGCTCCTTATGGGCGAACGGTGGAGCGGGTTATCGGTCTGTCGTACGAGACCTCATACCAGAGCGGGACGTTGCCTGCCGGACTTTGTCAACTGCCCACCGCACATGATGCAGAGGCGACTACTGTCAGTGTCCGTCGGGCGACGCGGAGCCGAATGCGTCGGCTCTGTCGACCGACATCGCGATGGCGCATGCCCCGGGCCGCGCAGACCCGCGCGCACCCCAAGGCCCCGACCGACGGACCAGTACTGAGGACCCCGATGTCTCAACTCCGCGCCCCGGCCGCACGCGCAGACCGCCGTGAGGGCGGGCGGCACGGGCGCCCGGCCGCCCGCACCGCAACCGCGTTGCCCGAGACCCACATACGGCCCCAACTGCTGCGTCTGGCCGTGCTGCCGCCCATCGCGGTGGCGCTCAGCGCCTGCGCAGCCGTGCTGTTCGTCGTGCGCACCACCGGAGTGCGGCCGAGCCTCACGCTGTGGGCGGTGCTCGCCGGCGCGGTCTCAGTGACCCTCGCGGGCATCCTGATCGCCGCAGTGGCCGCCAACCGCACCGCCAAGTCCGTGAGCGACCGCATCGGCGCCCTGCGACGCAGCAGCGCGCGCGGCGAGGCCGATCTGCGAACTCTCGTCGACGCACTGCGGCGCGGCGACGGGCCACCGAAGCGCAAGGCACGCAGCGGTCCGCCCGAGGACGCCGACGACTTCGAACTGCTCGCCGCCGACCTGGCCCGCGCCCACGACGGGGCCGTCACCGCCGTCGTCCAGGCATCCCAACTCTCCAGCCAGACGGGCAGCGAACAGAAGCTCGAGGTCTTCGTCAACCTCGCCCGGCGTCTTCAGTCGCTGGTGCACCGCGAGATCTCGATCCTCGACGAGCTGGAGAACGAGATCGAGGACCCCGACCTGCTCAAGGGCCTCTTCCACGTCGACCACCTCGCCACCCGCATCCGCCGCCACGCCGAGAACCTCGCCGTGCTCGGCGGCGCCGTCTCCCGCCGGCAGTGGAGCAACCCCGTCTCCATGACCGAGGTGCTGCGCTCGGCCATCGCGGAGGTCGAGCAGTACTCGCGGGTCAAGCTCGTGCCGCCGATCGACGGCACCCTGCGGGGGCACGCCGTCGCCGACGTCATCCACCTGCTGGCCGAACTCGTCGAGAACGCCACGGTGTTCTCCGCCCCGCACACCCAAGTGCTGCTCCGAGCCAACCTCGTGACCTCGGGGCTCGCCGTCGAGGTCGAGGACCGCGGCCTCGGCATGCCCCTCGGCGAGCAGAACCGCATGAACGCCTTGCTCGCCGACCCCGACCAGGTCAACGTCGCCAGCCTGCTGGCGGACGGGCGCATCGGGCTGTTCGTGGTGTCGCAACTCGCCAAACGGCACGGCATCCATGTGCGCCTGCAGAACAATATCTACGGCGGTGTCCAGGCCGTTCTCGTGGTGCCGCAGGCGCTGTTGGGGACGGAACCGGGGGCCCGTGGAGGCGCGGCGCGGGCGCAGGAGCCGCCGTCGGCCCCACGGCAAGGAGCTGCGGGAACGTCCGTACCGCCGCGCTCCCCGGCGCAGTCCCGTCCGCAGCAGGCGTCGGTGCCGGTGCCGCCCCAGCAGCAGCGGCAGTCGGCGTCGGCCGGGTCGGAGGGCGGGCAGCGGGGCGGACGGCAGGGCGAGCAGTGGGGTGGGCGGCAGGGCGAGCAGTGGGGTGGGCGGCAGGGCGGACTGCGGGGTACCGCCGAGGCGGCGCCGGGGACGCCGGGTCGGCAGGAGCCGCAGGCCGGTGCCAGGGGCGCGGCACCCAGGACGAACGGCAGCGGACCGGCGCCGTTGCCCGTGCGCGGCGCCCGCGAGGAGCGGGCCAACCCGGCGGAGGCCGTGCCCGGCATCAGGCCCGACGAACGCCGGCGCCTCGAGGAGAACACGGTCACAGCGCTGACCCCGCGCAACGACACCGTCCGCGGCACCATGAGCAAGCCCCAACTGCCCCGTCGCCGCGCCCAGGAACACATCGTCCCCCAACTCCGTGAAGGCCCCGCCCCGCGACAGGAGTCCGACTGCCTCGCCGGGCACGACCCTGGGCTGATGGCGGCCTTCCAGCGGGGGGTCGGGCTTGCGGAGACGCAGCAGCAGATGGAGGCGGCGCATATGGATGCGGCGCACGTGGAGACCGGGCATGTGGAGACCGGGCACGTGGGGGTCAGGCACATGGACGTCGGACACGTAGATGCCGGCCGTATTGATGCCAGGCCCACGGGGGCGGGACCTATGGATGCCGCGCACATGGGGGGCGGGCACATGCCCGACGGGTCCGTGGAGTTGGGGCACGCGGAATCTGAACGAGGGGGACCGGGCCTGGGCGGCGGGCACATTGATGCGCTGCATACGGAGGCAGGACACATGGATGCGCGGCATATGGGCGCCGGCCACATGGGCGCCCCGCACATGGTGTCAGGCCACACGCCGGCCCACACCGCGCCGGGCCACACGACGTCTGGCCACCTGGTCGCGGATCACCTGGTCTCGGGGCACATGGACGCGGGCCACATGGGCTCGGCACACACCCCCACCGCACAACCGACCGCGGTCGCATCCGTATACAAGCGCTCACCGCACACGACCTCTGACACGAGCTCGCCCGACCCCCAACCGACACGCCTGGACCCCAACCCCTCCGAGCCAACCCACCTGGAGTCCGTGCGTCCGGCGACGATCCACCTGGAGCCGACGAGCCTCGACCCGGGTCGACCGCAGCCCACACATCTGCGCCCCACCTCCCTGGATGCACTCCACACCGACGTGGCCCCCATGACCCCCCGGCCGCCCATGGACGTATCGCCCATGGACCCGGCCCACATAAGCGGGACGCACCCCGGGTCCGCGCCCGGCGTCGACCACCCCACCCGGCACGACGGGAGCGCACCGGCCGGATGACCATGCCCCTGACCAGCTCGAAGTCCGCCTGGAAGACCAGCCCCACCCCCAGCGCTCCCGCAGACCTTCGTACCTCAAGGAGTCGATCCATCATGGCGAGCGAAGCGCCGACCGCCCATGTGTCCGATCTCGACTGGCTGATGAGCGGCCTCGTACAGCGCGTACCGCACACCACCAGTGCGGTGCTCCTCTCCTGCGACGGGCTCGTGAAGTCGGTTCACGGCCTCGACCCGGACAGCGCCGACCACATGGCCGCCCTGGCCTCAGGCCTGTACTCCCTCGGTCGCAGTGCCGGGGTCCGTTTCGGCGACGGCGGGGACGTGCGCCAGGTCGTCGTCGAACTCGACTCGACCCTGCTCTTCGTGACCACGGCCGGTTCCGGCACCTGTCTCGCTGTGCTGGCCGGCCGCGAGGCCGACGCGGCGGTGCTGGGCTACGAGATGGCGATGCTGGTCAAGAGCGTCCGCCCCTACCTGGTGACAGCACCCCGGCAGCACTCCGTCGAACCGTCGGCGTTGAGGCCTTGAACGTGACGGCGGCCGGTGACGGGCCTTGGCTCGACGATGCGGCCGGACGGCTGGTGCGCCCTTTCACGGTCAGCAACGGCCGTACCCGGCCCACCGTCGCGCTCGACCTCATGTCGCAGGTGAGGGCCACCGGGGCGACCCCCCTCGGCTACCTCGGCCCCGAGCACGAGCAGGCGCTCGACCTGTGCCGCGGTCCCGTCTCGGTCGCCGAGGTCGCCGCCCACCTGAAGCTGCCGGCGGTGGTCACCAAGGTGCTGCTGTCGGACCTCGTCGACGGCGGGGCGCTCACCACCAAGCCCCCCGAGTTCCACCACAACCCGACAGACCGGGCCCTTCTGGAGGCAGTGCTCGATGGACTACGACGACAGCTCTGACCCGTTCCCCACCGCGCTGAAGATCTTGGTGGCGGGAGGGTTCGGGGTCGGCAAGACGACCTTCGTGGGCGCGGTGAGCGAGATCGCGCCGCTCAGTACGGAGGAACTGCTCACCACGGTCAGCGCCGCGACCGACAGTCTGGAGGGCGTCGAGAACAAGGTCGAAACGACGGTCGCCATGGACTTCGGCCGCATCACACTCGATCCGGAACACGTGCTGTATCTGTTCGGCACGCCCGGACAGGAACGCTTCTGGTTCATGTGGGACGAGCTCTCGGAGGGCGCGCTCGGCGCGGTCATCCTCGCCGACACCCGGCGCCTGGAGGACTGTTTCGCCGCTGTGGACTTCTTCGAGCAGCGAGGCCTCGGTTTCATCGTCGCGATCAACGAGTTCGACGGTGCTCACCGGTACGAACCCGAGGAGGTCCGCGCCGCCATCGACCTCGACCCGGAGATCCCCGTCGTCCGCTGCGACGCCCGGATCTCCAGCTCCAGTGTCCAGACCCTGCTGACCCTCGTCCGGCACCTCATCGCCCACACGCCGGCACACGCGCCGAGCCACGGCGCACACATGTGACACCCGCACATCCCAGGACGGAGCCGCATATGACCTACGCCCACAGCGACGGAATCCGCCCATGAGCTACGGCCCACCCCGCCCGGTCGCTCGCCTGCTGCTCACCCCCGAGGACAAGGAGGCCCCCGCCCGCGCACGGCGGCTGCAGAGACTGGGCCTGGGAGAGCACGCGGACCCGGCTCTCGATGTCGTCGCGGACCATCTGGCCGCACTCACCGGGGCGCCCTACGCCATGGTGAACTTCATCGGCGAGGATCGGCAGTTCTTCGCCGGGCTGCATGTACGGCACGCCGTGAGCCTTGCGCGGGCTGCCGACATCAAGCCGCAACTGGGCCGCCATATGGAGCGCGACCATGGGTTCTGCCCCCATGTGGTCGTTCGACGCAAGGCGCTGGTCCTGGAGGACGTCTGCGACTATCCGCGGTTCGCGGGAAATCCGATCGTCGACGAGTTCGGTATCCGCTCCTATCTGGGCGCTCCGCTGATCGACTCCACGGGGATGGCGCTGGGCACGGTGTGCGTGGTCGACGTGGAGCCGCGGCCGTGGGGGAAGGCCGGGCTGGAGACGATCAAGGCATCGGCGGCGGAGCTGGTGATACGGCTGGAGCGGCGGGCGGCGGACGGGCTGCCGCTGTAGGCGTCAAGCTCGTTGCCGTACAGGGGAATTGATGGCTCGGACCGCCTCGGAACTCCCATGGAAGAGGGGCATCATGACCGACCTGCGTCTCGGCGCCCTCGGCTTCGGCCTGCGCGGTTCCCTCGCCCGTACCGCGCACCGCCCCGGCCAGGGCTCCCGCGTGAGCCTCGTCGCCGACCCCGACCCGGCGCGACGGGACGAGGCCACGGCCCGCCTTCCCGGCGTGCACACGGTCGACGACCACCGCAAGGTGATCGACGCCCCCGACGTGGACGCCGTCCTCGTCCTCACACCGGACCACACCCACGCCGACCTCGCCTGCGAGGCCCTGCGCGCGGGCAAGCCCGTCTTCGTCGAGAAGCCCCTGGACATCACCGTCGAGCGCTGCGACCGCATCCTGCGCACCGCCCGCGAGACCGGAACCCGGCTGTACGTCGGGCACAACATGCGGCACATGCCGGTGGTCCGGCTCATGCGCGACATCGTCGCACGGGGCGAGGTCGGCGCGGTCAAGACGGTCTGGGTGCGCCACTTCGTCGGCTATGGAGGCGACTGGTACTTCAAGGACTGGCACGCCGAACGCCGGTACACCACCGGGCTGTTGCTGCAGAAAGGCGCCCACGACCTCGACGTACTGCACTGGCTCGCGGGCGGGTACACGCGCCGCGTGCAGGCGTTCGGCGACCTCATGGTGTACGGCGACAACCCGCACCGCCGGGCGCCGGGCGAGCCGAAGGCGGCCGACTGGTACACGGAGGACGGCCACTGGCCGCCGCACACACAGCGGGCGCTCAACCCCGTGATCGACGTCGAGGACGTGTCCCTGGTCAACATGTGCCTGGACAACGGGGTGTTGGCCGCCTACCAGCAGTGCCATTTCACCCCGGACTACTGGCGCAACTACACGGTCATCGGTGACACGGGCCGCCTCGAGAACTTCGGGGACGGGCCGGGCGCGGTGGTGAAGGTGTGGAATTCCCGCCGCTCCCTCCACCGCGAGCAGGCCGACGCCGCCCATGTGGTCCCGGAGGTGGCGGACGGCGCCGGGCACGGCGGGGCGGACGCGCTGATCATCGACGAGTTCCTGCGCTTCGTACGGCAGGGAGGGCGCACGGACACCTCGCCGGTGGCCGCGCGGATGGCCGTCGCGGCGGGATGCCGGGCGACCGAGTCCCTGCGTGCGGGGGGTGTCGTACGGGATATCCCGGACCTGGATCCGGAGCTGGTCGCCTACTTCGAACGAGGGCAGGCGTGAAGCAAAGCTGTGGCGCCGCTTAAGAAATCCTCGATGGACCGGGGCGGCGCCGTACGGCAGATTGCTACGCGATTCCACCCCTCTCCCCGGTTGCGGGCTCCCTCGGCATGCCCGGGGCGCCCCAGCCGGGACTCACCCTCAGGAGCCGTAGCGTTGAAGGCGCTGGTCAAGGAGAAGGCGGAGCCCGGGCTCTGGCTCGCGGACGTCCCGGAACCGGCCGTCGGACCCGGCGACGTACTGATCAAGGTGCTGCGCACCGGGATCTGCGGCACCGATCTGCACATCCGGTCCTGGGACGGCTGGGCCCAGCAGGCGATCCGCACCCCGCTCGTGGTCGGGCACGAGTTCGTCGGTGAGGTCGTGGAGACCGGCCGTGACGTCGCGGACATCGCCGTGGGCGACCGGGTGAGCGGCGAGGGCCACCTCGTCTGTGGCAAGTGCCGCAACTGCCTCGCCGGACGGCGCCACCTGTGCCGGGCCACCATCGGCCTCGGCGTCGGCCGCGACGGTGCCTTCGCCGAGTACGTCGCCCTGCCCGCAGCCAATGTGTGGGTGCACCGCGTGCCCGTCGACCTCGATATCGCGGCGATCTTCGACCCGTTCGGCAACGCCGTGCACACCGCGCTGTCGTTCCCGCTGGTCGGCGAGGACGTCCTGATCACGGGCGCCGGTCCGATCGGCCTGATGGCGGCCGCGGTGGCCCGGCACGCGGGCGCGCGCAACGTCGTGATCACCGACGTCAGCGAGGAACGGCTGGACCTGGCGCGCAAGGTGGGCGTGAGCCTCGCACTGAACGTGTCGCGGTCGAGCATCGCCGAGGGGCAGCGCGAACTCGGTCTGCGCGAGGGCTTCGACATCGGTCTGGAGATGTCCGGCCGCCCCGAGGCCATGCGCGACATGATCGCCAACATGACCCACGGCGGCCGTATCGCCATGCTGGGCCTGCCGGCGCAGGAGTTCCCGGTCGACTGGGCCCGGATCGTCACCTCGATGATCACCATCAAGGGCATCTACGGCCGCGAGATGTTCGAGACCTGGTACGCGATGTCCGTCCTGCTGGAGGGCGGTCTCGACCTCGCGCCCGTGATCACCGGCCGGTACGGCTACCGCGACTTCGAGGCGGCGTTCGCCGACGCGGCGAGCGGCCGTGGCGGCAAGGTCATCCTCGACTGGACCGCGTAACCCACTGCTGCGTAACCCCCCTCAATCGCGAGCACCTTCAGGAGATTTCCGATGTTCGACTCTGTGCGCGACGACCTGCGCGCCACCCTCGACGAGATCCGCGCGGCCGGCCTGCACAAGCCCGAGCGCGTGATCGGCACCCCGCAGTCGGCGACCGTCGGCGTCACCGCGGGCGGCCGCCCGGGCGAGGTCCTCAACTTCTGCGCCAACAACTACCTCGGACTCGCCGATCACCCCGAGGTGATTGCCGCCGCCCACGAGGCCCTGGACCGCTGGGGCTACGGCATGGCCTCGGTCCGCTTCATCTGCGGCACGCAGGAGGTGCACAAGGAACTGGAGGCGCGGCTGTCCGCCTTCCTCGGCCAGGAGGACACGATCCTGTACTCCTCCTGCTTCGACGCCAACGGCGGCGTGTTCGAGACGCTGCTCGGCCCCGAGGACGCGGTGATCTCCGACGCGCTGAACCACGCGTCGATCATCGACGGCATCCGGCTGTCCAAGGCCCGCCGCTTCCGCTACGCCAACAGCGATCTGGCCGACCTGGAAGCCCAGTTGAAGGACGCGTCCGACGCCCGACGCCGACTGATCGTCACCGACGGCGTGTTCTCCATGGATGGCTATGTGGCCCCGCTGCGCGAGATCTGCGACCTCGCCGACCGCTACGACGCCATGGTCATGGTCGACGACTCGCACGCCGTCGGCTTCGTCGGCCCCGGCGGCCGCGGCACGCCCGAGCTGCACGGCGTCATGGACCGCGTCGACATCATCACCGGCACCCTCGGCAAGGCACTCGGCGGCGCCTCCGGCGGCTACGTGGCGGCCCGCGCCGAGATCGTCGCCCTGCTGCGCCAGCGCTCACGGCCGTACCTCTTCTCCAACACGCTCGCCCCGGTGATCGCGGCGGCCTCGCTCAAGGTCCTCGACCTGCTGGAGTCGGCGGACGACCTGCGTGTGCGGCTGAACGAGAACACCGCGCTGTTCCGCCGCCGGATGACCGAGGAGGGCTTCGAGATCCTCCCCGGCGAGCACGCCATCGCGCCCGTGATGATCGGCGACGCGGCCAAGGCGGGGCGGCTGGCGGAGCTGCTGCTGGAGCGGGGCGTGTACGTCATCGGCTTCTCGTACCCGGTCGTGCCGCAGGGCCAGGCCCGCATCCGCGTCCAACTGTCCGCCGCGCACTCGACGGACGACGTCAACCGTGCCGTGGACGCCTTCGTAGCGGCCCGGGCGGAACTGGAAGCCTGACGTCCGGCCGGCTCGGACATATTGCGATAATCGATCCCATGATCGAAGCGCGGCGGCTCCACATTCTCCGTGCGGTGGCCGACCACCGTACGGTGACGGCGGCTGCCGCCGCGCTGTATCTGACCCCGTCGGCGGTCTCCCAGCAGCTGACGGCGCTCGAGCAGGAGACGGGCCACCGCCTGGTGGAGCGCGGCGCCAAGGGAGTACGGCTGACCCCGGCCGGCGAGATCCTGCTCAGCCACACCAACGCCGTCCTCGCCCAGCTGGAGCGCGCGGAGGCCGAGCTCGCGGCGTACGGCTCGGGCGCGGCCGGCACGGTCACGGTGGCCTCCTTCGCGACCGGCATCGCCCAGGTCGTCGCGCCGGCGGTGGCCCGCCTCGCCGAGACGTCCCCCGGCATCCGCATCCGCGTCCAGGACGCCGAGGGCGACGCCAGCCTGCCGATGGTGCTGGACCGGCAGGTCGACATCGCGGTGGCCGTCGAGTATCGGGGGGCGCCGCCCGCCGACGACCCGCGCCTGTCCCACGTACCGCTGTACGCCGAGCCCTTCGACGCGGTCGTCCCGGTGAGCCACCGGCTGGCCGACGCGGCCGAGGTCCCGCTCGCCGAGCTGGCCAAGGACCCGTGGATCGGCCCGTACCCCGGCAACCCCTGCCACGACGTGGTCGTCCTGGCCTGCGAGAACGCCGGTTTCCAGCCCTGCCTGGAACACTCCTCGGACGACTTCCGCGCGGTCGTGGCCCTCGCCTCGGCCGACGCGGGCGTGGCGCTCGTCCCGCGCTCGGCGCTGCGGGGCATGGACCTCACGGGCGTCGTCGTACGGCCCGTGGACGGGGTCGCGCCCACGCGCAGGGTCTTCGCGGCCGTGCGGCGAGGTGCCGAGGAGCACCCGCTGATCCGGCCGGTGCTGGAAGCGCTCGGAGAGGCGGCGGGGGAGTGAGCCTCCCGTAACACGGGCGTTTCATATACGGGATAGCGTCCCGGATATGAGACAGACCTCAGGCTGGGACGGTGACGCCCCGGACCCCATCCCGCCCGACCCCGCCCCGGACACGGTCGACACCCGCCTCGGTAGCCGCCTTGCCGAGCTGCGGGCCGAACGTGGCTGGTCGCTCGGGGAGTTGGCGGAACGCACCGGTATCAGCCGCTCGACCCTGTCCCGGGCCGAGCGGGCGGAGATCAGCCCCACCGCCTCGCTGCTGAACCGCCTGTGTCACGTCTACGGCCGGACCATGTCCCAACTGCTCAGCGAGGTCGAGTCCGAGCCCGCGCTGCTGGTGCGGGCGGCCGAGCAGCCGGTATGGGAGGACCGCGCCTCCGGATTCGTACGCCGTTCGGTGTCGCCGCCGCACGCCGGGCTGCGCGCCGAACTCGTCGAGGGACAGCTCACCGCGGGCGCCGACATCGCGTACGACAGGCCGCCCGTACCGGGGTTGGAGCAGCACATCTGGGTGTTGGAAGGGGAGCTCGGCGTGACGGTTCAGGAGGTCGAGCACCGTCTCGGTGCCGGGGACTGTCTGCGGATGCGGGTGTGGGGGCCGACGCGGTTCCGGTGCGCGGGGCCCGGAGCGGTGCGGTACCTGCTGGCGGTGGTGCTGCCGTGATCGTGACGCGACTGGACGAGGCCCAACTGCTCGACAGGATCGAGGAGTTGGCTGACCTGCTGGTGGACACCGTGCAGGACGGTGCCTCGGTCGGCTTCCTCGCGCCCCTCGACCGTACGGCGGCCATGGCCTGGTGGAAGGGGCGCGCGGCCGGCGTCGGCGCCGGGCGGCTGGCCGTGTGGGTGGCGCAGGAGGGCGGGCGAACCGTTGGCACGGTCAGCCTGGACTTCCCCGACAAACCGAACAGCCGCCACCGCGCCGAGTTGGTCAAGCTGATGGTGCACCGGAACGCGCGGGGGCGGGGCCTCGGCCGCAGACTCCTGACGACCGCGGAGCAGGCGGCGATCGGCGCCGGTGTCACCCTCCTCCACCTGGACACCGAGACCGACAGCCTCGCCGAGCGCCTGTACGACTCGGCCGGCTGGACCCGCGCCGGGGTGATCCCCGACTACGCGGCGAGCCCGGCCGGAGTGCTGCGGCCCACGACGATCTACTACAAGTACCTGTGACCGGTCGCCCGACTGTCAGCGCCGCGGCCCGATTGTCAGTGCCGCATGGAACACTCCCCGTCGTTGATCGACAAAGGGCCCAAAGGGTCGAACGAGCGGTACGCCAAGGGGGATTGCCTGGCATGAGTGTGAGCATTTCGTTCATCAGCGCGACGACGGAGGAGCTGGACAGGGCGGAGCGGGAGCCGAGTTGGGCCGAGGAATACGTCGACCAGCTGTACGACGGCGACAACTTCCCGGCACCGGACCGCCCCTTCGGCGGGCCCGACAAGGCTTGGGGCGGCCTCCAGTTCCTGTTCGACGAGGCGGAGGTGCCTCTCGAATTCCTGATGGACGGGTTCATGATCCTGGAGGACGGCACACTGTTCGGGTGGGACGCGGAACAAATAGCGAGCCTGGCCCGGCAGTTGAGGGAAACCCCGTGGGAGCGGTTGGCGGCCCACTATGATCCGGAGCGGATGGCGAAGGAGGACGTGTACCCCAATATGTGGAAATTCGACCCCGAGGGCGAGCTCGGCTGGCTCGAGTACGCCTACGAGGGGCTGGTCGAGTTCTTCGGCGCGGCGGCCGAGCGCGGCCTCGGGGCGTTCATGAACTTCAGCTTCTAGGGTCCGTTACCGGGGGCCGTCGCGTCGGGGGGCAGTCCGGGCCCTCTCACCAGGTGATTGTCAGTGCCGGCCGCTACCGTGCCTCTCATGCCGGATGCCGAAGACGTACGCCGTATCGCCCTCTCTCTGCCGGACACGACGGAGAAGATCGCCTGGAGCATGCCCACGTTCCGGGTCGCGGGCAAGATGTTCGCCACACTGCCCGAGGACGAGACCTCCATCGCGGTGCGCTGCCCCAAGGAGGAGCGCGACGAACTCGTCCTGGCCGAGCCGGAGAAGTTCTGGATCGCCGACCACGAGGCGCAGTTCGCCTGGGTGCGGGTCCGGCTCGCCGCCGTCGAGGACGAGGACGAACTGCGCGACATCCTCGCCGACTCCTGGCGCCAGGCCGCACCGTCGCGCCTGCTGGATGCCTACCCCGAGTTGGGCCTGCCGACGGCAGAGTGATCATCCGCCCGGTATGCCGTGGACATCCCGGGCACCCCGGATAAAGGAGTGCGCGACCACCGACCCGAGTGCGGTATTGTTTCCATGCGCGTTCGGCCGGGGGAAACCCCAGGTCAGACGGCACCGGGACGTGGCGCAGCTTGGTAGCGCACTTGACTGGGGGTCAAGGGGTCGCAGGTTCAAATCCTGTCGTCCCGACGGTGTCGACCAGCGGGTTTGCCGATCATGGCAGGCCCGCTGATCGCTTTTGTGTGACAGGTGGGGGATGTTGTCGCATCCGTACCTTGCGCATCCTGTGGTCGTGGTCGTGGTCGTGGACAGTGCCCGCCATTCATCTTCTTCCGGCACCATCGGCTCATGCCCCGCTCCGAAGCACGCGTCGTCACCGACCGACCGCACCGCTATGCCAAGCAACTCGCCTCCCACCTGGGCCGCCGCAGCCAGACCAGCTGGGACGAAGAGGCGGGGGAGGGCCGGATCGTCTTTCAGGGCGGCACCGGCACCCTTGCCGCGACCGAGGGGGCCCTCCTGCTGTCGGTGGAGGCCGACGCCGAGCGCTTGGGGCTGTTCGAGGACGTCGTGGGTCGGCATCTGGTCCGCTTCGGCACGAAGGACGAGCTGGTGGTGGAGTGGCACCGGGACAGCGGAGAGCCGGGCACGGTCCAGCGCAACGCCGGGGAGCCGGGGGCGGTCCGGCACGACTCCGGCAAGTCGGAGTGAGCGTGTGAGGACCGCGTAGCCGACTGTCGAATCGCTCTTCCGAGGGCGTTCTGTCGCTTCGCCGTCTCAGGTGGCGCTCCTCGGTCGGCAGCGGCGCAGCTCGGCGGCGGCTTCGCCGGTGACGAGTCCCCGCGCGACCAGCCGTCCGCCCCGTGGAAGGCCGCTTGCAGACGGCTCAGCGCGGTGCTCCTCTCGGACGGCCGCGGGACGGTCATCAGCAGCTGCCCCTCCCGCCCTTCCCGCACCTCGAAATCCGGACCCGCGACGATCGTGCGCACCAGCCCGGGCGGCGCCGCAAGACGCACCAGGCAGGCGAGGGATGCGCCGATGGGCAGCTCGACGCCCAGCGGCGCGACCAGCTAGGGGACCGCGGTGCCGGCCGCCAGGACCACCGTCGACGCAGGATCGAACCCTTCGGACGAACTCCGGCCGCACCGAGGACCACCTGCGCCCCCAGCGCGCGAGCGGCTCGCCCCAGCGCCCGTGACCGCCACCGGATCCACCCCGCCCGTGTGATCTCGTCGGCCCCCACCCGGAACCGGCCCTCGGCCAAGTCGGGCCCCGGAGTGGCGCCCCATGTCAGCGAACCGCTCCAGTGCACCGTGACGTCCGGCAGCTCGGCCGCCAGCCGCCGGTAGTCCGCCAGTACCGAACCCCGCAGATCCTGTGCGCCACCGGGCCACTCGCTCGCCGTCCGAGCCCCCGATCCACGCGAAGGAGCCGCCGGCCCCCCGGTCGCCGGTGCGGCGCCCCGGTCGATCAGGGTCACGGGGGCTCCACAGCGCGCCAGGTGGTACGCCAGGGACGCACCGACGATCCACGGAGCCGACTACGACGACGGACACGCCCCACCGTCCCCCTTCGCCGGTCAGTCCACGCAGCCCACATGCGCCAGCGCCTGCTTCAGCAGCACCCCGTGCCCGCCCGGCATCTCGCTCTGCACCGCCGGCGACAGGGCCTCCTGCGGGCTGAACCAGACCAGGTCGAGGGCGTCCTGGCGGGGGCGGCAGTCGCCGGTGACCGGGACGACGTAGGCGAGGGAGACCGCGTGCTGGCGCGGGTCGTGGTACGGCGTGATGCCCTGTGTCGGGAAGTACTCCGCGACGGTGAACGGCTGCAGGGAGGTCGGGACGCGGGGGAGCGCCACCGGGCCGAGGTCCTTCTCCAGGTGGCGCAGAAGGGCGTCGCGGACCCGCTCGTGGTGCAGCACGCGGCCGGAGACCAGGGTCCGGCTGACCGTACCGTCCGGTCCCATGCGCAGCAGGAGGCCGACGCTGGTGACCTCGCCGCTGTCGTCGACGCGCACGGGCACGGCCTCGACGTACAGGATCGGCATGCGGGCGCGTGCCATCTCCAGGTCGTCGGGGGACAGCCAACCGGGCGTGGTTTCGGTCATGTCAGACATTGCTTGATCATACTTTCCGGGAATTGCGAACGCTCAGTCGCGGGGCTGACGGGGTTCGGGGGCGGGCAGTCCGTAGGGGCAGGTCTCCAGCGCCTCCGCCGCGAGGACCGGGTCGGCCGGGTCGGCCACCGACTGCCCGGCCATCCCGTGCGGTCCCTGCTGCACGTCAGGGTTTCACGGCCACGGCGCCGTACTGCGGCACCGGGGCGGGGGAGCCGGGGGCGCGCCACTGCGAGCAGGACACCATGCCAGGCTCCAGCAGCTCCAGCCCGTCGAAGAACGCGGTGATGTCCGTGCCGCTGCGGGCCGTGATCGGCGGTGTGGCGTTCTCGTTCCAGAACTTCATCGCCGGGATCTGGCCCTCGCCGCCGAGCTCGGAGTCGAAGGTCGGGTGGGTCAGGACGAGGTGGCTGCCGGAGGGGACCGCGGCCAGGACGCGCCGTACGATCTCGCGGGCCTTGTCGTAGTCCAGGACGAAGTTGAGGATGCCCAGCATCATCACGGCGACGGGCTCGGTGAAGTCCAGGGTCTGCCCGGCGCGTTCGATGATGGCGTCCGGGTCGTGCACATCGGCGTCGATGTAGGCGGTGACGCCCTCACGGGTGCCGGTGAGCAGCGTGCGGGCGTGCACGAGGACGATCGGGTCGTTGTCGACGTACACGATCCGTGAGTCGGGCGCGACGAGCTGGGCGATCTCATGGGTGTTCTCCGCCGTGGGCAGCCCGGTGCCGATGTCCAGGAACTGCCGCACGCCTCGCTCCTCGGCCACGAAGCGCACCGCCCGGCCGAGGAACTCGCGGTCCGCGCGGGCGATGTCCCGGATGATCGGGAACATCCCGGCGACCTGCTCGCCGACCTGCTGGTCGACCTCGTAGTTGTCCTTGCCGCCGATCCAGTAGTTCCACACGCGCGCGTTGTGCGCCACACCGGTGTTCAGCTTCGCCGACCCGCCCGACGGGGTGTGGCCATCACTCACGACTCGTCCTCTCCTCGCACGAACGACCGAAACCGGCCATCGCCGCCATTGTGCCGTCCCGTTGATCACGCTGTCCCGGGAATCGGCAGAGCCGGTGGCCGGTACGGCTGTTGGCGTGCGGCGGGGAGAACTGCCGGAGGTGTCACTCGATCTAGCTGGGGCTCGCCGCGGGCGTCTTGCCGGCCCGAACGTCCTTGAGGCGCTGGGTGCCGTTCTCCAGGGCCTCCTTGACGGAGTCGTCCTCGCCCCCGTCGAGGCCGCCCGCCGTGACGGTGATCGCGTCGGCACCGACGCGTACGGCTGCCACGTTCAGGGTGAGCGTGGCGGGCGTGTCGTCGACCGTGCCCTTCACCGTCACCAGCAGGCCCTCACGGGCGTCGCCCACGTCGGGCAGCGAGGTTTCGACGACCTGAACGGTGCGCTGCTCGCCGTTGTCGTTCGCGGTGAACTGATCACACTTCTGAGGCAGGGTCGCCATCCAGTCCAGGGAGTCCTGCGGGTCGGTCCGGTCATAGGCGGCGACCTGGTACAGCAGGCGCGAGTCGCCCGCCTCGAAGCCGCGCAGCGCGGACGCGCCCGACGGTCTGCCCAGCAGGTCGTCGTCGAAGAGGGAGTTGAGGAGCCGCTGACAGTCGGCCGCGTCGGCCTTGGCGGTGAGGAAGTCCGAGATGTCGACGGTGCCGATGAGCAGGCTGTCGTGCCAGTTCTCGGCCGTGGTGTCCTTGACCTGCGTCCAGTCGTCCTCGATGTCCGCCTCGGTGATCAGCGCGGTCTGTGCGCCGTCCTCGCTGAGAGTGGGGCTGGGAGAGTAGGTCGGCTGCTTCCGGGCGAGGGGGGACGCGGAGACCTCCGAGGTCCGTGAACCGCTTCCGGCGTCGTCGTCCGAGCAGGCCGCGGTGGTCAGCAGCGCGCCTGCCGCCAGGGCAGCGGAGACGACACGGACGGGGCGGGAAGGACGACGGCTCATCGCGGGGCCTCCTGAGACACGGGACAGGTGTCCTCAGGGCACCACTGGCCCTCTCGGCCCACCAGCGGCACCGGCCCGTTCGGGTGAGCACGGCCGGGCGGGGCGACGGGTCATGTGCCGGGCTGCCCGTACCCGTGCTGCCAGGCCCAGGCGGCGATCTCGACACGGTTCCGGGCGGACAGTTTGAGCTGCACGCTGGACAGGTGCGTCTTGACCGTGGACAGGGAGACGTACAGCTCGGCGGCGATCTCGGCGTTCGTACGGCCGAGGGCGACCAGGCGGACGACGTCGAGCTCGCGGTCGGTGAGGGGCTCCGAGGGCGGGGCGGGCTTCGCCGGGACAGGGCCGGCGGAGAGGGTCTGCGGGGCCGTTACGTGCTTGAGCAGGCGGACCGTGACCGACGGCGAGACCAGCGAGTCGCCGGCCGCGGCGGCGCGGACCGCCTCCGCGAGGAGGGTGGGCCCCGAGTCCTTCAGCAGGAACCCGCACGCGCCGCCGCGCAGCGCCCCGTACACGTATTCGTCGAGGTCGAAGGTCGTCACCACGACCACCCGCATCGGGTCCGCCACCTGGGGACCCGCCAGCAGCCGGGTCGCCTCCAGGCCGTCCAGCTTCGGCATCCGGATGTCCAGCAGACACACGTCCGGCCGCTCCCGCCGGGCCAGCGCCACCGCCTCCTCGCCGTCGGCGGCCTCGGCCACCACGGTGATGTCGGGCTGGGCGTCGAGGAAGAAGCGGAAGCCGGTGCGGACCATCTCCTGGTCGTCGGCGATGAGGACGCGGATGGGCGCGCCGGGCGAGGTCGGGGCGGTCATGGGTCGATCATGCCTTACGGGGTTGACGGGTGGGGCGGCCCCGAGCAGGCCTGGTGGAGTCCCCTGCGGTTCGGCAGTGCGCCAAGGATGGCGGGCGCGGGCGGTGGCCTCGCTGGGTGGCATGCCCTCCAGCACCGGTGGCAGGGCGACGTGCCCGGCAACTTGCTGCGCTGCATCGCGTACGCCTGATGTCCGTGGGTCCGTAAGTCCGTGGGTTCCGTAAGCCCGTGGTGAGGATGCGGCCCGTGGTGAGATGCGGCCCGTGGTGAGGATGCGGCCCGTGGTGAGGATGCGGATCCACCCTCGCCCGCGCGCCCGGGCGCGCGCCTCGGCCATGAGGTCGGCGTCGGCGGCGGGCCCCTCGGCCGTTCGGCCGATCCCGCCGGGCACGGCCTCACCTACCGTGATCGGCATGAAGTCCGTTTCCCCCCGCGGCTGCGCCCGGGGCTTCGCCGTCGGTGTCCTGCTCGCGGCCTGTGTCGTCGACGTCCTCACGGCGGGAGCCGACGGGACGAGCGTCCTGCCGATGGCGAACCCCGTCTGGCCGACGTCGGCCGTGCTGGCGGTGGGGCTGGCCGGCGTGCTGTGGCCGGCCGGGCGGCGGCCCGAGTGGCTCACGCCGCAGGTGCGCACCGCCGTGCCCGCACTCGCCTCGATTCTCTACTCGGCGGGCACGCTGCTGACCCTCAAGGCGAACACCTTCGGTCCCGGCGAGGTCCTGATCCTGCTGTGTCTGCTGTTCGTCGCGGTACGGCACTGCCCGCCGCGCTGGGCCTGGGGATGCGGCGCCCTCGACGTGGGTGCGCTGCTGCTGTTGCCGGTTCGGTATTCCGGGCCGTTGGACGCCGGTGTGCTGGGCTTCATGATGGCCGGCCTGGTCCTGGTCGGTCTCTTCGCCGGGCTCGCCGTATACCTGCGCACGATGGACTACCGGCGGACGCTCGCCGTCAGCGAGACCCGGCGCGGCGAACGTGTGGCCATCGCCGCCGATCTGCACGACTTCGTCGCCCACCATGTCACCGGGATCCTCGTGCAGACACAGATGGCCCGCATGATGGCGCAGAGCCAGCCGCAGGAACTCGACCCTGTCCTGGCCGGCATCGAACGCGCCGCCACCGAAGCCCTCGCCTCGATGCGCCGCACGGTCGGTGTGCTGCGCGACAGCGGCGACGAGGCGACCGACCGCCGCCCGGTCGGTGACCTGGCGGCCATCGCCGAGCTGACGGACGGGTTCGCGAGCCCGGTCCAACAGGTCACCCTGCGCCGCGACCCGGCCGTGTCCGACGACCTCCCGCACGAGGTGCAGGCCGCGGCCTTCCGGGTCGTGCAGGAGGCGTTGACCAACATCCGGCGTCACGCGGCCGACGCCGCGCACATCGAGGTCCGCCTGCGGGACTACGCCGGGCGCCTGGAGGTGTCGGTCGCGGACGACGGGCGGGGCGGGACACAGCTTCCGGCGGCCGCGCACGGCGGCGGCTTCGGGCTCGTCGGTCTGAAGGAGCGGGTGACGGCGCTGGGCGGCGAACTGCATGCGGGGCCGCGGGGCGGGGCGGGCTGGGAAGTGCGGGCGGTTTTTCCAGTGCGGAGGGCTGCAACGCCGTAGGGGCGCGGGGAACTGCGCGACCAGCCACCAACAACCAGTAGCCGCCCACAAGCCTTGCGCCTCGAGGGATTCCTCCTGGATCACCGTGCACGTTTCTCGGCATCCATACCACTCATGCGCTCCTCCCTGTTCAATGGGAGCGAACAAGCCCCCGCTGCCGAAAGGGACCGCCGCCCATGCCCCCCGCCGCTGTTCCGCCGGTAGGCACCCGCATCCGGCAGGCGCGCCTCGCCCACGGGACGAGCCTGCGGGCGCTCGCCCGGGAGATCGGCGTCTCGGCGAGCCTCATCTCGCAGATCGAGAACGGCAAGAGCCAGCCGTCGGTCAGCACCCTCTACGCCATCACGACGGCCCTGGGCATCTCTGTCGAATCGCTCTTCGAGGCAGGCGAGACCGCTGCCGCGTCCCCGGTGGCGGCGGCAGCCCCCGGCACCGTCCTGCACGCCCTGGCCGCCTTCGCCGCAGCCCCCGGCCGCCGTATCGGACCGCTGGTCACGCCGGACGAGCGGGAGGTGCTGGAGCTGGACTCGGGTGTCGTGTGGGAGCGTCTCGGTCATGTTCCCGGCACCGATGTCGACTTCCTGCAGGTGACCTACCGGCCCGGCGGCGCCTCCTCCGGCTCCGGCGGTCTCATGCGCCACGCCGGCACCGAGTACGGCTGTCTGACCTCGGGGGAGCTGGTCCTCACCCTCGGTTTCGACGAGTACACGATGCGTCCCGGCGACGCGGTCTGCTTCGAGTCGACGACCCCGCACCGCTACCGCAATGATGGTGAGGTACCGGCCGTGGGCGTCTGGTTCGTGTTCAGTGACACTTGACACTCGTCACATGCGGTCGTTCACTCCGAGGTGGGGGTGGTCGCCATGGCGATCCGCACATTCGGACCCAACGCCGTCGACTGGGAAGAGCGCGTCGACCTGGGCCGGCTGCGAGGGCAGCGGCTGGCCCGACTCAACGAGACCCTGAGCCGCTCCGAGCTGGGCGCGGTGCTCGGTTTCGACTTCGCCAACATCCGCTACATGACGGCCACGCACATAGGCACCTGGGCGATGGACAAGCTGATCCGCTTCGCCCTGCTGGTGCGTGGCGGCGAACCGATCGTCTGGGACTTCGGCTCCGCCGCCCGCCACCACCAGCTCTACAACCCGTGGCTCGACTACAGCGACGGCAAGGAGGGTGGCCCGCCCACCGGCGTCCGCGCCGGCATCTCCACACTCCGCGGCGCCTTCCACCCGGAGGCGGGAATCGCCCAGGACGTCGCCGCGAAGGTCGCCGCCGAACTGCGCGAGCACGGTCTCGCCGGCGAACCGCTCGGCATCGACGTAGCCGAAATGCCGATCCTCACCGCCCTGCGCGCCGAAGGCATCGAGGTCGTCGACGGACAGCAGGTCTTCCTGGAGGCCCGCCGCATCAAGACCGGCGACGAGATCGCCCTGCTCACCCAGGCCTGCGCCATGGTCGACGCGGCGTACGAGGAGCTGTACGGCTACCTGCGGCCCGGCGTGCGCGAGAACGAGTGCGTCGGAGTGGTCAGCAAGGTGCTGTACGACCTCGGCAGCGAGTACGTCGAGGGGGTCAACGCGATCTCCGGCGAGCGCTGTTCACCTCACCCGCACGTCTACAGCGACCGCCTCATCCGTCCCGGCGACCCCGCCTTCTTCGACATCCTGCACAGCCACCTCGGCTACCGCACCTGCTACTACCGCACCTTCGCCGTCGGCAGCGCCTCCCGCGCCCAGCGTGACGCGTATGTCCGCTGCCGCGAGTACATGGACCAGGCCATCGCCCTCGTCCGCCCCGGGGCCACCACCGCTGACATCGTCCAAGTCTGGCCCCGTGCGGAGGAGTTCGGCTTCGCCGACGAGACCGCCGCCTTCGCCCTCCAGTACGGGCACGGCGTCGGCCTGTCGATCTGGGAGAAGCCGATCTTCAGCCGGCTGGTCTCCCTCGACCACCCCGAGGTCCTCGAAGAGGGCATGGTCTTTGCCTTGGAGACCTACTGGCCCGCTGCCGACGGCTGGTCCGCCGCCCGCATCGAGGAGGAACTGGTCGTCACCGCAGACGGCTGCGAGGTCATCACCAAGTTCCCGGCCGAGGAACTGCTGGTCGCGGGCCGCAAGTACTGGACCGTGGGCGGCGAGCTCAACACCCGCCGCGAGTCGCAGTCCCACCTCAACACCCCGCACGGCAACGGGACGCGCTGATGGAACCGGCCGAACTCCTCGCCGCCTACGAGCAGATGGCCGTCATCCGCCGTACGGAAAAGGCGGCCCACGACCTGTTCCTGCAAGGCCTCGTCAAGGGCACCACCCACCTCGCCGCCGGACAGGAGGCGATCGCCGTCGGCGCGAGCGCCGCCCTGCGCCCCGACGACTACGTCTTCGCCACCTACCGGGGCCACCACCACGCGCTGGCGCGTGGAGCGACCCCCCAGGAGTGCCTCGCCGAGCTGATGAGCCGGGCCACCGGACTGTGCAAGGCCAAGGGCGGCTCCATGCACCTCACCAAGGCAGCCACCGGCATGCTCGGTTCGTACGCCATCGTCGGCGCCCACCTCCCGATGGCGGCCGGCGCCGCCTGGTCGGCACGGCTGCGCGGCACCGAGCAGATCGCGGTCGCCTTCTTCGGTGACGGCGCCACCAACATCGGCGCCTTCCACGAGGCCCTCAACCTGGCCGCCGTATGGAAGCTGCCCGTGCTGTTCGTCTGCGAGAACAACCTCTACATGGAGTACACCCCGATCGCCGACGTCACGGCCGTGCCCCGGCCCGCGGCCGACCGGGCACCCGGATATGGCATCCCGGGTGAGGTGGTGGACGGCAACGACGTCGTCGCCGTGCAGGAAGTGGTGGCCCGGCTCGCGGGGCGGGCCCGGGCAGGAGGCGGGCCCGCACTGCTGGAGGCGGAGACCTACCGGCACTTCGGGCACAGCCGCGCCGACCCGGCCACCTACCGTCCCGCCGAGGAGGTCGAACGCTGGCTGAAGCACGACCCGTTGGACCTGGCGCGCGGTCGGCTCGTCGAGCTGGGGGTGGCACCCGAGACGATCACCGCGGCCGACGAGCGCGCGAGTGCCGTCGTACGGGAGGCGGTCGAGGTCGCGAAGGCCGCCCCGCCGCCCGATCCGCGTGAGGCGTTGTCCGACGTATGGGCGGACGGAGGTGCGGGGTGGCGGACGTGATCAGCTACCGGGAGGCGGTCGCCGAGGGAATCGCTCGGGAGATGCGGCGCGATCCCACGGTCGTATGCCTGGGGGAGGACATCGGCGAGGCGGGCGGGGTCTTCAAGACGACCGTCGGGCTGCGAGCGGAGTTCGGGTCCGAGCGGGTGTGGGACACGCCCATATCCGAGCAGGCCATAGTGGGGGCCGCCATGGGCGCCGCGATGACCGGGATGCGGCCGGTCGCAGAGATCATGTTCTCCGACTTCCTGGCCTGTTGCTGGGACTACCTCGCCAACGAGATCCCGAAGGTGCGGTACATGACGGGCGGTCAGGTCACCGTCCCGCTGGTCGTGCGCACCGCCAACGGCGGCGGGCTCGGCTTCGGCGCGCAGCACTCCCAGGCCACCGAGAACTGGGCGTTCACGATCCCCGGTCTGAAGATCGCGGCACCGGCGACGCCCGCCGACGTGATCGGCATGATGGCGGCGGCGATCCGCAGCGACGACCCGGTCGTCTTCTTCGAGCACAAGGCGCTGCTCGCCACCAAGGGCATGCCCCCGCCGCCGGACCACGTCGTCGAACTGGGCCGCGCCGCCGTCGTCCGCGAGGGCGCCGACGTCACGCTCGTCGCCCTCGCCTCGATGGTGCCGCTCGCGCTGCAGGCCGCCGAGCTGCTGTCCGGCGAGGGCGTCGAGGCGGACGTCGTCGACCTGCGCTGTCTCGTGCCGCTGGACATGAGCACCGTGCTCGCCTCGCTCGGCAGGACCTCGCGGCTCGTCACCGTCGAGGAGAACCCGTACCAGGGCGGCTGGGGCGGCACGCTCGTCTCGGTCGTCGCCGACGAGGGGTTCGGGTTGTTGGACGCGCCGGTCAGGCGGGTGACGGGGGAGTGCGTGCCCCTGCCGTTCGCCGACGCACTCGAAGAGGAGGTCATCCCCACCGTCGAGAAGGTCGTGGCGGCCGTGCGGGACCTCGCCGCGTACTGAACACCCCATGGGAGGAAGAACGATGACCCATCGGATACTCCTGCGCGCCGGTCACGTGCTGTCGATGGACCCCGCCATCGGGGACCTGCCCCACGGCGACGTCCTCATCGAGGACGGGACGATCGCCGCGGTGGACCGGGAGATCAGCGCCGACGCCGAAGTGCTCGACATGACCGGCAGGATCGTGATCCCCGGCTTCGTGGACACCCACCGCCACACCTGGGAGGCGCCCATCCGGGGCGTCGCCCCGGACGCCACCCTGGACGACTACTTCGTCGACATCCTCGACACCTTCGCACCCCTCTACACCCCCGAGGACGTGTACGCCGGCAACCTCGCGGGCTCGCTGGAGTGCCTGAACGCCGGCATCACGACCCTCGTCGACTGGTCCCACATCAACAACACGCCCGAGCACCCGGACGCCGCGATCCAGGCGCTCACGGAGACCGGCATCCGCGCCCAGTACGCGTACGGCAGCGCCAACACCTCGCTCGCCGACTACTGGTTCGAGAGCAAGATCGCCGTCCCCGGGGACGACGTACGGCGAATCCGCGCCCAGTACTTCGCCTCCGACGACGGCCTGCTCACCATGGCGCTCGCCACCCGTGGCCCCGGCTTCTGCACCAACGAGGTCGTCACCTCCGAATGGGCCCTCGCCCGCGAGCTGGGCATCCCGATCACCGTGCACGTGGCCATGGGGCGGCTCGCCGGCCGCTTCGGCATGGTCAAGCAGCTGAACGACCTGGGACTCCTCGGACCCGACACCACCTACATCCACTGCTGCTACCTCCACGAGGACGAGTGGCGGATGGTCGCCGACAGTGGCGGCACGGTGTCGATCGCGCCGCAGGTCGAGGTGCAGATGGGACACGGCTGGCCGCCCGTGATGAAGGCCATCGAGTACGGACTGCGGCCGTCGCTCAGCATCGACGTCGTCACCACCGTGCCCGGCGACATGTTCACCCAGATCCGCGCGGCCTTCGGCGCCGAACGCGCCCGGGTCAACGCCGACTGCTGGAAAGCCAACATGCCTGTGCCGGACACGATGTTGACGGCACGTCAGATGCTGGAGATCGCCACGGTGAACGGCGCTCACGTCGCGGGCGTCGAGGACCGCACCGGCTCCCTGACCCCCGGCAAGCGCGCCGACGTCGTCGCGATCGACGCAACCGCGCTGAACGTCGCCCCGGTGCACGACGCGGCCGCCGCGGTGACCCTGTCGGCCGACGTCTCCAACGTCGACACGGTCATCGTCGACGGTGTGATCCGCAAACGCGACGGCCGGCTCGTGGCCGACCCCGACCGGGCCCGGCGCCTGGTCCAGGAGTCCCGCGACCGGCTGCTCACGGCGAAGGAGGCGAAGAGCGCGGCATGACCCGACACCTGGTGCGCCGGTCCGCCGATTCCCCGGAGCCGCCGTACGACGAACTCGGTTACCGGCGGCGGACGTTGGTCGGTGAGGACGACGGCAGCGTGCACACCGGCTTCGGCCTGTGCGGGATACGGCCCGATGGCCGGGTCCCGGCCCATGTGCACTCGTACGAGGAGAGCTTCCATGTGCTCTACGGCGCTGTGATCCTCGATGTGACCGAAGGGGCGTACCTGCTCGAAGAGGGCGACTACGGCCTCCTCCCGACCGGCGTCCCGCACGCCTGGCGCGGCGCCGGAGACCTCGCCGGCCGCTGGGCCGACATGCTCGCCCCGGTGCCGCGGGCACGCTACGGGTACGACACCCAGGCGGTGCCCGCGCTACCCGAGCGCGACCCCGTCCGCATCGACGTCCGCGATCCGCGCACCCGGTCCTTCGGCCACTTCGCACCCGTGCAGATGGACCCCGGCAAGCAGTCGCAGGACCTGCTCGCGGTGTCGGCGAGCATGCGGACCGCGCTGCTCGTGTACAGCGGCATCACTGTGAAGACGATGGTCGACAGCGATCTCGGCGCGGTCGCCTCGACGATGTTCATGGTGCAGTACGCGCCCGACGGCGTCGCCGGCTCGCACGACCACCCCTTCGAGGAGACGTACCTGTTCCTCGAAGGGGAGGCGGACGCGGTGTTCGACGGCGAGCGGTACCGGCTCGGCCCCGGCGACTGCGCCTGGGCGGGCGCCGGTTGTGTGCACGGGTTCGCCAACGCCGGTCGGGGACCGCTGCGTTGGCTGGAGACACAGGCGCCGCAGCCGCCACCGCGCCACTCCTACCGGTTCACACGAGACTGGGAGTATCTGAGGGAGGCCCTGGAGTCATGAGCAGCGTCCTCGTCGTGGGCGGTACGTCGGGCATCGGGCTGGAGTTCGCCCGGATGCGAGCCGGGCGTGGCGACGAGACCGTCCTGACCAGCCGTGACGCCCACCGCGCCGACATCGTCGCCCAGGGGATCGGCGCCCGTGGGCTCGCCCTCGACCTGGCCCGGCCGCAGGAGATCGGTGCCGCGCTGGCCGGCGTCGGACGCCTCGACCACCTGGTGATCGCGGGAGTCTCGCGCGACGACAACAAGGTCACCGAATACGACATCGACGCCGCCCTGCGGCTCGTCACCCTCAAACTCGTCGGCTACACCGAGGTCGTGCATGCCCTGCGGAACCGGCTTCACGATGACAGCGCGATCGTGCTGTTCGGCGGGCAGGCCAAGGAACGGCCCTACCCGGGCGCGACGACGGTGGCGACGGTCAACGCGGGTGTGGGCGGCCTGGTGAACACCCTCGCCGTCGAACTCGCACCGATCCGGGTGAACGCCGTGCACCCGGGCGTCGTCGGGGACAGCCCCTACTGGCAGGCCAAGCCGGAGCGGGTGCTCGCCGCCCTGCGCACCGAGACCCCGACCGGGCGGCTGGCCGCCATGGCCGACGTGGTCGACGCGGTGGAGTTCCTGCTGCGCAACGGGTCGGTCAACGCGGTCGAACTGGCCGTGGACGGAGGGTGGTTGCTCGGCTGAGTGGGCTGGCGGGCTGCGGGATCAGCGCTTGCGGCCGACCGCGCCGTACAGCGACACGGGTTCTTTCCTCGTCTCGGACACGGGTTCTTCCCTCGTCTCGTTCTCGTCCGCGGCCGGCCGCCAGTCGGACAGGGAGACGATGCCCGGTTCCAGCAGCTCGAGTCCCTTGAACAAGCGGCCCATCTCGGCGCGCGAACGGGCCACGAGCGTCACCCCGCTCGCGGTGTAGGCCGCGATACCCCGACGGACGTTCTCCGGGTCGAAGTCCGCCGTCATCGCCGACAGCACCAGACAGCTGCCCGGCGCCAGCGCGTCGACCAGCGTGTCCACGAGCTGATGGGCGCCGTCGTCGTCCGGGATGAAGTGCAGGAGCGCGATCAGTGACAGGGCGAGGGGCCGGTCGAAGTCGAGGACGGAGGCGGCCTGTTCCAGGATCCGTTCCGGTTCGCGCGCGTCGGCCTGCACATATGCGGTCACACCCTCCGGGGTGCCGCGCAGCAGGGCCTCGGCGTGTGCGAGCACGATCGGGTCGTTGTCGACGTACACCACCCGCGCGTCGGGGACGACGGACTGGGCGATCTGGTGCAGGTTGGGTTCGGTCGGGATGCCGGAACCGATATCGAGGAACTGGCGGATCCCCGTCTCCCGTACGACCGCCCGCGTGGCCCGCTCCATGAAGCGGCGGTTGGCCCGCGCATGCCGTGGAGCGTCCCCCTGCATCGCGGTGATCTGCCGTCCGAGCTCCTCGTCGACGGGGTAGTTGTCCTTGCCGCCCAGGAGCCAGTCGTACACCCGGGCCGGATGCGGCCTGCTCGTGTCGATACGCGATACGGCCGGCTCGGTCCCGGTCACGCAGGCCTCCTGTGCTCGACGACAGCGGGTCCGAGCAGTCTTTCACGATCATGCGGCACGGCGGAGACTGTCTTCGGCCACCTCCTTGTCGACGGCCGCCCGCACCAACGCGGCGGCGAGCACGGCCGGTTCGGTGTTCCCGGCGAGGTCGGCCAGCCGGTCCGGGTCCTTGGGCAGGCCGAGCCGCTGGGCGCCCGAGAGGGCCTTGTCGTCCAGGTAGGGCGCCACTTCCGGCCAGACCCGCTGGGCCTCGCGCAGGAAGATGTCGGCGCCGGCCGGGCCCATGCCGGGGAACTCCTGGAGCAGACGGCGCAGTTCGGTGACGTCACCGTCCGCCTCCTTGCGCAGCCGCCGCAGATCGCCGCCCCACCGCTCGGTCAACAGCTCCGCACCGTCGCCGAGTTGGGTGGCGGTGCGCTCGTCGTAGCGCCGGTAGCCGCCCCGGCCCAGCGCGTCCACTCGCTCCTGCCAGTCGGCGTCGGCCATCCGGCGCGGATCGCGCAGCCCCGCCTCGTACAGTTCACGGGCGGTGTCGAGCGCGATCGAGCCCCGGATCCGGGCACTGAGCAGGAGCGCCAGCACCAGCAGCCGGTACAGCGACTGCGGGGTGTCCTTCAGCGGGATGCCCGCCTCCTCGGCGAAGGTCTCTCCGTGTGCGTCGACGAGCTCCCGCAGCAGGCGCTTGTTGTCGGTCATGGCGATGCCTTGAGCGGATCGTGTCCGATGGTCATCAGCCGGTGCCGGAGGTCCGTGTCCTCGGCCTCGGGCTCGTTCTCCATGTCGACCTGTGAGGTGACCGTGTCCACGACCTTCCGCATCACGCGGAGGTCGTCGTCGGTCAGGTCCATCCGCCGCTTCTGCAGGATGGACAGGACGTGCTGTCCGGTGGGTGAGCCCGGCTGCTCCGGCAGCGGTTCGGTCTCCTCGCCGGCGTACCGGACGCGCAACCATGCCGCCAGCTCCGCCGAGGTCATGTTCACCACGCGATGGAAGTCGTCCCACAGCGCGTCGAGTTCGAGGACGTCGGTCATGGGGGTGCCCTTCTCTCAGTACGGAAGTACGGACGGCGTCAGTCGTCGCGCGGCCAGTTCTCGGCGTCGAACATCCAGCGCTGCTTCTCCAGCTCGCTCGTGATGCCGATCAGCAGGTCCTGCGTCACCGGGTCCGCCTCGGCGGTCGTGTCGATACGTTCGCGCAGCCGCTCTATGGCCGCCGCCATGGCATCCACGACCAGCTGGACGACCTCCGTGTCACGCAGCCAGCCCTCCTTGGGGCCGGGCAGCGTGTAGGCCGCGGCGATGGTCTCCGGCCGGCCGTCGGGCGGCAGGCCGAGCGCCGCGGAGCGTTCGGCGACCGTGTCGGAGTACGCGCGGGCCACCGACACCACCTCGTCGAGCTGCAGATGGATCGAGCGGAACCGCGGTCCCACGATGTTCCAGTGCGCCTGCTTCCCGATCAGCGAGAGTCCGAGAAGATCGACGAGAGTGCTCTGCAGGGCCTCCCCGGCGACCCGGCGAGCCGGTTCGGGAAGCGTGCTCTTGACGACAGTCATACCGAGCTCCTCCTTGTGGCTTGGTCATGGCCGGTACGGAAGCGGCGCGCGCCGTCGTCACTCCAGGCGCTGCAACCCCTCCATGCGGGCGCGGGTGCCCAAGGCGAACCGGTGCAAAACGCGCGGTGTCTCAGTGTGCGAACACGCTGTCCAGGAAGTGGGTCAGGTCCCTGAACACATCCGCCTTGTTCGTCTCGCGGAACACCTCGTGCCGGGCCCCGGGGTAGACGCGCTCCGTCAGCTCGTCCCCGCGCAGCGCCTCGACACCGACGCGGCTGCCGGTCAGCGGGACCAGCCGGTCCCCGTCACCGTGCAGCCACAGCAGGGGCAGGCGCCCGATGTCGCCGCCCTCGGACACCGTGTCCAGCATCCGGGCGAACGCCTCCACCGTCGGCCGCTTCATCGGGCCGTGCCAGACGAGCGGATCCGCCGCGTACGCCGCGCCCACACCGGGGTCACGGGAGAGCGCCGCCGGGCTGATCGGAGTGTCGGGGATCTCGTCGAGGGTGAGCAGCCGCCGGGGCAGGGCCCAGTCGCCGATCACGGGCCCGGACAGCACCAGGGCGGCGAGCCCGTCACCGTTGAGCTGTGCGTAGCGGGCCGCGATCAGGCCACCCATGGAGTGCCCGATCAGGACGACGGGCAGGCCCGGATACGCGGCCCGGGCCAGGCGGGCGACGGCATGCACATCGGCGACCACGTCCTCGAAGTCCTCGATCACCACACGCTCACCCGCCGACCTCCCGTGACCGACGTGATCGGGCCCGAACACGGCCGCACCGTGCTCGACGAGAACGTCCGCCACCTCGGTGTACCGGCCGGCGTGCTCCCCGTAGCCGTGGACCACGAGCGCGACGTAGCGGGGCCGAGGATTCGGCCATGCGCGTACGACGATCGATCCCCGGCTTCCGGCAATGACATGCTCGCAGTCGTCGGCCATGTCTCCTCGTCCCCCTCGGCTGCGTCGGTGAAGGTGCCAGGGATCTTCCCAGGGTGCGGCGGGTCGGTCTATAGTCCAAAACTAGCGGTGCTAATTAAATGCGTGTCGATTCATACTGCCCGGTCAGGAGACCTGTCGTGCGTCCCGTCCACTTCGCGGCCGCCCGCCGCACCCCCATCGGCAAGCTGCGCGGAGCGCTGTCGTCGGTACGGCCCGACGATCTCGCCGCGACCGTGATCCGGGGTCTCGTCGCGGATGTCCCCGCACTCGACCCGGCGCGTGTCGACGACGTCTACTGGGGCGCCGCCAACCAGGCCGGCGAGGACAACCGCAACGTCGCCCGCATGGCCGCCCTGCTGGCCGGCCTGCCGGAGACGGTGCCCGGCGCCACCGTCAACCGGCTGTGCGCGTCCGGCCTCGAGGCGGTGACGACCGCTGCCCGCACCATCGCGGCGGGCGAGGCCGACATCGTGCTCGCCGGCGGCTCCGAGTCCATGAGCCGCGCCCCCTTCGTCCTGCCCCGCCCCGACGAGGCGCTGCCCCACCGCATCGAGACCGTCGACACCCGCCTCGGCTGGCGCCTGGTCAACCCGGCGATGAAGGACCTGCACGGCCTGCTGGCCATGGGCGAGACGGCCGAGGAGGTCGCCGAGCGGTACGGCGTCCCGCGCGAGCGGCAGGACGAGTTCGCGCTGCGCAGCCACCAACGGGCCGCCGAGGCCCGCAAGAACGGCCACTTCGACGACGAACTGCTACCTGTGCAGCGCCCGGACGGGGTCCTGGTCGACAGCGACGAGTGCATCCGCGAGGACACGTCGTACGAGAAGCTCTCCCGGCTGAAGCCGGTCTTCCGGCAGGGCGGCACCGTCACGGCGGGCAACGCCTCACCGATGAACGACGGCGCCGCCGGCCTGCTCCTGGTCAGCGAGGAGGCCCTCAACGAACTGGGCCTGGAGTCCCTCGGCCGCTATGTCGCCGGCGCCTCGGCCGGCGTCCACCCCGACGTGATGGGCATCGGCCCCGTCCCCGCCACCCGCAAGGCCCTGGCCCGCGCCGACTGGACGATCGGCGACATCCAGGAAGCCGAGTTCAACGAGGCGTTCGCGGCGCAGGCACTCGCCTGCGTGGACGAGCTCGGCATCGATCCCGAGCTGGTCAACCCCAGCGGAGGCGCGATCGCGCTGGGACACCCGCTGGGCTGCTCGGGCGCCCGCATCCTCACGACGCTGCTGCACCGGATGCGGCGGACGGGAGCGGCGCGGGGGCTGGCGACCATGTGTGTGGGAGTGGGGCAGGGGAGTGCGGTGCTGGTGGAGAGGCACTAGCAATCTCCCAACTGGCGAGACGCTCCTTACGGGCATCGGTTAGGTGCGCATAGCATCTGTGTCCCGTATGGACACCATGGCTCTTTGGCACATCACCGGTGGGGAATTCGCGGCGCTCGCCCTCGCCGCCCTGCTCGTCGGCTTCTCGAAGACGGCCGTGAGCGGGGCCAACACGGTCAGCCTCGCGATCTTCGCCGCCGTGCTTCCCGCCCGCGCCTCCACCGGCGTCCTGCTGCCGATCCTGATCGCCGGGGACGTCCTCGCCGTCCTCACCTACCGACGGCACGCCCACTGGCCCACGCTGTGGCGGCTGTTCCCCGCGGTCGCGGCCGGCGTCGTCTTCGGCACGCTGTTCCTGGTGTGGGCGGACGACGGGATCGTCCGTACGTCGATCGGCGCGATCCTGCTGCTGATGGCCGGCGTGACGGTGTGGCGCCGCCGTACGGCCGAGAACGAGGAGGAACCCGACTCGGTCACCACGCGGGCCGGCCGGGTCAAGGCCCGCTCGTACGGCGTCCTGGGCGGCTTCACCACCATGGTCGCCAACGCGGGCGGCCCGGTGATGTCGATGTACCTGCTGTCGGCCGGCTTCCGAAAGCTCGGCTTCCTCGGGACGTCCGCCTTCTTCTTCCTGATCGTCAACGTCTCCAAGGTGCCCTTCAGCGCCGGACTCGGCCTGATCGACGGCCCTTCGCTGCTGCTCGACGCGGCGCTCGTGGTGTTCGTGGTGCCCGGCGCGCTGCTCGGCAAATGGGCGGTGAACCGGATCAACCAGCGGCTGTTCGAGCAACTGGTCATCGCGGCGACGGTCGTGGGAGGCCTCCAGCTACTACTGCGCTGACTCCCGCAGTTCCGCCAGCAGGGCGGGCAGGTCGGCGACGGAGCCGATCACATGGTCGGGCGTACCGCTCGCGTCCCGGTGGGTCTCCGGCAGGTACTTGCCGGTCTTGACCAGCACGCCCGTGACACCGGCCCGCTGTGCCGCGAGCACATCGGACTCGATGTCGTCGCCCACCATCACCGCCTCCCGCGCACCGACCCCCACATGCGCCAGCGCCGCCTCGAAGAACGCGGCCGACGGCTTGCCCGTGATCTCCGCCTCGACCCGTGCGGCCTTCTCCAGGCCGACCAGGAACGCGCCGGTGTCCAGCTGCAACCCCTCCTCCGTACGCCAGTACAGATTCCGGTGCATGGCCACCAACCGCGCCCCGCGCTGCACGAACCCGAAGGCCCGGTTGAGCGCCGTGTAGCCGAACTCCGGTCCGGCGCCCCCGACGACCACCACGTCCGGCGCGGAATCGTCGCCCTCGTCCTCGCCGACGACGCTGATCCCACCCAGATCCTCCGCGATGTCCCCGCTGTTCAGCAGCGCACACCGTGCCCCCGGACAGTGCTCGGCGAGATACGCGGCGGTGACGGCGGGCGCGGTCAGGATGTCCTCCGCGGACACCGGGAACCCCGCGTCCGCCAGCGTCCGGGCGATCGACGCCCGTGTCCGCGAGGTCGTGTTCGTGACCAGCGCCACACCGAGCCCGGCCTCGCGGATCTCCCGCAACGCCTCGACCGCACCGGGCAGCGGCTGCCACGAGACGGTGAGAACCCCGTCGATGTCCATGAGGACGGCACGTACGGATCCCATGCGACGACGATAGTCATCGCCGGCCGCGCGCCGCTCAAGGAGCGATCCCGACACCCTCGATCCTGCTCCAGGCCCGCTCCTGAGCCGCCGTCATCGCGGGCCACCGCAGCCCACCCGGGCGGGGCTCGACGCGCGAGGCGTACGGCGAAGGGCGGTACTCCGGATCGTAGAAGCAACCGGTGCCGTACGTACGGTCGAACGCCGCGCACGAGGCCGCGACGGACCGGACCGTCGGCCTCTCACCCGTCCGCACCCATGTCTCCAAGGCCGCCATGGAGGCGGCGGACTCGGCATCGCTCAGCACACTGTGCTCGCGCTCCCGCGTGAACGTCTGCACCAGATGCTCGTCCCGGCCGGCACCGCGCAGGGTGTCCCGGAACGCCGCCTCGTGCTCCACGAACGCCGTCGGATCGTCGATCGCGCGCAGGGTGAGCACCGGGATCGAGACCTCGCCCGTGAGATCGCTGTCGTAGGACAGATCGCGTACGGCCGTCGGGTCCGCGGCGAACCGCTCGACGCCGGCGTTGAGTGCCTTGTCGTCATGCGATCCGGAATACCGAACGCCCTGGTTGCCGAACGGATTCCGGCCGCCGAGACGGTGGTGCACGATGTCCCGGAACGTGAAGGTCGCCCACCGCAGATGCGCCTCCAGCGTGCGCGCCGGAACCTTCGTGACCGCCAGGATGTCGTCGAGATTGCGCTGCTGGAGCGCGGTCCGCTCCTCGGGCGCCGACGCGTACCCGGTGCACTCCTGCAACCGGGCGCGCAGCCCGGCGGTCGTCATGGCCGAGTCGGCGCGCAACCCCTGCCACAGGGGGTACTGCGGCTCGGTCGGGCGGGGGTGGTTGCGGCAGTAGTACTGGTAGACGACGCGCAGGTCGACGCGGTAGTCATAGCCGCGCGAGCCACCGGCGAGGACGCCGTTGGTGAGCAGCGCCCCGTCGTACGCCCCCTGCCGCCCGCCGTAGGTCTCCACGACCTTCGCGGCGACGTTCCCGCCCCACGACTGGCCGTGCACATACGTCCGCCGCGGCGTGCCGAACTCCTCGACGAACAGCCGGCGCACGCTCTCGGTGTCGGCGGCGGCCATCCGCGTCCCGTAGCCGCCCCGGCGATACGACGAACCCGCCCAGGCGTAGCCCTCCTTCACCATGACCGTCCAGCGGCCCAGATCATCGACGCTGCGGGCGGGGTCGGAGTCCGCGCCGAGGTCGGGGCCGCCGTGGGCGTGCACGACGAGGGAGCCGTTCCAGTCGTCGGGCACCGCGATCGCGTAGTACGCGCCGTTTGCGTCGCGGCCGGTGTAGCAGTCGGCCTCACCGGCCAGAGCGGCGGGGCATGCGGTGCGCTCGGGTCCGGCCGTCTCCCCCCGGGCGTTGGAGGCGCCGACGAGGATGCCGACGGCGAGGGCACCGGCCAGCAGTGCGGACAGCGACGTACGCCGCCGTGCGGCCGAGGGGACAGACCTGCGGATCAGTGAGTGCGTTCTCGTCCAGTCCAAGACGCTGCTCCTCGTTCTCGTCGGCGCGTCGTCGAGCCGTGCGCCGCGATGCTAGGGAGCGAGGGGGTGCGGGACCACGATCTGACCGTTGTGTTCATAGTGTTCGCCCGAAAAGACGTCGGAGCAGGCGGCGGACCCGAGCTGCCGCCCCCCGGACGGCACCTCGTACGCTCCCCCCATGTCCCCCCGCCACATCCTGATCCTCGGCGGCACCACCGAGGCCCGCGAACTCGCCGCCGCGCTCACGACGCGCCCCGGCGTCCGCGTCACCACCTCGCTCGCGGGGCGCGTGTCACGGCCGGGCGCGGTCGAGGGGGACGTGCGCATCGGGGGCTTCGGCGGAGCGGAGGGCCTGGCCGACTGGCTGCGCGCCGAGCACGTCGACACCCTGGTGGACGCCACCCACCCCTTCGCCGAGTCGATCACGGCGAACGCGGTCCGAGCCGCTACGGCGACCGGCGTGCCGGCGGTGATCCTGCGGCGCCCCGGCTGGCGCGCCGGCCCCGAGGACCGTTGGCACGAGGTCGCCTCGCTCGACGAGGCCGCGGCCCTGCTGCCGGACCTCGCCCGCCGCGTGTTCCTGACCACCGGCCGCCTGGGCCTGGCGGCCTTCGCCCACCTCACGGACCTGCACTTCCTCGTACGCTCCGTCGAACCGCCCGAGCCGCCGATGCCCCCGCACACCGAAATCCTGCTGGCGCGCGGCCCCTTCACGGCGGACGACGAGGCGGCACTGTTGCGGGAGCACCGCATCGACGTCCTGGTGACGAAGGACAGCGGCGGAGAGGCGACATCGGCCAAACTCACCGCCGCCCGCCGACTCGCTCTCCCGGTCGTCGTCGTACGGCGCCCTCCACTACCGGAGGGCGTGGACGCGGTGCCTGATGTGGCGGGGGTGCTGGAGCGGCTCGGCCTCACGCTGTGACGACCAGGCGCGTCAGCAGCTCGACCTGGATCACCGCCCAGGCACCGGCCACATCGAGGCGGGTGTCGGACTCCGCGATGATCCGGCGGGCGGTGTCCGGCCCCAGGCTGCCGATGATCTTCCGGTGCCGAGCACGAACATGTACAGGGACTCCAGCCAGGCACCCGGGCCGGGGCGCATGCGGGGACGGTCCGCCCGGGTGCCGTGCGGATGCCCGCCCCGAGGCGGCCCCTACTTCTCCCTCTGCCCCCCTGTGCCTACTGCTCCTTCGGTTCCTGCGATTCCTTCGGATTCCGGCGCAGCAGATACGTGTCCATGATCCAGCCCTTGCGCTCCCGGGCCTCGGCGCGCAGCCGCTCGATGCGGGGCGCGGCCTCGGCGATCGGGCCCGAGGCGAGGATCTCGTCCGGGGTGCCTATGTACGCGCCCCAGTAGATGTCGATGTCCTGGTCGGCGAACCGCCGGAAGACCTGGTGGGCGTCGAGCATCACGACCACGTCGTCCACGCCGTCCGGGAAGCCCTCGGCCAGCCGTCGGCCAGTGGTGATCTGCACGGGCCGGGCGACCCGGTTGAGTCCCGTCCGATGCCGGGCGACGAGAGCCGAGACACTGCTGATGCCGGGCACGACGTCGTACTCGAACTCCACCCCGCCCTTGTCCAGCACCTCCTCCAGGATCCCGAGCGTGCTGTCGTACAGCGCGGGATCACCCCACACCAGGAACGCGCCGGTCTCGTCCTCGCCCAGCTCCTCGACGATGAGCCGCTCGTAGATCCCGGCGCGGGCACTGCGCCAGTCCCCGACGGCCGGGGAGTACGCGGCGCCCCCCGCCGACCGGTTCCGCTCCGGATCCCGCGCCTCGACGACCCGATACGTCCCCTCCGGTATGTGCGCGTCCAGCATGTCCCGGCGCAGCTGCGTGAGGTCGGACTTCACCTCGCCCTTGTCGAGGATGAAGAACACGTCCGTACTGCGCAGCGCCCTGACCGCCTGCAGCGTCAGCTGCTCGGGGTCGCCCGCACCGATACCGATGACCTGAATCTTTCGCACGCCCCGAGTCTGCCGCACGCCACTGACAACGCGGACACCGAGTCGGCGTCTTCGGTGGTGGGGGCCCGAGAGCGGGGGTGCGGCCTGCGGCGGCGGTGCGCTGGGCACCGGCCTGCGGTGGACAGAGCCCGGCGATGTGCCCGGTTCATGTGGCCGGAGGACTGCCGCCCCTCTCTACGACCGTCCGCGCAACGTCGGCGCCCACCCCCGCGCGTCCACGGTCTCCTCGCCTTCCGCCACGACCCCCGCCAGCTCCCGCGCCCACGCGACCAGCCCGGCCAGATCCATCCCGTACGGCCGCTGCCGCCCGTGAGCCGATGCCCATTCCTCCACAGCCCCGGCCCCGCGACGCAACAACCTGGCCCCGCCCGTCACGTTCCCGCGAGCCGAGTGGGTGAGGCCCACCGCGAGCTGGGCCAGCCCCCGCCACAGGGCCCGCTCCTCCTGCGGGCCCGTCTTCCAGGCGTCCTCGAAGACCTCGTGCGCATGGAACGGTTTCCCCGCGTCCAGCAGCAGCTGTGCCTCGGCGACGCTCTGCTCCGGGGTGCGTACGACGCCCTCGGGCTGGCGGGCGACGCCGTCCGCGCCGTAAGGGAGAGGGCGCCCGAGACCGTCACGGGGGCGCGCGTTGCGTGCCCGGCCCTCGTTGTCCCGGTCCCGTGCGTCGGTCTGCCGTCCTGACGGTGTGGTGGCCATACACCGATTGTCCATCGCGCTGCCCGCCCCCCACCGGACGCCCTCTTCGGCTCGGTCCCCGGCGTGGGGTAAAGTTCTGCTTGCGTGATCACGCGGTTCGCCGCGCGACAGGCACCGGGACGTGGCGCAGCTTGGTAGCGCACTTGACTGGGGGTCAAGGGGTCGCAGGTTCAAATCCTGTCGTCCCGACTGGAGCGCTGCTCCATAGTCGCAGATCAGGGCCTTGGATCACTTAGGTGAGACGAGGCCCTTGATCATTTCCGGAGCTCGCGTCTCACAATTTCTCACAGATGCCAGGGTGGCGGTGACACTTCGCCGCTGTCACTCGATTGACTCATGCTGCGCTGTGCAAGCACTGCTGATGCGGTGTCCTGAGCGGAGAGAACTTCCGTCCAGGGAGGCCCTGATGTACGAGATGTATCTCGCTTTCGACGAGCACGGCATAGCCGTGGTGTGGCACATGAAGGCTAAACAGAGCGCTGAGGCCCTGTGCGGACATGTGCTCATCGAACGCATCGAACGCAACGATGGCACGAACACCATGCAAGCGGAAACGACCCCCCACTGTCGGCCATGCATGACCTCGTTCGCCCAACTGGTGAACCAACACAGCTAGAACAACAGACGTCCATGCAGGACAGAGAGACATGGCGTGCGCCGTAAAGGCGAACTTGACCACCAACCCCGGTGTGCCACTAGAACATATTGGATCTTTTCGTATTAATCTCCGGTCGCCGTACGAAGTCGATCTACGCCAGATCGCACCCACCTCACTCCACCGGAGATGAACATGCACAAGCTTCGCAAGGCTGCCGTCCTGGTCGTCGCCCTCGGAAGCGCCGGACTCCTGAGCGCCGGCACCGCCACCGCCCAGGGCCTCGACGGTCACGGCGACAAGGGCGAGGGGCACTACAAGATCATGCAGAGCTCCAACTGCAAGTCGCACGACCTGAACATCGACATCCTTGGCCAGATCGGCATCCTCAACGGCCTGCTGGGTAACGCGCTCAACGGCGAGGGCAACGCCGGTGGGCAAAGCAAGCACATCGGCTCGACCATGGGCTGCAACAACAGCGCCTTCTAAGGCGTCTTAGAAAGCTGCTGCGGTGTCGGGGTTGGCCGTTCGGAATGGTCACGGGCGGCCAACCAAAGTACTGAGGTCGTAGACGATGCACCCTAGCCGAGAAGCTGGGCGAGCTTCTCCGAGCCTGCCTTAAGGCTCTGCGGGTCAGGGTGGACGTACACGCGCTTGGTGAAGGACAGGTCGCTGTGTCCGGCCCAAGCAGAGACGACCGTGTCGGGGACGCCGTTGTTGGCCATCCAAGACAGGCAGGCGTGGCGCGCGTCGTAGAGACGGACTCGGCGCACACCTGCTGCCTCCATCAGCTTCTGAGCCTCACGCCGCAGCTTGTCCGTCTTGAAGGGTCTGCCCAGCTCGTCAACAACCACATAGCCCGAATCCTCGTAGGCCTCGCCAGCTTGCTCCTTCTCCTTCGCCTGAAGGGCATGTAGGACCACGAGCGCGCTATAAACAGGCTTGGGCAACGGCAAGACCCGCTTGCCGTTGACGGTCTTGGGCTGCTTCTCAACGACCTTGTTTCGTAGACCCCGCTCCTGGCTTCGGTCGTAGACGATGGTTCGGGTATTGCCAACAGCAATAGTCCCCTCCCCCGTCAGATCAACGTCCTCACGCCATCGGGCTCCGCATACCTCAGCGGGACGCTCGGCAATAAGAGTCAGCAGCATGACACCAAACAAACGGTGATCCTTGCTCGCTTCGATGAAGGCCTTCACCTCGGCCTCGTCCCAGGGACGACGCTCCGGCGCATTCTGGTCGGCCCTGGCGCGAGCCTCACGGGATACTCGAACATGCTCCGCGACATTGCGAACAACCCAGCCACGGCGCACAGCCAAATTCAGAGCCGATCGAAAGCGGCCAAGCGTCAGCTGGACTGAGCGGGCACCCAAACCCGTGCCAGGCTTCCCGCCCCGCCGGCGTCCACTGGTGACAAGCCAATCGACAAACTCCTCGACGTCCCCCTCGGTGAGCTGCTGTACCCGCTTGTACCCGAGATGGTTTCGGACTGGACGCACCGCGTTGTCGTAGTTTTTCGAGGTCGCCTCCTCGACGTCCCGTGTCGAGGCCTTGAGCCAGATATCCAAGAGCTCGTTCACAGTCAGCTTGGCCGGAGCAACGTACTCGCCGGTTCGTGACTGGTGACGTATTCGGGCGAGCTCGTCCCGCGCTTCTTTCTTGGTGTCAAACGTTTTAGTAACCTGCCGACGCTTCCCGTCGGCCTTCCTCGGGCCATCCGTCACGAAGCGATACCGCACCGTGCCGTCCCGCAATACCACCTTCTTGATGGGATCAGCCATTGTCGTGCCTTAAGACTGGATCCCCCCTGGAACCACTTTCGAGAGTGCGTGTCCACCTCCGGGGTGATAACAAACCGGTCAGACAACTCTGTGTACCTCCCTACTCTGCTTCGAGATAGCGGATCAACGAAGCCGTGATCACTCGGTACCGAGTACCGAAAGCCACGACCCGAAAGGGCACCTGTTCGCGCTTGATCATTTCGTAGAGGTGTGATCGTGAGATCCCAAGCGCATGAGCTGCCTGGCATACATCAATGGTTGCTGCCCATGATCGAATCTCTGAAAGGGTGGGTCTCATAGAGGATCATCCTCCCCAGACGGCGCCATCGGATCGCGATGGCGACAGAGAGTCAGAGGATGCTCGGCTGCGCAAAAGAGGCTCACCGGCGAGGGTAATCCCAGTTTACGTGAAGTAGCTCACAATGCCTACGGATTCGGACAAAGAGGAAGGAAAAAGCCAAGCAGCACACCTTCTGGCGAGTGGAGCTGGGAGGCATCACCTTCCAAGAAGCTGGCGCCTCACCAACTCCCACCATGAACACCGCTTTGGCAGCCTCTCAAACTGGCCCGAGGGAACCTTGATCACGTCGCGTACGTGATAGTCCCGCTCGACACCAAGCTCACGGGCCTCAACAAATCGGTCTGTTGCTTGCTGCTGTGTCTCAGCCGGCACCCGATACACCCGAATGATCGTGTACTCCATATCCACTCACCTCCTTTCTGCGCCTCTTCGCGCGCAGTCCACAGGGCACATGGTGCACTGGCGAGTCAAGACCGACGCCCGAAGCGTCGCCCGCAGGGAAGTCTTGACGCGGCTGTGGAAGCCATGTGGCAACCTGCGAGAGCGCGAGGAGGCGCAGAGGTGCGCGATACCCCGAAGCCAGGACACAGGCCCGACAGGCCTCACTCACCGGTTCGACCGCTTGGGAACCAAGCCCCATTCCTTTATGGCGGAGCCATCCATCTCTGAGATCCGTTCCGGATCCGCTCAACCGCGTGAGCGGCTCATTGCGACACGGCGGAAGGAAGGTCTGGAAGGAATGCCGCCGCGTCGCCACCTCGGCCCCCCTTGGGGGTGGACTCGGAACCATCACACACTCCGAAGGAGCTGGTCGTAGACCCTGTGTGGTGGAATGACTTAGGCATGGATAGGGCGATCAATATGCTGGAGCGCCTCATCAATGGCTCCGCGCAGATGAGTCACGGGCACCCATGGGTACCACTCGTGCATCTCTTCCAGACTGAGGCCGTCCAGGCGCAATTTGAGAACATGGGCGACGCGGATCCGGGTTCCCTTTATAACGGGGTAGCCGCTAGCCACGCCTGATTTTGATTCGATGTACTTCATAGAGCCTCCTGTTTATACCAAATCGGACATCTAAAAGTCAACGTCCGCTTTTCCGGCTCAGAGTCGAGAAAACCGTTCCGGCGGTAGGGGAGAGCTCTCGATTTTGCGATCTGGGTCGTCGGTGAATCACGGACCGGTTCTGCACGGTGGGAACTGCTGCGGCCTCGATGAACGGAGCTGGCTCGAAGTAGCGATCGAGGTAGTACCGCTCGATTTCGTCCAGGCCGTGAAGTGTGGGAGGGAGCTCGGGGAGTCTCGGTGTGTGGACACGCTGGAGGCGATCGTCTGGGAGGCGGATGAAGGCTTCGCCGACGTCGAGCTGCTGGATCTGCTGGGTCGTGTGCTCCCACTGTTCGGGGAGCGGGTAGTACGTCGGATGCGTACGCTTCTCGGCGGCCTCGTCTGAGACCACGTGCTTGACGGCCTCGGTGTCGACTGTCCCGAAGAGTCGGGCCGAGTACTCCGCATCAGGTCGGCCTGCCTTGAAGATGGCCTCGATGCCGACGTTCTGCAGCGCTCCCTTGAGGCGGTCTGAGGCCTGGCTCCAGTTCTGGTGCGCCATCACGCAGTACAGCTTGTACTTCCGGGTCTCGGACAGCATGCGCGTAAGGCTCTCTTCGCTCTGCGCCATGAACTGTGAGAACTCATCGATCATCAGGACGTGGGGCGTCCGGAGTCGCCGTCCTGCTGCCCGGAGGTTGGCCCGACTCAAGGCGGCCGTCTCCATGCCGACGGTGAGCAGACACCCAAAGAGCCGGCGCGTGTCAGGGGAGGCAACCGACAGGTTGACGATCAGGGACGTACCCGAGTCGATGAGCCGACGGAAGTCCAGGACGTTGTCCTGGTGCCCGAGGGCGTAGCGAAGGATGGGGGAGAGGGTGAGGAGGTCAGCTCGGTTGAGCGTGGACTCCTTCATCACGGGCGCGTCCCGTCCCCACTGATCCATGCGCAGTCGGAAGAAGCGGATCACCTGTGGATCATGGACACGGGTCCGCAGCAGCTCGTTGCGGAAGTGCGTGTCGGTGAGGAGATCGGAGAGGCGCGTGAGGGGGAGGTCTGCTTCCCGCAGGGCCACAACCGAGTGTTTGAGGATGTTCTCGAAAGTCGGGGCGCCGTGGGCCAGCTCCGGCCACGCTCGTCTGGCTGCCTCGGTGACGTGCTCTGCCATCGCGTGGTCGTCGTAGGGCTGGGCCAAGAAGTTGAAGGGGAGGTACCGACCTTCTGCGGCTGCTGCCGGAATGTCCATGTAGACGAGCCGCTGTCGCTGCTCTGGGGTCTCAAGCTGCCCGAGCGCGACGAGGTGAGCAAGGACCAGCTGCGCGAGGTCGCCGTGCGGATCGATGAGGGTGACTGGCTGGCCTGGCCTTCTCGAGAGGCTTAGGACCAGCAACCACGACGGGTGCTGCCTCCGGCTCTGGCTCAGTCGGCTCAGTAGGCGTCTGGACGGCCTCGTGGTTGGTGATGATCTGCGCCGTGTCCTCAACGTCGTCAGGAGGCCCTGCGACGGAGATAGGGCCAGTGTCAACCTGGTACCCCAGCGTCAGTGCGCCATCGGGATGCAGTGCAACCGTTGAGTGCTCGTGCTCCTGGTCCTTCTGCATGAAGACGATGCCTTCGTCTTCGACCTGTGGGAGCGAGCCTCCAAAGAGCTCGATCCTCGCGCCCTTGGTCGTGATGCGCGAGACGCCGGCTTCAGGAAAGGTGTCGAGGCTCAGAAACGCCTTGTCTGAGCGGACTTGGAAGTGCTGCCCCTCGCCATAAGCGGGATCGGTGACCTCCTGGGCCTTGGTCCCTAACGCCTTGGCGACTGCCTGTGTATCAAATGTTGGTCTTGCTCGTTCTGCCATATGAGAACGGATTATACGAGGCAAGAGCAAGGAAAGATGTAAGTTAAATTACACATCGTCAGAAAAAAAGGGCTATACAAAAAAGATTGCAGCGTGTTATGATATCTGACGTGGTGTATCCAAAAGTGGTGACCACGACTTTGATTATGGCCAGGGCAGAGAAAGAGGGTGCAGCGGATATGGGGCGTCTAGTGTCCGAAAAGCCGTATGTATCCGATGACTTCAAGAACAACGTCAAGCAAACGCTGATAGATATTATCAGCGAGAGTGACAACGCGTCAACCCTGGAACGATTTCGACTGGCGTATGAGGAGAGACGGCAACTTCCTTGGCTTGCGGAGAGTGGCGAGTCCCTGGACCCTCAGTCTAGCAATGGCCTTACAAGCGCGATTCGTTCCGCGCTCTCTATGTATGTGCCTCAAAGGGGCTTCCCCAGCCCTGTAGAGACCGGGCAGGATCAACTCAAATCAGGCTGGCGTCAAGAGCTCGTTGAAGCCGCTGAATCGGTTATTGATGATGACCTTAGCATAGCTCTTTTCGAAACGAGCCTCCGCCGCGACGAAGTGCAAACCAAGGAAATCAAGCCTGAAGTGTTGAAGAAGCACCTAGTTGGGGCGATAAATCAGTACTACCTTCGCCGTCACGACGACACATATATTTAAGAGTTGCCTACCCTGTGCGGCTACTCCTCAAAAATCAAGAGCCCACTATTGATATCCTTCTCTAGCGCATACTTTGGCTCGGAAAAGTATAGTTGCTTGGCCGTAGAAAAGCAAGGGTTGCCCACTGCTGTCGTGTCGAGGCTCGAATATGCAGGTCTAGGAAGACGGCAATCCTTCAAAATGTGTTGCGCGCACTTTTCAGCGGCGACTGGCGAAGCGGTGAATTTTCCGGGATAGAGAAGGGCAAGTCTACACTCATCTATATACCATTCCAATCGACGTGTGTCTTGGGGTATCTGACAAGTGTAAAAATGAGCCTTTATTAGGTGACTGCTTACGATATCCAAAAGGCCGGGAAAAAACCTCTGCAGACGGGTAGCGTGTACATCCGTGGTGTCAGAGGGAAGTCCCGTATCGCTAACATCATCGATCACCGTACTTGTCGCAAAGATATTAACCCCCGCCTGCTGACCTTCTGAATCATAAAACGGCACTACAGTTGGAGCATGAGCCACCCCAGGGATCATCAATATCGAAGAAGAGAGCATGCTCTCAGAAGAGTGCAATACCAGAATTGTAGCCTTGAGGAGTGGAGGATGAGTCCGCAGTTCTGGCGCAAAGCGACGCAAGGCTCTGGGTATATATGCACCGCAGGCGAGTACCAGAGCTTGTGAAGAAATTGCCACTGATTTCTTCTCGATAGCTGTCGACCAGGAATCGTTATGATAGGTACATGAAACCGCATCCATGTGTGAGCACTCAAAGCAATGGGCCCCAGCTTTTGCTACGTCGCTGCTGAGGGACGTCAAAAGCTCATGAGTGTCAACTGGGTGGTCCGCTGTAAGTGCAATTGACTGGAATGGAGATCCCTGCAATAGAGGGATTTCTGCTTGAACCCTATGTGCTTCTGTATCGGGTAGGTCTTCTAGTGTAATGCCAACCTCAGAACAGCGCCCCATTGCTTTCGCCAATGCGGTCTCCGTTCTGAAGAGTGCATAACCATCAACAGCGGTTTGAACTGCACCAGGATAAGAGTCTAGGATCTTACCGTAACCTTCCCAGCATGCTTCGGCTGTCAAGGGGCGTTTAACCGCCGCGTAAAAGGCGCCAGACTGGAGCCATCCCTGATTGCGTGTTGAAGCATAACCAGCATTGGGGTTTTCCCCTATAAGTGCACAACGGGCACCCTCAGAGAGCAAATAGTGAGCTAGGAACAACCCAGCCGAACCTGCCCCAAGAATAGTTACGTCAGTCTCACAGGTAGTGCTCATGAGACACTCCGAACCTGCCTGCCTAGCCACACCCCTGCTCTCAAGCATCGCAGCGTAAGAGCAGTCACGCATCTTACGGGCATTGACACCGGCCTCAGGGCAGGATGAGGCTTGAACGTGCACCGCTGGGAGGTCTGCGATGGCCAGTCCCTACCCTCACTCAATGGGCCTGACGTTCCCTGCTTCCAAAGCCGCGACCGTCAGAGCGCGACAACTCACGTCCTACGCCCTCACCTGCTGGGGACTTATCCACCTCCTCAACGACGCGAAGCTCGTCGTGACAGAGCTGGTCGACAACGCGATCAAGGCGGTCTTGCGTTATGAGCCGTCCTTGGCCGAGATAAGTCTGCGGCTCCAAGCAACCGACCACACCCTGATGATCGAGGTCGAAGACCCGCTCACCGAGTGGCTGCCTCCCCGTCTCCACGAAGCCCGAGGGCTCCGACTCATCAGCGCCATGAGCGATGACTGGGGTGTCCGACAGTCCACCACGGGCAAGATCGTCTGGGCCACACTCTCTGATGAACCACCTACCTACCTTGCCGGACCACCGTGGCCGGCTGCTGGGGAACCGTGGCGCAAGCGGAACTCGGGGGCAGGCTAGGGCCGTGTAGATCCACTAGGCAGGCGCTACGCGCCGTATGGATCAAGGAATCAGCGGTACTGGCACCGCTCGTCTACGGGGCTCTGGTGACGCAACAGGCCCCATGTATAAGGGAAAGAGTCGTCTCACACATTTCTCACAGACCGGCTCACGCCATCCCGCCAGGCAAGCCGCTGACCTGGACGTTTACCGGACTCCCTGGACTGTGTGGACGCTCTGACCTTGGGCTCAGCTTCTGGGGGTCAAGGGGTCGCAGGTTCAAATCCTGTCGTCCCGACAACTGTAGGACGTAGTTGTTGCAGGTCAGGGCCTTGGATCACATCGTGTGAGACGAGGCCCTTGATCGTTTGCGGAGGATCGCGTCTCGCGAAATATCCCACGAACGTGGATGATCTTCCCTGCGCTCAGGTGCCTTGATCATGAGAAGAGACCCTGGTGGATGCCAGGGTCTCCTTCTGTGGGACAACGTCCTGCCCGGGTTCTCCGTCCAGGTCGTCATGGTCCTGGTGCGCGCCCCCGGGGGTGAGGGGACTGGCCGAAGCTGCGCACGTACTACCGGATCAAGGCTGGTTCCGGATGTACTTGATGATCATGATGATGAAGCAGGGAAGCCCGAACCCCATCACGACACCCGTGGCGATGGCCTCGAACATCGAAGCATGATCCCTCGTCTGTGCGGCGATCCCGGAGACAAGCCCGGCGATCAGCCCCACACCAGGAGGATGATCATGGCCTCGAACTTCCGGATCTTGTCCGATCCGTTGTGCCCGTTCCCGTTGCTCTGACCGGAACCGGAATCGGCCCCGGAGGTCTGAGGGCCGTTCTGTGTCGCACTCGTGTGCAACCCTTCGTCAGCCGCCTGTGAGGGATGACCTGTCGGATTCGGACGGTGAAGTTGCCCGGCCGCTGTTGCGGCTTCACACCAAGGGCTGCTCGGCCTGGCCATGGCATGACCGTTCCGGCTGCCCGTCTTGCTTGGGTGCTCCATTCGTGCTGTCTTCGCGGGCTGCGGGCGTCCCAGGTAGAGCCTGTGCAGGCGCGTAGAAGGGCGTCAGGTGGGGGGCCAGTCCTTTGGATATGGCGTCGCTCGGCTGCGGGTCAAGGTCGCAGCGAACCTGAAACCGCCGCAGTGATCTGCCGAAGTTGATCGCAAAGGGCGGCTCGACCGCCTGCTAGCAGTGATGCGGCTGCCGCGACTCAGCCTCGGCATCGTCCCTCGGTCCGCGTCGGCGGCGATCTGGCCGGGCAGCTCGTTCTCGATGTTCGACGACAGGCTCGACCCGTGGAGGCCTATTCCGCAGAGCTGTCTGTCTCGCAATCACGAGAGATCGAGCTGTATGCCAAGGTGTTTGCCCTCTTGGAGTAATTGGCGATTTACCGGTCTGCTGTCTGAGGCCTGATCCTCGCTGCGATTCAACACTTCGACAGGATGCCAACCGAATAGGAGGCAACCACTGTGACGCGAGGACGGGCGCATGGCCCTTCGGTCGGCCAACTGGCGCGCTTCGTCGAGTTTACGAAGCGGCTGGCTCTGCAGGGGTCATCAAGACGAGCACCGCGAGATCACATGTCCCGGCGCGTCGCCGGGACATGTCAGGTTTGGTCATATTAACCTCCCGTCACTGTACGGAGTCGATCTCTCGCGGATCGTAACCCCTCACTCCATCGGAGATAAGAATGCACAAGCTTCGTAAGGCTGCCGTCATGCTCGTCGCCATCGGTAGCGTCGGCCTTCTGGGCGCCGGCACCGCTACCGCCCAGGGCCTCGACGGACACGGCGACAAGGGCAAGGGCGGGGACAAGGTCAGCGTCCTGCAGAGCTCCAGCTGCAAGTCGCACGACCTGAACCTCGACATCCTCGGCCAGGTCGGAATCCTCAACGGCCTGCTGGGCAACGCGCTCAACGGCGAGGGCAACGCCGGTGGGCAGGACAAGCACCTGGGCTCGACCATGGGCTGCAACAGCAAGGCGTTCTAGGCGTGGGCTGACAGGTAACTGCTGCTCCGGGTTGGCCGTCCGAGATGTCACGGGCGGCCAACGCTTTATGAGCAGCTCGGCGCACGTTTGCCAAATGGATTCGTGATTTGCGCACCCGACGCTTACTGGCTCGCTTGCCAGCTGTTCTGCCTGTGGGTCGGGTTCGCAACAACGCGGTTCAGCGCAAGCTCGACGCGATCGCCGAGGCCCTGGGGGATGTGTACAAGGGCGAGCAGAGCGAGGCCGTCGACCGGCTGAGGGACGCGATCCGGATGGAGGAAGAGACCTGACCGGGGTGGGCGAAACGCCGCCGTGATCCTTCCCGGGCCCGCGGAAACCGGCGAGCATGGCGTGTCATGAACATTTTGCTCGTCGCCAGTGCGTTCAACAGCCTGTCCCAGCGTGTGTACGCCGAACTGGCGGACCGCGGGCACCGGGTGGACGTCGTCCTCGCCTCGCACGGTCCCGACGCGGTCCGCGCCGCCGTACACGAGACGCGCCCGGAGCTGATCATCGCTCCGATGCTGAAGACGGCGCTCCCCGAGGACGTGTGGCGGAAGCACACCTGCCTCGTCGTGCACCCGGGGCCGCCCGGCGATCGCGGTCCCTCCTCCCTGGACTGGGCCATCGCCGAGGCGGCGCCCCGCTGGGGAGTGACGGTGCTTCAGGCCGAGGCGTCGATGGATGCGGGCGACATCTGGGCGTCCGAGCCGTTCCCGGTGCCGCCGGTGGGCAAGAGCGACCTGTACCGCAACGAGGTCTCCGACGCCGCCACGGCCGCCGTGCTGCTGGCCGTGCAGCGGTATGCCGACGGCTCGTTCAAGCCGTGGCGGCAGAGCGATCCCGAGGTCGGGGTGGTGTGGCGCGACTTCTTCCGGCAGGAACAGCGCAGGATCGACTGGGGGAGGGACAGCACCGATGTGGTGCTGCGCAAGCTGCGCGGGGGTGACTCGCAGCCCGGTGTGCTGGACGAGATCCTAGGCCGGGAGGTGTTCCTGCACGGCGGGCATCCCGAGGACCTGCTGCGCGGACGGCCCGGTGAGCTGCTCGCCACGCGGGCGGGGGCGGTCTGCCGGGCCACCCGGGACGGCGCGGTGTGGATCCCGGAACTGCGCCCTCGCAAGAGCTCCGGCGACCCCGCGCCGTTCCGCCGCCCGGCGGCCTCCGTGCTCGCGTCCTTCGCGGCCGACGCCGCACGCGGCAGTGCCGGCCCGCACCGGCTGCCGGAGGACCCCGCCCCGCTCGAACTGCCCGCAGACCGGCGCACCTGGACCGACATCCGCTACCGACAGCGCGGCGACATCGGTTTCCTGACCTTCTCCTTCCCCGGCGGGGCGATGAGCACCGACCACTGCCGCCGACTGCTCACCGCTTACCGCCACGCCCTCGCCCGCCCCACCTCGGTGCTGGTCCTGGGCGGGACGCGCGACTTCTTCTCCAACGGCATCCACCTGAACGTCATCGAGGCGGCCGCCGACCCGGCCGGTGAGTCCTGGGCGAACCTCAACGCCATGAACGACCTGGTCGAAGCGGTGCTGCGGACCACCGACCGGCTGGTGGTCGCGGCGCTCGGCGGCAACGCGGCGGCCGGCGGCCTGATGCTCGCCCTGGCCGCCGACGAGGTGTGGTGCCGCGCGGGCGCCGTCCTCAACCCGCACTACCGTCGGATGGGCCTGTACGGCTCGGAGTACTGGACGTACACGCTGCCGCGCCGCGTCGGAGTGGAGACGGCCCGGCGGCTGACGAGCGAGGCGCTGCCCGTGAGCGCCGCCACGGGCACCCGGATCGGACTGGTGGACCAGCTGGTGGCAGTCCCGGCACAGGAGTTCGCCGCCGAGACCGAGCGCAGGGCGACCGCCCTCGCCGCCGCCCCGGACCTCGCGCGGCGGATCGCCGCGAAGGCCGCGGCACGGCAGGCGGACGAGGAACGGCGACCGCTCGCGGACCACCGGCGGGCCGAACTCGCCCGTATGCGCGCCATCTTCTTCGACCCGCATGCGCCGTACCACGCCCTGCGGTCGGCCTTCGTCCGCAAGCAGCCGGGCGGCTCCGACCGGCCGCTGAGCGAAGGCGTGCGATGATCCGCCGCGGTGCGGGTCTGCGGGTGGCGGGCGTCGGCAACACCTTCCTCGCGGACGACGCCTTTCGCCCCGAGGCCGCCCGCGCCCTGGAGCGGCGCCCGCTGCCGCCCGAGGTGCGGGTGCGGGACTTCGGCATCCGCGGCCTGGACCTCGCGTACGAACTGCTCGACGGCTACGACATCGCCGTCCTGGTCGACGCGGCCGAACGGGGCCACCCGCCCGGCACGCTGTCCCTGATCGAGTGAGCCGTTCAGGGGAAACGTCGCGGGGCGGTGCGTAGGCTCGCTCCGAGAGCTCTCCCGTCGCGAAGGGGCATGCATGACCACCGTCTTCTCCCGCATCATCGACGGCGAGCTTCCCGCCCGGTTCGTCTGGCAGGACCCGCACGCGACGGCGTTCCTGTCCATCGCCCCGTTGACGCCTGGTCACACCCTTGTCGTGCCCCGGCGCGAGGTCGACCAGTGGACGCAGGTCGACGGTGAACTGCTGGCCCACTGCATGCAGGTGGCCCAGGCGGTCGGCCAGGGTGTGCAGCGGGCCTGGAACGCCCCGCGGGCCGGACTGCTCATCGCCGGTTTCGAGGTGCCCCACCTGCACATTCACGTGGCGCCCATGTGGGGTATGGGCGACCTCGACTTCGCCGACGCCAAGCCGGAGGAGGACATGTCGGCCCTCGACGAGGCGGCGGACAAACTGCGCGCCGCCCTGCGCGACCTCGGCTTCGAGCAGGCCGTGCCGCCGGGGTCCTGAAGGTCTACGACGGCACCGGCTCGTATCGGCGTAGGAGCGACGCGAGGGTCAGGAAGACGTGCGGGTTCAGGAGTCGGGGTCGGCGTGGGTGACCGCCTAGCTGTCCCGGCGGACGCCGGGGATCCGGGCGACGCGTACGCAGGTCTCCGACCGACTTCCCGGCCGAGGACAGCCGTTGCCGGCTGCGCAGCTGGACGAGGCGGCCGGCTGCTGGACCACGAGGGCCGCTGCGGACCCCGCACGGAGCCGGAGGGGCGGTGGATGGCGAGGTCGTTTCACACAGTCCCTCGGATCACCGGCGCTGGTAGGCTCCCGATTTCGATCATGAGCATGGTCATGGTCATGCGGTGAACGGGGATGGAGCGGGGGCTCGATGCGGACGATTCCTATGACGACGACGGCACTGGTGTGGCTGCTCACCGCAGCCGCGCTCACCGGGTGCGGAGCCGGGGGCGGCGGCGCCGAGAAGTCCGCGGCAGACCTGCTCGACGAGGCCAACGACACGATGCGCGCACTGCGTTCCGTGACGGTCGACATGAGCAACACCCCGGACAACGACCGCAACGGCACGGTGACGATGCGCCTGAAGACCGATCTGAAGAACCGGTGCACGGCGAAGACCACCTGGGCCGAGAACGGCAGCCTCGAACAGATCAGGATCGGTGAGACGGACTACGTCCGCCCGGACGAGACGTACCTCGAGAACTGGAGCGGCAGGCCGGTCGCCGACGTCCGGTCGAAGCAGTGGGCGAAGGTACCTGCGGACGAGGCGCAGCCGGGTGACGGACTGGCCGCGTGCACCTGGACGTTCGAGTCGTTCGGCAAGGCGAAGAAGGGTGCGGCCACCCGCGTCGGCGACCGGGATGCGATCGCCGTGCATGTCACGGACAAGGCGGACAAGGAAGGGACGTACACCTTCTACGTGGCCACCGAAGGAAAGCCGCACCTGCTGAGAACCGTCTACAAGGGCGGCGGGAACGTCACCACCACGTCGTTCAGCGGCTTCGACGAGCCGTTGGAGGTCCGGCCGCCCGCGGCGGCGCAGGTGCTGGACAAGGCGGACGTCGAACAGTGAAGGATGGTAGAAGCGGGCCATGACCAACTCGCTTACTCATCAGACCGGTTGCCCGACGACCGCCGGCATCGACACCCCCGACCGCCGTGGCCGCACCGGACTCGACCAGGCCGGCCGGGACCTGACCGGCAATCCCCGCGTCAAGGTGCGGGACGTGCAACTCCTGTCCAGCCACTGGTACGTGGAGCGCACCACGACCTTCGACTTCCAGCACGCCGACGGCACCTGGAGCACCCAGCAGCGCGAGACGCACGACCGCGGCAACGGGGCGACCATGCTGCTGTACGACGCCGAACGGGAAACCGTCCTGCTCACGCGCCAGTTCCGCTTCCCGGTGTACGTCAACGGCCACCCCGACGGCATGCTCGTCGAGACGCCGGGCGGGCTCCTCGACGACGATGACGAGCACCCGGAGATCGCCGTACGGCGCGAGGTGGTGGAGGAGACCGGGCACACCATCGGCGAGGTCCAGCACGTCTTCGACGTCTACATGAGCCCCGGCTCGGTCACCGAACGCGTCAGCTTCTACGCCGCGGCCTACGGCCCCTCGACCCGCACTCATGAGGGCGGTGGCCTGGACGAGGAGGGCGAGGACATCGAGATCGTCGAACTGCCCTTCCGCCGGGCCCTGGAGATGATCCGCACCGGAGAGATCGCCGACGCCAAGACCATCATGTTGCTCCAGTGGGCGGCGCTGGAGGGGCCGTTCGCCCTCTGAGCGCCTCCGCACCGAGGGGCCGCGCCTGCCTCACCGAGCGCCGGCGAAGCGGTCGAGCAACGCGTCCACGCCGGCAGCCAGGCCCTCCGGTCCGCCCCGCTCGGCGAGGATGGGGGCGATCGCTCGGAGCGTGGGCAGTTCCCGGGACGGCATGCGGTGCAATCCCAGACGGAACGCGGGATCCGGCTCGTCGGGGTTGTCGACCATGGCCCGCAGTTCCACGGACACGTATCCGAGGACCCATGCGGTGAAGGCGTGGAAGACGGCGGCGGCATGCTCCTCGTCGAACCCTGCCCCGAGGAGCAAGGCGAGCACCCGCTCATGGTCTCTGAGGACGGCCGGCGTCCTGCGGGCCAGCGGAACCGCCATCATGCGAGTGGAGATCAGCGGCACCACCTGAGGGTGGGCGAGGCAGACCTCATAAGTGGTCAGGGCGATTCGGTGCAGGTCGGCCCGCCACTCGGGCCGCCCGGCACCGGGACCTTCGGCCCGTGGCGTCCTCCCGGGGGATGCCTGGGCGAGACGGTCCTCCAGTTGCAGGTAAAGGGCCTCGACCAGCCCGTCCAGAAGAGCATCCTTGCCGGCCGCATAGCGGTAAAGGGTCATGGCCTCGACGCCGAGTTCGGTTCCCAGGCGGCGCATGCTCAACGCGGAGAGGCCTTCGCGATCGACCAGTTCCAAGGCGGAGGCCAGCACCCGCTCCCGACTGAGCCTGCCGTGCCGCCCGCGGTCACTCGCACGTCGAGCCCGGCCTTCCTCCGGGTCGTTCTTCAATCGCCCTCTCCTCATCGCTCGACCCCATGACTCATGGAGTGATGCCACACGTATACGATGTAAACATATGGGGTATCCTGGAAGTGCGGCAAAGTGCACAACGGCGTACTCCCGATCATGAGTTCCCCCATCGAGGATTACGCCCTCATCAGCGACCTGGAAACCGCCGCCATGGTCGGCAGGGACGGGTCCATCGACTGGCTGTGCCTGCCTCGATTCGACTCGCCCGCCTGTCTGGCTGCGCTGCTGGGCACGCGGGCCAACGGGTTCTGGCGAGTGGCCCCGAGCACGGGCGGGCGCTGTACACGCCGGGCCTACCGGCAGGACACGCTGGTCCTGGAAACCGAGTGGCGCAGCGGGAGCGACACGGTTCGGGTCATGGACTTCATGCCGCCGCGTACGCAGTCACCGTGCGTGGTCCGCGTCATCGAGGGGGTGTCGGGTTCCACGCCCATGCGCAGCGAACTGCGGCTGCGTTTCCACCAGGGCCGTGTCGTGCCCTGGGTCCGGGACGCCGAGTCCCGCACGGTCGCGGTCGCCGGGCCGGACGCCGTCTGGCTGCACGCCAACGGGCCGGCGCGCGTCCCCGATCAGCGGGATTCCACCGTGCTCGACTTCACGGTCCGGGCCGGTCAGCGGCTGGCCCTGACGCTCGTGTGGTCGCCGTCGCACCTGCCGGAGGCGCCCGTTTCGCTGTCCGTACCGGCGGAGACGGCGCTGAAGGAGACCAGTGACTTCTGGCGGCACTGGGCCGCCCAGTGCCGCTACGAGGGACCCTGGCGGGACGCGGTCGTGCGATCCCTCATCACCCTCAAAGCGCTCACCTACGCCCCCACCGGCGGCATCGTCGCGGCGCCGACCACCTCGCTCCCCGGGTGCATCGGTGGGGAGCGCAACTGGGACTACCGGTTCTGCTGGCTGCGCGACTCCACCCTGACTCTGTCCTGCCTGCTGCGCAGCGGCTATCGGGACGAGGCCACGGCATGGCTGGACTGGCTGATGCGGGCCATCGCGGGCGACCCCGCCGATCTGCAGACCGTGTACGGCGTCGGGGGACAGCGGCTCCTGCACGAGACCGAGGCGCCCTGGCTGCCCGGCTACGAGCGATCGCGACCGGTCCGGTTCGGGAACTCGGCGGAGAGCCAGTTCCAGCTGGACGTGTACGGCGAGGTCCTGGACACGCTCTGCCTCTCGCTTCGGGCGGGGATCCCCATGCCGGCCCGTGTGTGGAGCCTGGTGGAGGCACTGATGAGCCACCTCCTTCGGCACTGGCGCGAACCCGATCAAGGACTGTGGCAGATGCGCGGTCCAGGGCGGCAGTTCGTCCATTCCAAGGTCATGGCCTGGGTGGCTGCCGACCGGGCGCTGCGCATGGGGGAGCTGCTCGGCCGGAACGGATCCTCGGACGAGTGGTGGGCTCTGCGGGACGAGGTGCACGGGGAGGTCTGCCGGGAGGGCTGGGACGCACGGCAGGGCTCCTTCGTCCAGTCCTACGGCTCCTCGGCCCTGGACGCCTCGGCCCTGCTGATCCCCAGGCTCGGATTCCTGCCGGCCCGGGACGAGCGGGTACGCGCCACCGTGGGGGCCATACAGCGGCTGAACCACGGCGGGTTCATCCGGCGGTACGACCCCGGGGGGCACGGTGTCCACGATGTGGACGGCATGCGCGGCCCCGAGGGCACGTTCGTGGCGTGCACCCTGTGGTATGCCGACGCCCTCGCCGCCACCGGGCATCCCGGGCAGGCCCGGGAGGTCTTCCAACGGACTCTCGCCATCCGCAACGACGTCGGTCTGCTCGCCGAGCAGTGGGACCCGGACGCGGGCCGTCAACTGGGCAACGCGCCGCAGGCGTTCAGCCACATCGCCCTGGTGGAGACGGCGTTCGCCCTGTCATCAGGACCATCCCCGAGTCGCCGTAGTCCGGGAGCGTCGGGTCGGCGTTGATCCGGGTCACCGAGAGCCGCTCGGTCAGCGGCGCGAACACCTCCCGGACGGCGTCCGGGTCCACGGGGCAGCCCGGCCAGCGTGACTCGCGGCCGATGCGGTACGTCGGCATGTTCTCCATGAACGCCGCCACCAGATACCCGCCCGGGGCGACGCAGCGGGCGAAGAGACGGCAGAACTCGGTGAACTCCGTGAAGTCCTCGGTCGCCCCCTCGGCCACGAAGTGCATCGACGCCAGACCGTACCTGGCGGCCGGCAGGGCCCGGACGTCGCCGTGGACGACACGTACCCGCGACAGTGCCTCCTGGAGGGTCGCCGGAAGGTTCGGGACGTGTCGTCGGCACAGCGCGTAGAAGGGCTGCCAGCTGGGGTCGGGGCCGAGGCGGAGCTGCCCGGTCAGGTAGGCGACGTTGGCCGCTCCCGCCTCCACGGCGTCGACGCGGCGGCCGGCGGAGGCGGCCAGCATGAGGGGGTACAGGTTGGGCCCGGCACCGAACTCCACGGACTGTGCGATGCTCCCGGGCGCCAGCTCCCGGTACAGCTGAGCGTGGTGGGCGATGACCGCCGCGTCGGACGGGTGCAGCTCGCGGTAGTTCTCGGCGAGGTAGTCCTGGACGGGCCAGCTGTCCCAGTCCACGTCGTCGTTGCGGATCGGCACGGCACCGGGGGCCTCGGACGCCGGCATGCCCTGCTCACCCCCTGAGCCCCAGCACGCGCCGCTCGGCCAGAGGGCTCAGCGTGTCGTTGAGCCGGTCGATGTCCTCATCGGAGTTGAGCGCCGTCACCTGGATGCGGAAGCCGACCCGGTCGCGGGGGACGAGCGGGTAGGCCGCGAGGGTCACGTAGATGCCGCGCTCCCACAGGAACCGGGCGACCGCGTCCAGATGGGCCGCGTCGGCGAGCGGGATCTCCACGATCGGGAACTCGCCGACGCCCGGCGTGTTCACGCCGAGGGCGCGGACGTGCCGGAGCACCCGCACGGTCTTGCGGTACAGATCGGCGCGGATCGCGTCCCCCCGGCGGTCGTTCACCGCCAGACCGGCGAGCGCCGTGGCGAGGGAGGCCGTCGGCGAGGGACCGGAGTAGAGATAGGGGCCGGCGGCGGTCTTCAGGTGATCCTTCAGCCGGGAGGGCAGGGCGAGGAAGGCCAGCAGAGACGAGTACGCCTTGGAGAAACCGCCGACGAGCACGATGTCGTCGTAGGTCTCACCCGTGTGCCGGACGACGCTGTTGCCGCGCGATCCGTACGGGCAGGGCTCGGCTGCGGAGCGCTCCCCGATGACACCGAAGCCGTGGGTGTCGTCCACGTACAGCGTCGCGCCCCGGTCCCGGCAGATCCGGGCCAGCACCGGCAGGCCGGGGATGTTCCCGGTCATGCTGTCGACCCCGTCCAGGCACACCAGCCGTGGCCCGTCGTTCGGCAGGGCCCGCAGCATGGCGTCCAGCTCGTCGGGCCGGCCGGCGCGGAAGCGCTGCAGCCGTGCGCCCTGGCCCTGGGCCGACACGCAGCCGTCGTACACGGTCTTGTGCGCCCTGGCCTCGACGAAGACGTGGCCCGTACCGGCGAGGACCGGGATCACCGAGGCGTGGATCAGGGTGGCGGTGGGCAGCAGCAGCGTGTCCGGCGCGCCGAGCAGCGCGGCGAGCCGCTCCTCGATCTCCGGGTAGAGCCGTGGGCTGCCCAGCAGCCGTGACCAGCTGGGGTGCGTCCCCCACCGCCGTACGGCCGGTTCGATCTCCTCGATGACCTCGGGGTCCCAGTCGAAGCCCAGGTAGTTGCAGGACGCGAAGTCGATCAGCCAGTGGCCGCCGCTGCGGATGTGCCGGCCGCGCACCTCGTCCAGCACCGCGTCGCTCATGGGACTGGTCCGCCGCAGGTGGTCGAGGTCGCTCCACCGTGGGTCACGCCGGTCTCCCGGGAGTTCGACGCCGATTGCGTGCATGGTGGTGCTCCCTCTCGTTCAGGCCCGCGGTGACGGCCGGACGCGGCCGTGCTGCTGGAGCACGGCCTCTCCCTGCTCCACCGTCATCGGCCGTGCGAACAGGTAGCCCTGCCCGTACCCGCAGCCGATGTCCGCCAGCAGCTCCCACTGCTGCCGCTCCTCGATGCCCTCGGCGATCACCTGGAGCCCGAGCGTGTCGGCGAGGTGGACGATGCCCTCGACGAGGGCGACCTGTCGGGGGTCCTGCGGGATGTCGTCGATGAACGTCTTGTCGATCTTGAGTACGTCGATGGGGAAGTCCCGGAGATAGCGCAGCGAGGAGTAGCCGGTGCCGAAGTCGTCGACGGCGATGCGCACGCCGAGGTCCTTCAGCGCCCGGATGAGTGTGTCGATCTGCTCGGTGCGCTGCATGAGCACCGACTCGGTGAGCTCCAGCAACAGCGTGCCCGGGACCAGACCGGCGGTGTTCACGGCCCCGCACACCTCGTGCAGGAAGCCCGTGTCCCGCCACTGCCGGGCGGACACGTTGACGCTGAGGTACGGCGGACTGGTCCGCGGGGTGCGGTGCTGCAGCCGGGCGATGTCGGCCGTGGCGTGGTGCAGCACCCAGGTGCCCAGCGCCGAGATGTGGCCGGTCTCCTCGGCGAGCGGGATGAACTGCCCCGGGGGGACCGGATCGGTTCCGAGGCGCGGCCAGCGGGCCAGCGCCTCGAAGCCCACGACCTCGCCCGCGGCGATGTCCACGACGGGCTGGTAGCACAGCGTGAACTCCTCTTCGGCGATCGCGCTGTCGAGGCGGGCCTGGAGGTCGTGGCGTTCCACCACGCGGGCACGCTGCTGGGGCTGGAAGCGGCGCCACTGGCGCTTCCCGGAGGCCTTGGCCGCGTACAGGGCCAGGTCGGCGAGGGCCAGCAGTTCCTCGGCGTTCGTGCTGTCCTTGGCCGTGGCCACCCCCACGCTGGCGGAGATGTTCACCGACTCGTCGGCCAGCTGGAACGGCCGGTTGACCGTCTGGATCACCTGCGCAGCCAGGAGTTCGGCGTCGAGGGGCTGCTTCGCATCCTCCATGAGCACGGCGAACTCGTCTCCGCCGAGCCGGGCCGCCGTGTCGGTGCGGCGCAGGGTGCCCGACAGTCGCTCTCCCACGGCGCGCAGCAGCTGGTCGCCGACCGAGTGGCCCAGCGTGTCGTTGACGATCTTGAAGTCGTCCAGGTCGATGAAGAGCAGACAGGTCATCGTCGATTCCCGGCGACTGCGCAGCAGCGCGCGAGCCGTCCGCTCCAGCAGCAGGGTCCGGTTGGGCAGACCGGTCAGCGAGTCGTGGAAGGCCCGCTGGGTGAGCTCGTGCTCCAGCTGACGCTGCTCGGTGACGTCCCGCAGCGTCACGACCAGCCCGCCCACGGTCCGGTCCTGCCGCAGGTCACGGCAGCGCACCTCGACCTCGATGCGGCCGGTCTCCCGTGCCACCCACCAGTGGTCGTGCGCCTCCTGCCGCCCGCTGCTCCGCAGGGCCGTCAGGGTCCGGATCACCCGGTCTCGGTCCTGCGGATCCAGCAGTTCCGGCAGCTGTCTCCCGGTCAGCTCGACGCTGCCGCCGAACACGGCCTGCGCGGACGGAGTGGCGTAACGGACGGTGGTGTCGTCGTTGACGATGAGGATGACGTCCGTGGCGTTGTGCACCAGGGTGCGGAAATATGCCTCGTTCTCCTTGCGGATGATCTCCCGCCGCAGCGCGATGCGCTCCGTCGCCAGCCCCGCGTGCGAGGCCAGGATCTCCAGCGAGCCGCGCATCTCGGCGAGCTGCCGTTCGGGGCCGGCCGCCAGCAGTGCGCCCGGAAGCTCGCCGCCCGCCGGGCGGTCGGGCTGGACCATGGGGCAGACCAGGGCCGTCGGCAGGTCCCCGAGCCGGACGGCTATGTCCGGCCCGACCAGGGTGACGGGGAGCAGGAGGGTGCGGTGGTGGGCCGGGTCGGCCGGCCCGCTCCGCGAGGGCTCGGCACGGTCCATCTCCCGTCGACCGGCGAGGTACGCGGGAGATCTCGCAAGGCGCTTGTACAGGTACTGGGCCTCCCGGGCCGACAGCAGCATGGTCACGTGGGGGGCCTTCGGCGCGAACAGCGTGGAGACCGCCACTTCGCAGGCTCGGGCGACCTCCTCCTCCCAGACGGCCGACACCAGGGAGGTGGCCGCTGTGCGCAGTGCCTGTTCCCGTGCCACGGCCTTTCGGTGCACCACGATCATCACCGCCAGCCGCAGGATCACCAGCAGGAACAGCACACCCGAGAACGCGGCCAGCACCGCCGCGTCGTGGCGCACGCGGCCCAGGCGTTCCTCGTAGACCAGGACCGCGGGTGGGATCAGCGTGGCCGCGGTGAGCAGCAGTAGCCGGCGCCAGGGCAGCAGCACGGACTGCGGCTGGGACTCCGACGCGGTGAGCTCCGCCATGGAGGGGTGCAGCGCGGCCAGTCCCCACGCCGTGTAGAAGACGATCCAGCCGGAGTCCCACAGCGTGCCGGTCTGCCAGCTGCCGTTGAGCTGGAGGATCCCGTAGGCGATGTCGAAGCAGAGCAGCGTGAGGGTGCCCACGACGAGCAGTTGGACGGCGGGATTGGAGCCGGACACGGGACTGGGGGCGAGCAGCCGCATGAGGAGTGCCAGCACCAGGATGTCCCCGAGCGGGTAGGCGATACTGATCGCGCGTTGCTCCCAGGTGAGGCCCTCCAGCCGGGCGAGTGGCTGCACCAGATAGACCCAGACCGGCAGCGCGAGCCCCGCGGTGATGATCAGCGCGTCCAGCAGGCTGGGCAGGTCATGGTCCACCCAGCGGTACCGCACCAGACCGAACAGCCCCATGGCGAACAGGGGATACACGGCGAGGTAGCAGGCATCCGCCGGGGACGGGAACGGATTGGACGCGTCGAAGTACGCCTCCTGCGCGTTGTAGTAGGCGTCGCCCGCGGCGAAGGCCAGCAGCCCGGTCGCGAGCACCCACCACGGCCAGCGGTGCGCGGGCCGGTGGATGTGCACGCCGGTGAGGACTGCCGCGGCGCCTGCCAGCCCGATGACCGCCCACAAGGGTGTGAGCAGGTTCGGGATGGTCATGTACAGGCCGGTGATAACCCCTACCAGCGCGATGTGGGCGACCATCAGCCGATGCGCCGTCAGCAAGGACACGCGCCTCCCCGAATCGGAGGAGACCAGGCTGTGCGAGAGGCGCCGACTTCGGCCTCCTCCATCGATCGTAGACGCGGCGGGCGCCCTGCTGCATCTCGTCCCCCGGCCCATGGAGCGGGTCGGGAGACGCCTCCGCGGCAACCATGTCCAGCGCCGGTGCCGGCCCGACCCACGGACCTTGCGGACAGCCGGGCGCCGCACCACGGCACTACTCCGCCGGGCCCGGTCGCCAAGCGGAGTCGGCGTAGCCGTGCGGGTTGAGCCGCTGGAAGCGCCAGGCGTCCCGGCACAGGTCGGCGAGATCCCGGGTGGGGTGCCAGCCCCAGGCACGTGCCACCGCCGTCGGGTCGACGACGAGTTCGGCGACGTCCCCCGGGCGGCGCGGCCGGACGTCGTAGGGGATCGGCTTTCCGCACTCCCTGGAGAACGCGTCGACGACATCGAGGACGGAACTGCCCTGTCCGACGCCCAGGTTGTACACGTGCATGCCGGTCCCGTCGGCGAGGTGGTCGAGGGCGACGCGGTGCGCCTCGACCGCGTCCATGACGTGGAGGTAGTCGCGGATCGCGGTTCCGTCGTGTGTCGGGTAGTCGCCGCCGAAGATCTCGAGCCGCTCGCGTCGGCCGCCGGCCACCTGGGCGAGGTACGGCACCAGGTGGTCGGACGCGGTGCGGGGATCCTCGCCGAGCAGTCCGCTGGGGTGGGCCCCGGCCGGCCCGGAGTACCGCAGGCACAGGACGGTGTACTCGGGGCAGCGGTGGCAGACGTCCGCGAGGATCTGCTCGCAGATCCACTTCGAGGCCGCGTACGAGTTGGTGGGTCGCGCCGGGGTGGTCTCGTCGAGCCGCCCGGGCCCGGCGTCGCCGTAGATCCAGCAGGACGAGCGGTACACGAGCCGGTGCACGCCGTGCTCGTGCATGGCCCCCAGCAGGGCGGTCGTGCCGCCGATGTTGGTGTCGTAGTACTCGATGGGCATCCGTGTCGACTTCCCCGCGGCCTTGTGCGCGGCAAAGTGCACGACGGCGTCCACGGGGTGTCGGTCGAAGACGGCCGACAGGGCGTGCCGATCACGGATGTCCAGCTCGTAGACGGCACCGACGAAGCGGCCGGCGATCCGCTCCACGCGGGCGAAGACCTGCGGAGTGCTGTTGGAGTAGTCGTCGACCACGATCACCTCGTAGCCGTGGTCGAGGAGCTCCACGCAGGCATGACTGCCGATGAAGCCGGCCCCTCCGGTGACCAGAACGGTCGACGGAGTCCACGGAGCTTCACTTCCCTCGGCTGCTCTGCTTGCCATGGCAGGACTCTCCTGCTGACGACCACCGTACGTTTACGGCGTATATATACAACTTTCGGACACGAGGGCTCCGGCGTCAAGGCTGCCGACCGGCCTCGCCTCACCTTGACCACTGCCCCTTTTGGGATAAAGTGTACGCATACGTCGTAAACCTCCGAAGAAGCCCATGTGACGGCCGCCGTGCAGCTCTTCTGGAGGCGTCCTCTTCGAGGAGGGCATATGAACCGTCCACTGCGCGTCACGGCGGTCACGACCGCGGGGATCCTCGGCGGTGCGGAAGTCTGGCTGCTGTCGTTGCTCGATGCCACGGACCGGCTGGATGTGGACGCGGTGATGCTGGGGGAAGGACCCCTCGGCGAGCAGTTCCGTCGCCGGGGGGTGCCCTGTGTCACGCGCCCCACGGGCCGGACCGGAGCGGCGATCGTGGCTTCCGCGCTGTCGCTCGCGCGCCGGCTGCGGGCGGACCCGCCGGACGTGGTCCTCGCCAACGGGATCAAGGCGGCGTGCGTGTGCGGCCCTGCCGCGTGGCTCACCGGGGTGCGATGCGTGTGGGTCAAGCACGACTACACCCACCCCCGTCTGATGAGGCTGCTGGCCACGCTCATCGACGACTGCGTGGGGACCGCGGAGGGACTGGTCGTCGCCTCGCGGCATCCCCGGGCCGTCCTCGTACCGTTCCCCGCCCCGGAAGGCACCGCACTGCCGCGCGAGGCCGCCCGGGAGGAGCTGGCACGGCACGGCGCGCGGCTCGACGGGCATGACGAGCCGTTGCTGCTCACCGTCAGCCGGCTGGTCCGCAACAAGGGAGTGGACGACGCGATCGAGGCCTTGGCGAAGCCCGGGGGCGAGAGCTGGCGGCTGGCCGTGGTCGGAGGCGAGGATCCGACCGAACCGGGAGAGCAGGGCCGGCTCTCGCGGCTGGCCGCCGACCTCGCAGTGGACGACCGTGTCGACTTCACGGGCTGGATCCAGGACGCCTGGCGGATCATCCCCGGCGCGGACGCGGCCGCCGTGCTGACCAAGCCCACCCCGGCCATGCCCCATCCCGAGGGGTTCGGGGCGGTCGCACTGGAGGCGATGCGCTCCGCGGTGCCGGTGATCACCACACCTGGGCCCGTCGCCGACCGAGTGGCCGAGCCGGGCACCGCACACGCCGGGATCGCCGTGCCACCCGGTGACGCCACCGAGGTGGGCCTGGCGCTCCGCCGCTTGGCGGACAGCGACACCCGCCTCGCCATGGGCGCGGTCGGACACCGTCTGACCGCTTCCCACCCGGGCCCGGCCGACTGCGCCGGACGGCTGGTACAGGTCCTGTCCGAGGCCGCCCGGCTGCCCGGTGCGGGACTGACCGGGACCGCGCCGGTCTCCGTGGTGACCACCGTGCTCGACGAGGCCGACGTGATCGACCGGCTGCTCGGCCTGCTGGTTCCCCAACTGGTCGAGGACGGGGACGAGATCGTCGTCGTCGACGGTGGCTCGACGGACGACACGGCCGACCGGGTCGAGGCGTGGGCCTCGAAGGATGTCCGCATCCGCCCGCTGCGGCTCCCCGGCTCGACCATCGCGGCCGGCCGCAACGCCGGTGTGCGCGCGGCGAGCAACCCGCTCATCGCCTGCACCGACGCGGGCTGCGACCCCGATCCGGACTGGCTGGCCCAACTGCGCGCGGCGGCGGCGGAGCCCGCCCCGCCCGGCCTGATCACCGGCGTCTATCGGGCCGACGCCCAGGGGGCGTTGGGCCGGGCCATGTCGGCGGTGGGCTATCCGGTGCCCGAGGAGGCCCGTCATTCGGGACCGTGGACCCGCGTGTACTGCCGGCTGCTCGGCCGGGGACTGGACGCGGCCATGCCCACCGGGCGTTCGGTCGCCTTCTCCCGCTCGGCCTGGCAGGACGCCGGGGGCTTTCCCGAGCATCTGCGCACGGCTGAGGACGTGCTCTTCGGCCGCGCCGTGGTCGCAGCAGGCCACCGGGCGGTCCTGGCCTCCTCCGCCGAAGTGGGCTGGGAGCAGCGGCCGACACTGCGTCGGACCGCGGCGATGTACTTCCGTTACGGCGAGGGCGGCGGACGGTCGGCCGCCCCGCGCCTGGTCGGCCGGGACATGGCCAGAGCGTGCGCCTACGCCATCGGCTTCACCGCGGTGGTGACGGGTCCGCGCGCCCGTTCTGCCGCGGCCGCCGGGTTCGCGGCGTATGTGTCACTGCCGCTCACCAGGGCCGTCCGCCGACGCCACTGGACGGCCCTGCCGCTCGTCCCCTTCGCCGCGGTGGTGCGCGACCTCGCCAAGGCGGCCGGGGCCGGGCGTGGGCTGGCCTCCTGGGTGCGGTCGGGCGGGGCGGCCGCGGACGGTCCGGACAAGGACGGTGCCCGATGAGTCACTCGAGTCATGCCCACACGCTCAGGCAACCGCTGGTGTTGATGTACCACGGTGTCGGCGTCCGCCCGGCGAGCCTGGACCCGTTCTGCCTGTTCGTCCCGCCGGCCACCCTCCACCGGCAGCTGCGAGGGCTGCGCGAGCGGGGCTGGACGCCCCTGACACTCGGCCGGTACCTGAGCGGTGACTTCCCCAGGCGCAGTGTGCTGGTGACGTTCGACGACGGTTACCGGGCCCTGCTGGACGAAGGGGTGCCGGTCCTGCGGCAACTGGGGTTCCCCGCCACCGCGTTCGTTCTCAGCGGCGTGCTCGGCGGTACCTCCACGTGGATGGCCGACATGCCCGACGAGCCGCTGCTCGACGCCGACGGCGCGCGCGCCCTGGCCGACGCGGGGCTCGACGTCGAATGCCACGGCTGGGACCACAGCGACCTGGCGAACGCCGGGGCCGGGACCCTCGGCCGCAACCTCGTGGATGCCGCGGCCGTGCTGGCCGACATCATCGGAAGGCGCGTCCGCGCGTTCGCCTACCCCTATGGAACGCACGACGCCGCCGCACGCAGAGCGGTGGCCGACGCCGGATTCGAGGTCGCGTTCAGCGTGCACGACGGCGCCGGGCGCTACGCGGTCCCGCGCGTCGACATCAACGCCACCGAGGTCGACGCGACCTTCCGGTTGAAGACCTGGCGGGCCTACCCCGCCATGCGCCGGATGTCCGGCGCGGTGCCCTTGCTGCGCCCTGCCCTGCACTCGCTCGTCGGCTTCGCCCAACGGCCCTGACCGCGTACCTGACCAGGTAACACGTACCTGACCACGTCAGAGGATGCCCGTGTCCGCATCCCGGGCGCGGGCATCGTCGTAGACACGGAGGGCATCGTCGTACACGGTGTACATGCGCTCGACGACCTGCCGTACGTCGTGATGGCGGCGGATGTGTGCCTGCGCCTCCGCGCCGAGCCCTCGGCTAGTCGCCGGATCGGCGAGCAGGCGGGCCACCGCGGCTGCGAGCGCGCCCGGCTCCTCCAACGGGACGACCGCGAACGGTACATGGCGGGGTGGGAGGAACTCCCGCGCTCCCGGCACATCGGTGACGACGACGGGGCGGGAGCAGGCCATGGCTTCCAGCGGCGCGAGCGCCATGCCCGCTTCCCAGCGAGAGGCCAGGACCACGAGATCGGCCGCGAGATACCAGTCGTGAGGGTCGACGACGGCTCCGGCGAACCCGACGGTCGAGGACGCCCGTGCCGCCAGGACCGAACGGTCCGGCCCGCCCCCGACCAGGACCAGCCGCGCCTGGGGCATCCCCTGCTCGACCTCCGCCCAGGCGTCGAGCAGTACGTCCTGCCCCTTCTGACGGCAAAGACGCGCCACGCACACGGCCAGGGGGCCGGTGTCGCACACCCCGAGCCGGTGTCGCGCGGCGTCACGGGAGGAGGCTTCCGGTGGGGTCAGCCAGTCGAGGTCCACCCCATTGCGTACGACGGTGTACCGGGACCGGATGCCGGCGGCCACGCCGTGGGCACGCTCGCCCTCGCTGACGCACACCACCTGGTGCGCCCAGCGCGCTCCCGCCCTCTCCCACCGCACCGCGGCCGTCCGCAGGGCGGCGGACACGGCGTCGAACGACCAGGCGTGCGGCTGATAGACGGTCGGCAGCCGCCCGCGTATCGCCAGGCGGCCGGCGAGGCCCGCCTTCGCACTGTGCAGGTGCACCACGTCCGGACGCACCATGTCCACGATGTGCCGCACTCCGGCCACCTCGCGTGGGAGTGCCGGACCGGGAGCGCGCACCGCGTCCCACCGCACCACTCGGGCCCCGCGCTCCGCGGCCGTCCACCCCAGCGTGCCGACGGTCGGACAGGCCACGGTCACCCGGTCGCCTCTCGCGCACTGCCCGGCGGCCAGGTCCGTGACGACGCGGGCGACGCCCGCGTCGCTCGGCTGCGCGATGTGCAGAATGGCCCGTCTCACGGCGCTGCGCCCTTCTGCGGCAGGAGTCGACCTCCGGGAGCCGAGACGGTGTCGCGCGGCGCCGCCGCCTCGCCGGGCGCACCGTCTCCCGCAACGCCCTTGTCCGGGTCGCCCTTGTCCGGAGCGCCTTGGGCCGCAGCGACCCTGGCCCGCAGGGGCTTCGTCAGCCGCCGTGCCACGGTGCCGCTGAAGCGCACCGCCTCGGCAACCGCGGGCACGGGATCATCCCGGCTCAGCCAGGCCCGTTCGAGGTTGCGCCGCGGCAGCGGCTCCGGGAGCCGGCGTTCGCGCCAGGCGGTCACCGTGGCCGACACGGCGTCCAGATTCCCCACGATGAAGCCTCGGCCGTGGATCTGAGACCCGTCGGGAAGGTGCCGGCCCGTCAGGTCCAGGTACATCGCGCGGACCACGTCCAGTTCCTGGGCCGTGCGGAAGAGGCGGAACTGCTGTCCGAACCGAGGGTTGAAGTCGACCAGCTTGTAGCGGCCGTCACGCCGGTCGAACCGCCAGTCGAGGTCCGCGATCCCGCAGTAGCCGATCGCCCGGCACAGTTCGGCGGCCAGCGTCGCGAGGGCGGTGTTGGGGCGCGCCCACGCCCGGGTGGTGAGGCCCGACTTGGGCGGCCAGGAGCGCAACTTGTGCCCCGTGAACACGAGCCGGGGTATGCCTCCCGCGCCGCAGTAGAGGTGGGTGAACCATTCCTCGGCGATGTCGAGAGGGATGTACTCCTGCACGATGACGGAGGGAGACTCGGCCGTCCCGCACCGGGCGAGCAGTTCCTCCTCGTCGTGAACCACTGTGGTGTGCCCCATCGCCGAGTCGTTCAACTTGGTGAACGGCTCCCTGTCCTTGAGAACCACCGGATAGCCCCATTCCCGACCCACCGCGACCAACTCGGCCCGGCTGACCGGCGATCGGGTCCGGGGCGTGGGCACCCCGTGTTCCTGGCAGACCCGGTGCAGCCCCTCCTTGCTGGCCACCCTGCGGGGCAGCGCGGGCGGCACGGGCGGCAGCACGAACCATTCGGCCAGGCGACCGGCGTTCTCCGCCAGCAGGACGGCGGCCTCGTCCCCCTCCGCGACAGCCACGGTGCGGCGCCCGATCTCGCGGCCGATCTGCAGGAGGACCGAGACGAGTTCCGAGGTGTCCTCCGCGCCGGTCGTCGGGCGGACGAAGCGGCCGGCCAGGTGGCGTGAGAGGGCGACCGGGGTGAACCGGTCCTCGACCATGGCGTACGCCGGTACGCCCATGCGCCCCAGGGTGCGCACCACCCCGAGCCCGCCGTGGAGCTGGGGGAAACGTCCCACCTTGACGAGCAGTGCCGGTACAGGGTCTGTCATGGTGACTCCCGGTCAGCACGCGCCGTTGCGGCGCACCACGGCGGACGGCGTCCGCAGCAGGATGGACAGGTCCAGGGCGGGCGACCAGTTCTCGACGTAGCTCACGTCGAGCCGGTCCCGCTCGTCGGCAGGCAGGCAGGCACGTCCACTGACCTGCCACAACCCGCTCATGCCCGGCTTCACCAGCAGCCGGTGACTCCCGTCCTCGCTCAGGGCGGCGACCTCGTCCTTCACCAGCGGCCGTGGGCCGACGAGCGACATATGGCCGGCCACCACGTTGAACAGCTGCGGCAGTTCGTCCAGTGAGGACGAGCGCAGGAACGCCCCCGCCCTGGTGACGCGCGGGTCGTCGACGATCTTGAAGTACCGGTCGCAGCCGTAGCGGTTGAGATGGGCGAGTTCGCGCTTGAGCCGGTCCGCGCCCCGGTGCATCGACCGGAACTTCACCAGGGTGAACTCACGGCCGTCGCGCCCGATCCGGCGCTCCCGGAAGAACGCCGGCCCCGGACTGTCGAGCCGCACCCATACGGCGATGGCCGCCATCAGCGGCGCCAGCAACAGGATGCCCAGCAAGGCCAGCAGACGGTCGGTCAGCTCCTTCGGCACGCGAGAGCGCGCGGAGAGCCTGGGGGCGCGCAGGCGCAGCAGGGGCACCCCGGCGACCGGGCGTACGGCCAGCCTCCCGGGCGCCACGTCGGCGAGGACCGGCGCCAGCATCAGGTCGACGCCCGCGGCCCGCAGCTCCCAGGACAATCGTCGCAGCCTCTCGGCGCCCAGCTCCGGGCCCGGCAGCGCGATGACGGCGTCGCAGTCGGTCCGCCGTACCGCCGTGAGGAGGTCCTGGACGCCGTCCGACCCTCCGGCGCCGCCGCGGAGCGCGGCTGGTCCGATGGGGCACACGCCGACCACCAGCGGCCCGGCGTCGCGGCCTGCGCGCAGCGCGGCGATCAGTTCGGCGGCGGACTCCGCCGGCCCGAACACGAGCACTCGTTCGGCCTTGCGGCCCCGGCCTGTGGGGGTGCGCAGCCTCGCCCGCCGGTAGTGGCGCAGCCCGACCGTCAGACCCGCGGTGAGCGGCAGTGCGAACAGCGCGTCGTGCAGCAGCTCGTCGCGCGGTGCGAACCACCAGGCGGCACCGGCCGCCGTGGCGGCCAGGGAGGCCGTCCGCAGGATCCGGCGGGAGCAGTCCGCATCGTCGGTGCCGGGCCCGTACGCCCCTTGCCACGCCAGAAGGAGGAGCCAGAGCGGGACGAGCACGGCCGGCACCGGCCAGCGTTGAAAGAGCAGATACACCCCGCCCGCGGGGAGGGCCGCGGCCAGCGAGTCGACCGCGAGCAGGGCCGGGACCGAAGAACCGCGTCGGCGGCGCCTGCGCGGCCTTTCCGCGGTCTTCGCCGGTCCGGTGCTGGTCGTTTCCGCTACGACGGCCACGGCTCGCTACCTCACCTCTGCCCGACCTTGAATGCCCAGATATGTACGTTTACGATGTATATATACATACGCCGGATATGGGCCGACAGTCAAGAAGTCGCTGATCGGAAGGTGGCCCAGAGACCATGAAGCCTCCAGGAGACGTCAAAGTCGCCGTGGTGGGAGCAGGCCCCTACGGGCTCTCCATCGCCGCACACCTCCGGGAACGCCAAGTGCCCTACCGGATCTTCGGGGAGCCGATGGAGGGCTGGCGCTCGCACATGCCGCGCGAGATGTACCTCAAGTCCTCTCCGTTCTCCTCGTCGATCTCAGCCCCCGCTCCCGGGCACGGGCTCGGGGACTTCCGCGCCCAGGAGGGCCGCCACCCGGGCCGTGAGCGGGAACCGGTGCCGCTGTCGGAGTTCGTGCGCTACGGACTCTGGTTCCAGCACAGCTGCGTTCCCGAGCTGGAGCGGACCGAGGTGCGCGGTGTCCACCGCCGCCCGGACGGGTTCCGGGTCACGCTGGACTCCGGGGAGGAGTTCACCGCCTCCGCCGTGGTCGTCGCCGCGGGAGTCAGCTCCTTCGCCCATGTACCGCGCGAGTTGGCCGGGCTGCGGGAAGACGGCCTCGTCTCCCATACCGCCGACCACACGGACCTGTCGGTGTTCTCGGGCCGGCATGTCATCGTGGTGGGCGGCGGCCAGTCCGCCCTGGAGACCTCGGCCTTGCTGAACGAGGTCGGAGCGGAGCCCGCGGTGGTCGCACGCACCCGCCCGTCCTTCGGGCCCGCCCCGGAGTCCGACCGGGCGCAGGACCGTCCGCTCCACGCCCGACTGCTGTGGCCGGAGGCCGTGATGGGTACCGGCTGGCCGCTGGTGGTCTGCAGCCGCGGTCCCGGGGCCATCCGCCACCTGCCGGCCCGTATCCGCGCCCACCTGCTGCGTACGGTCCTGGGACCGTCCGGAGCCTGGTGGCTTCGCGAGCGCGTGCAGGGCCGCGTCCCGGTGCTGTCCGGCCGTAGCCTCCACTCGGCGGCGCGCCAGAACGGCGGAGTACGGCTGGAGGTACGGAACCCCGGCGGAGACGTGGAGACCCTGTACGCCGACCACGTCATCGCGGGCACCGGATACCGGGTCGACATCGACCGGGTGGAGCTGCTGAGCCCCGAGCTGCGCCGGGCGGTGCGCAGGAACGCCGCCGATCAGCCTCAGCTGGCCAGTGCGCCGCAGTTGTCCGCCGACTTCCAGGCATCGGTGCCGGGCCTGTACTTCGCGGGGCTGGCTGCCGCCCCCACCTTCGGGCCACTGCTGCGGTTCGTGTGCGGTACGGGATTCACCGCGCGCCGGATCAGCGCTTCACTGGCGGCGACCCACGCGGCGTAGCGTCGCGCGCGGCGTAGGACCGCGCCGCCCGACTCGGCCAGGACCGCGCCGCCTCGCTCTCGCTGATGGGCCGTCAACCGGCCGTCGGTGTGGGACGCACCGGCGTGGCGCGGAAATCGCGGAAGAGCAGCTCGGTGTTGTCCGCCCGCAGTCCCACACGGCCCGGTTGCCGGAGCGGCCCGGGGGAGCGGTCCGTGCCCGTGAGGACCGTCTTCCCGTCGATGTCCAGCCGGAGCCGCACCGATCCCGAGGGCAGGTTGACGGCGCTCGCCTCCACCTGGTGCCAGGTGCCGTAGGAGAGGGCGTGCCTGCCCTCGGCCAGGGTGACGTAGCGCCCGTCGTCCTCGCCCCCGCCTCCGTGGCCCGGAATCTTGCGCTTGATCACCACCTCGCCGTCGCGGCGGCGGAAGCTGAGCCCGTACAGCTCCTCCGGGCTGTGGTAGCGCAGCCAGATGTGGCCGCCGTCCCACTCCCGGGCGGGAGTGCTGGGCGTGGTGACGGGCGGGTCCAGCCGAACCCACGTGCTCACCGTCGCCGCCCCGAAATCGCGGCGGTGTGTGACCAGGCGAAAGATGGCCGAGCCGGTGTGGCGGGCGGAGTCGGGGCCGGTTTCCTCGGCGTCGGGCACGCCCGTCCAGCCGGCGCCGTCCTTGGCGAAGAGGGAACCGCTGGTGGTGATCCAGTCGCGGGAGAGCTTCGCGTCCGGGTTCTTCGGGTGGAGGAAGGCGAACGCGTTGGTGACGAGCCCCTCCTTGCCGAAGGTCGGCTCGAACACGACCGCCGACTTTGCGCGTGGTTCCTCCTCGCCCATCTGCATGAGCAGGGCCGTGCCGGTCCCCATGGCGACCGCGGTGGCCAGCAGCAGGCCGTAGAGGCGTGTTCGCCGGGGGATCCTCCGGCCCTTGGACCGGAGGATCCCCCGGGGCGTCGGTTCGTCGCTCATCCGCCGGCCGCCGGTCGGACGTCGAGGTGGGTCAGGGGAGGCCAGGAGCTGCGGTTGGTCATCCGGTACGCCGCGTAGGCCACGCCCCCGGTCTCACCCTTCGCGGGCAGCGTCATCTGTACCTTTCCGTCCACGCTGATCACCGTGGACCGGCCGGTCGCCGTGATCGACACGGTGTGGGAGTCGGCTGCCTTCAGCGCGCGGGTGCCGACCAGGTTCTGGCTGTCGGCGTTCCCGGAGAGCACCTCCAGCCGGCTGTGGGAGACCTGCACGCCGACCACGCTCGGACTGCCCACTCTGACCTGAATTGCACCTTTCACGCTCGGATCGTAAAGCTTGGAGACCGTGCCGCTCACCGTGTAGCCGCCCCATCCACGCGTCCGGGCGGGCTCATACGCCCCATGGACGGACAGGGCGCTGCGATCCAGTGGTGTGATCACGCCGTCCTTGATCTGGAACGGTGCCTGCACCCCTGGGGCGCTCTCCCAGTACAGCGGCGCCTGCACTCCCGGGTGGCTTTCCGCGTACGCGTCGAGGTTCAGCCGTGCCGGTTCGGACTCGGTCCGCCTGCTCCCGTCAGCCGAAGGGGCCTTCTGGGGCAGTGGGGAAAGGTGCAGGTCGCTGAAGGCCGGTGGTGGTACCCCCGGTCGGCTGCTGCCGACCCGGATGCCGAGGCCCCCGGTGAGCTCGGTGGCGGGGATGCCCTTGGCCGTCCAGCTGAGCTCGGTGCCGCCGTCCACCCGGACCGTCGTGGTGGCACCGCGCACGCCGACGCTCAGCGTGTGCGAGGTGTCCGGCACCAGCTCGCGCATGGCCACCTGGCGTCCGCGGTGTTCCATCGTGACGGCGCCCTGACCGACCGTGAGCACGACCATGCCCTCGTTGCGGCTGCGTACGGCGACGGCGGCCCGGTTGGCTCCTTCGCTCAGCCCGGTGACGGTGGCGTCCACCCGGTAGTCGGTCCAGTCCACGCTCCCGAGGGCGCGGTACTCCGCGGCGGCGTAGCGCTGGTTCCTGTCGGGGAAGCGCCGCTCGGTGAAGACGTCCATGCCCTGCTGGTCGGTGTCGTCGTTGCGCGTCCAGGCGGTGGGTTCGGTCAGGGGTGCGGAGGCGACGGGTGGCGTCTGGGTCCACTGCGCGATCTCGGACAGCAGTCCGTCGGGGGTGGTCGACTTGAGCACTTCGAGCCGCTGCATCGTGCGCTCCGCCGCGGCGCGGCGACTGGTGGCGGCCAGCGGCTCCAGCGGATTGGGCGGCTTGTTGGACATGTTGGCCGTGTAGTGCTCGAACAGCAGGTCCTGCAGCGTCAGCCCCGCGGGCAGGTTGCCGCGCTCCGTGGCCTCGCTGAAGGGGTAGGCGAACAGCTCGGGCCGCGGCAGGCCGTGGTGCTCGAACGCGCGGATGTTCTTCGTGATGTCGGTGGTCACGCGCTCCCGGTACTCCGCGCGGGTCTCCAGTCGACGCAGGTCGTGCAGCCACAGGCGGTGGGAGAGGGCGGAGCCGACGTGCCCGGCGGCGTCCACCGGCTTGCGCCGGTGCAGGTCGTGGGTGTGGGCCTGGAAGTCCCACCGGCCGGAGCCGGCCATCTTCCCGATCTCCCGCCAGGACAGGTAGTAGGGGCGGTCGTCCACCCGGGAGGTGATCAGGAAGACGGTGCCGTGCATGTGATGGCGGGCCATGATGCGGTCGGCGTTGACCCACAGGCCGTTCGGTCCGTCGTCGAAGGTGAGGAAGACCGATCTCGGCGGGGCGGGGCCGCCCTTGAGGTAGTTGACGTACTCCTCGCTGGTCAGGCTGCGGTATCCCGCCTTCTCCAGCGCGGCCATCTGGGCGTCGAAGGCCGCGGGGGTGACCACGTACTCGCTGGGGTCGTCGGTGTTGATGTCGTGGTAGGTCAGCACGACGGGGGCGGTGGAGGCGGGCAGTCCCTTGACCGACCGCTCGGCTGCCACGGCCGTGCCGGCGGCGACGTGGGTGACCGGCGGGTCGTTCTGCTTGCTCATGTACTTCTGGTCCAGGTAGTACTGGGCCGCCGCGTAGAACGGCACCAGCAGCACGCCGACGGCGAGCAGGATCAGTCCGCTGCGGACCCACCAGTGGGTGACACGGCGCATGCCTCGCCGCGTCCGGCCACCCAGGCCGCCGAACCGGGGTGTCGGCCTCGACTGGGGTTCGGTCGCCGTCACGGGAGGATGCCTCCTCGGGTGAGCACCATCGCGTACAGGAAGACGACCACGGCGAGCGAGAGCAACAGGCCCAGCAGGCGACCGGCCCGGCGCAGGTCGGTCCCGGTCAGGCCGATCCTGGACAGGTCGATCCTGGACAGGCCTCTCTTGGAGAGGTCGATCTTGGAGAGGTCGATTTTGGACAGGGCTGTCCTGGGCAGGCCGTTCATCAGGTAGCGCTCCTTGACCAGACCCCTCGCCGGATGGTGGCGAGGGAGTACGGCAGCAGCCAGGCCAGCAGCAGGGTGGAGAGCAGGCCCATCGCCGGCCGGTAGACCCAGCGGCTGTCCCCCGGGTTGTCGATCTTGAAGGCGAGGCCGTAGGCGCAGCCCTTGAGGATGATTCCGCACAGGTACAGCACGGTGAGGAAGGCCGCCCCGTGCAACGGCGCCCAGATGATGTGCCGGAACGCCATGAACGGTGCCGCGGTCACCCACAGCACGTGGCCGTAGTAGAGGGTCGCCGGCCCCAGGCCCATGCGCCACATGAAGGTGCCGGTGAAGCACAGGTTGCGGATGAAGCTCTTCTTCCAGCGGATCTGCTGCTTCATCAAGGGCCGGAAGCGGGGCGGGGCGTTGGTCCACACCTTGGCCGTGTAGCAGTAGCCGATGCGCCATCTGCGTTCGGGGTAGTCCCGCCCGGTGACGAACGGCGACTCGGCGTACCGGGCCTTGAGCGACGGGCCCTTCCACTTCTGGCCCAGGACGTAGCCGGTGAGCTGGCGGTCGGTGGAGAAGCGGAACGGGGCGCCCATGAAACGGTCGTTGGCCCAGGCGGGCAGGTAGTTGAAGATGGCGTCCCGGCGGAACACCGCCAGCGGGCCGGAGACGCAGGTGACGGTCCCCCAGGTGGACTCGGTCGCCTTGCCCACCCGGAACTGGCCCTCGAACCACACGTCCTGCGCCTTCGTCCAGAAACTGAAGTCGGCGTTGAGCGCACGGGCGTGGCCGCTCACAGCCCCCATTTCGGGGTGCTTGACGAGCGCGCGGACGCAGTGGCTGAGAGCGTCCGGCGCCAGGAAGCAGTCGGAGTCGGTCATGGCGATGATGTCGCCTTCGGCCTCCTCGCAGGCGCGGACCAGGGCGCCCTTCTTGCCGAGGTTCTTCGCCAGGCAGATGACCCTGATGTCGAGTTCCTTCTCCAGCCGCCGCAGCACGTCCTGGGTGCCGTCCTCGGACAGGTCGTCGACGACGATGACCTGGAGGTCCGGGTAGTCGCTGGTGGCCATGGAACGCACGCAGTCCTCGATGCACTCCACCTCGTCCTTGACCGCGAGCAAGAAGCTCACCTTCGGCACGGCGGGCAGCGCGGGGAAGCTGTCGGCATCCTTCGGCCGCCTGCGCATGGGGCGGACCGACGGATCGTCGTAGCGGGTGTAGGCGAGGTAGAACATCGTGATGGTGCCGAGCAGGACGGTGAAGCCGTAGCTCATCAGCAGCGGGTCCTGCACCAGCGCCGGCGTTCCCCGCGCCAGGATCAGCAGCAGCGGCAGCAGGCAGATCAGGGTCAGAACACGCCGCGCGTCGTAGCGGGTGTCCGGGTCCATCCGGTCCAGCTGGCGGCGCACCAGCCCGGGGCGCTGTGGCCGTGCCGAGCGAAGCGGTGGCAGCGGTGGGGGCGCGGGCCTCGGCCGGGTGAGGACGCCGGCCCGGCCCGGCCCCGCCCCGTTCGGTGACGGATCGCGGAGCTTCGGCCCGTTCGGCACCAGCCGCGGGGCCGGAGCGCCACCCGCTTCGGGATGCTTGCGGCCTGCGTACGCGGCGCTCACGGGACCGCCTTGGCTTGGTGCGGGCCGAGTCGGTAGGTGGCGTCCAGTACGGCCGTCTGATCGGCGAGCCATCCCAGATCCGTGCCCGGCTGCACCGTGTGCACCACGACCAGGTCCCAATGCTCCGCCTCCGGCTCGGTGACGCCGACGAGCGTCCTGGAGCCGATCTCGAGGGTGGGGATCAGGGGGTCCGTGAAGTGCACCTTGGCGCCGTCCTCGGCCAGGTCCGCCAGGATCTCCAGGGCGGGCGACTCGCGCAGGTCCGCGACGCCCGGCTTGTAGGCGACGCCCACCACCAGGATCCGGGCGCCCGAGGTGCTGGTGCCCCGGTCGGCGAGGAGATCGCGCACGCGCCGTACGACCTGCCGGGGGCGGGCCGCGATCGCGGACATCGCCGTCTCGACGAGCGGAGAGGTGACGCGCAGGGCCCGCAGTTGCCAGAGCAGGTAGTGCGGATCGCAGGGGATGCAGTGGCCGCCCACGCCGGGCCCGGGATAGTGCGCCACGAAGCCGTACGGCTTGGTCGCCGCCGCCTCGATGATCGGCAGGGGTTGCAGGCCGAGCGCCCGGCAGTCCTCGGCGAACTCGTTGGCCAGGGCCAGGTTGACGGCGCGGTACGTGTTCTCCCACAGCTTGGTCATCTCGGCCTCCTCGGCCGAGGACACCGTATGGACGGCGGGCGCGGTCCGGCGCAGCACGGCGGCGGCCAGGCCGGTGCTCTGCTCGCCCGTGCCACCGACCACGCGCGGCGTGCGGTCGTGGGAGACATTCGGGTGGTCGTTGACGAGTCCCGGGTCGATGCGCTCCGGCGAGAAGGCCACGAACACATCGCGGCCGACCCGGAGGCCCCGCTCGGTCAGCGGCTCCACCAGCAGATCGTGGGTGGCGCCCACGTAGGTGGTGGAGGTGAGCATCAGCAGCTGGCCGGGCACGGCGTGCTCGACCACGGTGGCGCAGGCCGCGGAGAGCGCGCGCAGGTCGGGCACGAAGTGGCGGTCGATCGGAGTGGGCACGCAGATCACGACGGTGCGCGCCCGGGCTGTCGCGGTGGGGTCCGACGTGATGGTGAAGCGGGGGTCGTCCACGTACCGGGCAAGGCGCTCGTGGTCGGTGGGCGTCAGGTCCGCCGCGCGGTGGCGGATGGCGTCCAGCCGGCTCGCGCTGACGTCGACGCCGATGACCTCGTTGCCCGCCGCGAGCAGGGCCAGGGCCGTGGGCAGGCCGACATAGCCGAGGCCGACGATGGCGACGGCCGCCGCGGCATGGTCGGTCTCCGCGGCCTGGTCGACCTGCGTGGGCGCGTGCTCGTGGTCGGCATCAGGGATCCGTTGGGCGCTCCGCCGGAGGGAAAGGAGGGACATCGGTGCTCCGAGGACGGGACAGGCGGGGATGTCGGATGCGTGGTCCCGGTGCTCCCGAGGGGAGTGGCTCCCCGACCCGGAGAGCAGCGAGACGTAACCTGATGTTGTACGTTTACGCCGTATATGCCCATCTTGCCCCTGTGGGTGGAGGGGGTCAAGGGGGGACGGGCGGGAGCGGTCATCCCCCGCAGTCGAGGTCGGTGCGCTGACGCAGCACCCGCAGCTCGTAGCCCTGGAGCCGCATCTCGTAGACCAGGGGCCGCTGCTGGTCCCACGGCCCTCGGAGGTCGCCGGACTTCGGGAAGCCTCATCAGGCCGGTCTCGGACACGGCCGAAGAATGCGGCGGTGTCAGAATGCGGCGGCGTCGTGCCGCCGTCGGCGCCGGGACGGCAGGAGGCATGACCCGCACTCTTGACTTGAAGTGCGCTTCAAGATGAAGACTCCCGTTCGTGCCCCGGACCGGGCGCACGAACGGGAGGAGACCCAGCCATGAAGTACCGCACCCTCGGCGCCGCCCCGAGGAACCGCCGTGAGGTCAGCGTCCTCGCGCTCGGCGCGATGCTGTTCGGCTCACGGACCGACGAGGAGACCTCCTTCGCCGTACTCGACCGCTATGTCGAGGCGGGCGGGACCTTCATCGACACGTCCGACAACTACGCCTTCTGGATCGACGGCGGCCAGGGCGGGCAGAGCGAGGAACTGCTCGGCCGGTGGCGGCGCAGCCGCGGTATCGGCGACGAGATCGTCATCGCCACCAAGCTCGGGGCGCGCCCCCTGGCCCCCGGCACCACCTACGTCGACAACGCGGAAGGCCTGTCCGCGAAGATGATCCGCGAGTCCGCCGAACGCAGCCGCGACCGGCTCGGCGTGGCCAAGCTGGACCTGCTCTACGCCCACATCGAGGACCGGCGAGTCCCCCTCCAGGAGACCGTCGAGGGGTTCGCCGAGCTGGTGAGCGAGGGCACCGTCGGCCTCCTCGGCGTCAGCAACCACGCGATGTGGCGGGTCGAGCGGGCCCGTGCCCTCGCCGCGGCGGCCGGACTGCCCGGCTACGAGGTGCTCCAATACGCCCACAGCCACCTGCGGCCCCGCCTCGACATCCCCGAGGGCCTGTTCCCCGACGGCAGCCTCGGTCACGCCGGCCCCGACCTGCTCAGCTATCTGCGGGCCGAACCCGGCCTGACCCTGGTCGCCTACTCGCCGCTGCTGAAGGGCGCCTACACCCACCCGGACCGACTGCCCGCCGACTTCGACCACCCGGGCACACCGGCCCGCCTCAAAGTGCTGCGCGAGGTCGCGCAGGAGACCGGGGCCACCGTCAACCAGGTCGTCCTGGCCTGGCAGATCGGCGGCGCCCTGCCGATCATCCCGCTGGTCGGGGCGTCGTCCGTGGCCCAGCTGGAGGAGAGCCTGGCCGCCGTCGACCTGGAGCTGACCCCGGAGCAGCGGACCCGGCTCGACTCCGTCCACTGACCGCGCCGGTCGCCGGGCTGCGCAGTAGGCTCCCCGGAGGAGCCGAAGGAGAGTGGCCATGCCTCTGTTCCCCACCGAGCGGTCCGTCCGTACGACCCCCGAAGGCCTCCTGTGGGAGCCCAGCGAGCGCTGGGTGCGGGGCCGCAAGGGCGACGTCACCGTCGTCGACAGCCGGCACCCCGTCCTGGTCTGGGAACCCGATCTGCCCGTGCCGTGCTACACGTTCCCGCGCGAGGACGTCCGCACGGACCTTCTCCGCCCGGCCAAGAACCCGCAGCCGGGCAGACACACCGGGTCGCAGATCTTCTACGACCTCGAAGTCGACCGTGAGCTGGTGGAGAACGCGGCCTGGACCTTCCCCGCCGCCGACCTGGCCGGGCACATCTCCTTCGAGTGGTTCCGGCGTTGGGGGAGCGGCCTCGACCACTGGTACGAGGAGGAGGAAGAGATCTTCATCCACCCGCGCGACCCGCACAAACGAGTGGACGCCATGCCCAGCAGCCGCCACGTCCAGGTCGAGATCGGCGGCACCGTCGTCGCGGACAGCCACCGCCCGGTGCTGCTGTTCGAGACCGGGCTGCCGACCCGGTACTACCTGCCCCGCGAGGACGTCCGGCTCGACCTGTTCGAGCCCACCGACCACCGCACCGGGTGCCCGTACAAGGGCACGGCCCAGTACTGGAACTGGAGTGGCGAGGGCGAGGTCCCGCGGAACATCGCCTGGAGCTACGCCGAGCCGCTGTCCGCGGTGGGGCCCGTCAAGGGGCTCGTCGCCTTCTACAACGAGGCCGTCGACATCACCGTGGACGGCGAAGACCTGCCCCGGCCGGTCACGCCGTTCACCGCGAGCCTCAAGCCCTGATCATCGCGAGCCTCAGGGCCTTGTTCGCGAGCCTCACACCCTGACCAGCACCTGGAAGTCGAACGCGTACCGGGACGCGCGGTAGATGTGCGTCCCGTACTCGACCGGCCGGCCCGTGTCGTCGTACGCCGTGCGCTGCATGGTCAGTAGCGCGGCGCCCTCCTTCTCGTCGAGGCGCTCGGCCTCCTCGGCGGTGGCGCAGCGGGCGCCGATGGTCTGGCGGGCGCTGTGCAGGGTGATTCCGGCGGCGCGCATCATCCGGTACAGGCCGGTCGACTCCAGCCGAGCCGTGTCCAGGTCGAGCAGGCTCGCCGGAAGGTAGTTGCAGAGGATGGCCACGGGCTGGCCGTGGGTGCAGCGCAGCCGCTCCAGGACCGTGACCTCCGCGCCCTCCGCGATGCCGAGCGCGGCCGCGACGTCGGCGGTCGCCGGGACGCGTTCGTTGCGGACGACCTCGGTGGTCGGGCCCTGCCCGGCCGCCTCCAGGTCGTCGTAGAGGCTGCTGAGCTCCAACGGGCGCTTGACCTGGCTGTGGACCACCTGGGTGCCCACCCCGCGCCGCCGCACCAGCAGCCCTTTGTCGACGAGCGACTGGATGGCCTGCCGGACGGTGGGCCGGGACAGGCCCAGCCGCACCGACAGGTCGACCTCGTTGCCCAGGAGGTTGCCCGGAGCGAGGACCCCGTGCTCGATCGCCGACTCCAGCTGCCGGGCGAGCTGGTAGTACAGCGGCACCGGACTGCCCCGGTCCAGGGCGAAGTCCAGCGAGTCCAGCGCGGAGGCGGATCCGGCACGTGTGGAGCCGCGGGTCTTCGCCATGGGACGAACCTCCCTGTCAGGGTGTCAGGAGTTGCTGGGGAAACCGAGGTTGATGCCACCGTCGGACGGGTCCGGCCAGCGGGTCGTGATCACCTTGCCCTGCGTGTAGAAGGCGATGCCGTCGTTGCCGTAGATGTGCAGATCGCCGAAGAGCGAGTCCTTCCAGCCACCGAAGGAGTGGTAGCCGACCGGCACCGGGATCGGCACGTTCACGCCGACCATGCCCGCCTTGACCTCGAGCTGGAAGCGGCGGGCGGCACCGCCGTCCCGGGTGAAGATCGCGGTGCCGTTGCCCCAACGGGAGTCGTTGATGAGCTTGATGGCCTCTTCGTACGTCTCCGCGCGGACCACGGCGAGCACCGGGCCGAAGATCTCGTCGCGGTACGCGTCCGCCGTCAGCGGCACCCGGTCCAGCAGCGAGACGCCGAGGAAGAAGCCGTCCTCGTGGCCCTCGACCGAGTAGCCGGTGCCGTCGACGACGACCTCCGCGCCCTGCTCGGCGGCCGAAGCCACATAGGACGCCACCTTGTCGCGGTGCTCGCGCGTGATCAGGGGGCCCATCTCGGAGGCGGGGTCGTTGCCGGGGCCGATGCGCAGGTTCTTCGCGCGCTCGGCGATCTTGCCGACCAACTCGTCGCCCGTGTCGCCGACCGCGACCACGACCGACACGGCCATGCAGCGCTCGCCCGCCGAACCGTACGCGGCGTTGATCGCCTGGTCGGCGGCGAAGTCCAGGTCGGCGTCGGGCAGGACCAGCATGTGGTTCTTGGCGCCGCCCAGGGCCTGCACGCGCTTGCCGTGCTCAACTGCCTTGAGCTGGATGTACTTTGCGATCGGGGTCGAGCCGACGAAGGAGACCGCCTCGATGTCCGGGTGCTCCAGGAGCCGGTCCACGGCCACCTTGTCGCCCTGCACGACGTTCAGCACACCGTCCGGCAGCCCGGCCTCGGAGGCCAGTTCCGCGAGGCGGAAGGACGCCGACGGGTCCTTCTCGCTCGGCTTCAGCACGAAGGTGTTGCCGCACGCGATGGCCAGCGGGAACATCCACATCGGCACCATGGCCGGGAAGTTGAACGGCGTGATGCCCGCGACGACGCCGAGCGGCTGGCGGATCGAGGCCACGTCCACCCGGCTCGACACCTGAGTCGACAGCTCGCCCTTCAGCTGCACGGAGATCCCGCAGGCCAGCTCCACGATCTCCATACCGCGCGCCACCTCACCGAGCGCGTCGGAGTGCACCTTGCCGTGCTCGGCGGTGATCAGCTCGGCGATCTCGTCGCGGTGGGCGTCGAGCAGCTCGCGGTACTTGAACAGGACCGCGGTGCGCTTGGCCAGGGAGGACTGGCCCCAGCTCTCGAACGCGGCCTTCGCCGAGGCGACGGCGGCGTCCACCTCGTCGACGGTCGCGAAGGCGACCTGCTTCTCCTGGGCGCCGGTGGCCGGGTTGTAGACGGGGGCGAAGCGGCCGGAGCCGCCCTCCACGGGCTTGCCGTCGATCCAGTGGGTGATGGTCTTCATGGGGCGAAATGCCTTTCAAGTGCGGGTCGTGTGCGGGGAGTTCGGAGATGGTGACGGCGATCAGAGGTGGTGACGGCGTCCGGCGACGTGCTGGTCGTACCGCTCGCGGGCCTCGACGGCGGCCTCGCGGGAGGCGACCTCGGCCACGGGTACGTCCCACCAGGCCTCGGCGCCCGGCGAGGTCGGGTTCGTGATGTCGGTCTCGACGTACACGCAGGTCGGCCGGTCGGAGGTACGGGCCGTCGCCAGCGCCTCGCGCAACTCACGCACCGTCTTGGCACGCAGGACGTCCATGCCGAGGCTGGCCGCGTTGGCGGCGAGGTCCACCGGGAGCGGGGCCCCGGTGAAGGTGCCGTCGGCGGCCCGGTAACGGTAGTCGGTGCCGAAGCGCTCGCCGCCCGTCTCGGCCGACAGGCCGCCGATGGAGGCGTAGCCGTGGTTCTGGATCAGGACGATGTTGACCGGCAGACCCTCCTGGACCGCGGTCACGATCTCCGTCGGCATCATCAGATACGTGCCGTCACCGACGAGCGACCACACGGCCGTGTCCGGGGCGGCCTGCTGGATGCCGATCCCGGCCGGGATCTCGTAGCCCATGCAGGAGTAGCCGTACTCCAGGTGGTACTGGCGCGGCGAGCGCGACCGCCACAGCTTGTGCAGGTCGCCCGGGAGCGAACCGGCCGCGTTGATCACCACGTCGTCGTCGCCGACGACCGCGTCCAGGGCGCCCAGCACCTGGGTCTGCGTCGGTACGGCGCTCTCGTCGTCGGCACGGTAGGCGGCCTCGACGACCGTGTCCCAGCGCTCCTTGCCGGCGCGGTACTCGGCCTCGTACGCCGCGTCCACCCGGTGGCCGGAAAGCGCCCCGGTCAGCTGCTCCAGGCCGGTCCGCGCATCGCAGACCAGCGTCCGCGCCGCCAGCTTGTGCGCGTCGAACCCGGTGATGTTGAGGTTCAGGAAGCGCACGTCCGGGTTCTGGAAGAGCGTGCCGGAGGCGGTGGTGAAGTCCGTGTACCGGGTGCCCACGCCGATCACCAGGTCGGCGGCGCGGGCGATGTCGTCGCTGACCGAGGTGCCGGTGTGGCCGATACCGCCGAGGTCGGCCGGGTGGTCGAAGCGCAGGGAGCCCTTGCCGGCCTGGGTGGAGGAGACCGGGATGCCGGTGGCCTCGACGAAGGCCTTCAGCGCCGCCTCGGCCTCGCTGTGGTGGACGCCGCCGCCCGCCACGATCAGGGGGCGCTCGGCGGCCCGGATCGCCTCGACGGCCGCCGTCAGCTCGACCGGGTCGGGCGCGGGGCGCCGTACGTACCAGACGCGCTCGGCGAAGAACTCCTGAGGCCAGTCGTACGCCTCCGCCTGGACGTCCTGGGGGAGGGCCAGCGTGACCGCGCCGGTCTCGGCGGGGTCGGCGAGGACGCGCATGGCGTTCAGCGCCGACGGGATCAGGGCCTCGGGGCGGGTGATCCGGTCGAAGTACTTCGACACCGGGCGCAGGGTGTCGTTGACCGACACGTCCGCCTCGGTCGGGTGCTCCAGCTGCTGGAGCAGCGGGTCGGGGGCGTGCGAGGCGAAGTAGTCGCCGGGGAGGAGCAGGACCGGCAGGCGGTTGATCGTGGCCAGGGCGGCACCCGTGACGAGGTTCGTCGCGCCCGGACCGATCGACGTCGTCACCGCCTGCGCGGAGAGGCGGTTGAGCTGGCGGGCGTAGCCGACGGCCGCGTGCACCATGGACTGCTCGTTGCGGCCCTGGTGGTACGGCATGACGTCCTCGCCCGCCTGGAGGAGGGCCTGACCGATGCCGGCCACATTGCCGTGGCCGAAGATGCCCCAGGTGCCGGCGATCAGCCGGTGCCGTACGCCGTCGCGCTCGGTGTACTGGGCGGACAGGAACCGCACCAGCGCCTGGGCGACGGTCAGGCGGACGGTGGATTGGCTCATCGAGGACCTCACTGGGATGGAGCGGTGTAGAGGGGCAGACGGGGGTCGACGGGCTGGTCCGGCCAGGTGCCGCGGATCCAGGCGTGATCGGGGTGGTCGCAGATCAGCCAGGCGCGCTCGGCCTCGGGACCCGCCATGACGTTGAGGTAGTACATGTGGTGGCCGGGCACCGCCATCGAGGGGCCGTGCCAGCCGTCGGGGATCAGTACGACGTCGCCGCCGCGGACCTCGGCCAGGACGTCGGTGTTGCGGCCCTGTCCGGAGGGCGAGACGCGCTGGTAGCCGAGGCCGGGCGTGCCCTCGTGGTCGGCGAACTCGAAGTAGTAGATCTCCTCCAGCACCGACTCCTCGCCGGGGCGGTGCTCGTCGTGCTTGTGCGGTGGGAAGGACGACCAGTTGCCGCCCGGGGTGATGACCTCGACCGCGATGAGCTTGTCGCACTCGAAGACCCCGGCCGCGCCGAAGTTGTTCACCTGGCGGCTGCTGTTGCCCGTGCCGCGCAGCTCCACCGGCACCGACGACGCCGGCCCGTACCGGGCGGGCAGTCGCCGGGAGCAGCGCGCGCCGGTCAGCGCGAACCGCCCGCCGCCGGGGGACGAGACGGTCGTACGGGCATCGCGCGGCACGTACGCGAAGTCGCTCACGCCGCTGAACACGCTGTCACGGCCGGCGAGTGGGAACGTCTCGTGGCCGAAATCGTCCGCGGCCTCGACCGTGCAGCCGCCGCTCAACGGCAGGACGATCCACTCGCTGTCGCCGGTGTCGAAGCTGTGCGAGCCGCCGGGCGGCAGCTCCAGGATCCGCAGGCTGGAGTAGCCCCAGCCGGCCTTCTCGGGCGTGACGTCCACGACGTACGGGCCGCCGAGCGCCTTTCCCGCGGGAAGGTGATAGGTCATCGAGTTCTCCGCCTCACAATCCGGGTCACAACAGGCCGACGGCCGTGTCCACCGCCGTCTCCACGCTGCCCTCGGCCGGGTAGAGCAGCGAGCGGCCGACGACCATGCCCTGCACGGTGGGGAGCCTGAGCGCCTTGCGCCAGCGCTCGTACGCGCCTTCCTGGTCGTCCCCGACCTCACCGCCGAGCAGGACGACGGGCAGCGTGGACGTCTCAAGAACTTCGGCCATGTCGTCGGGGTCATGGGTGACGGGCAGTTTCAGCCAGGTGTACGCCGAGGTGCCGCCGAGGCCGGACGCGATGGCGATCGACCTGGTGACGGCCTCGGCGGACAGGTCGTTGCGCACCCGGCCGTCGATCCGCCGGGAGATGAACGGCTCGACGAACAGCGGGAGTCGCCGCGCGGCCATGTCGTCGATGGCGCGGGCCGTGGACTCCAGGGTGGTCAGCGAGCCCGGGTCGTCGTAGTCGATCCGGACCAGCAGCTTGCCCGCGTCGAAGCGCAGTCGGGCGATGTCCTCGGCGCGGTGGCCGGTGAAGCGGTCGTCCATCTCGAAGGACGCCCCGGCCAGGCCGCCGCGGTTCATGGAGCCCATGACAACCTTGTCGTCGAGGACGCCGAGCAGCAGCAGGTCCTCAAGGATGTCCGCGGTGGCCAGGACCCCGTCCACGCCGGGCCGCGACAGCGCGATGCAGAGACGTTCCAGCAGATCGGCCCTGTTCGCCATGGCCAGGCGCCGGTCGCCGACGCCCAGGGCGCCGCGCGCCGGATGGTCGGCGGCCACGATCATCAGGCGGCCGCTGTCGCCGATCAGCGGGCGGCGCACCCGGCGGGCGGCGGCCTCGGTGATCGCCTCGGGGTGCCGGGCTCTGACCGCGGTGAGGTCGGGGATGGTCATGCTCAAAGGAAGCTCCAGTTCGGGGGTGGCTCGGCCGGCCGTCACGACGCCTGTGCGAGGAGGCTCTCGACCTCGGACTCGGTGGGCATCGCGGAGGAGCAGGCGAGGCGGGAGGCGACGAGGGCGCCGGCGGCGTTGGCGTACCGCATGGTTTCGGCCAGGTCCCAGCCGGACAGCAGCCCGTGGACCAGCGAGCCGCCGAAGGCGTCGCCCGCGCCGAGGCCGTTGGCCACCTCGACCGGCACCGGCGGCACCTCGGCCTCCGTACCGTCGCGGTGCAGCGCCAGGACGCCCTTGGGGCCCTGCTTGACCACCGCCAGCTCCACACCGGCCGCCAGCAGCGCCTCGGCGCAGGCGCGGGGCTCGCGGACTCCGGTGGCGACCTCGCACTCGTCGAGGTTGCCGACGGCGACCGTCGCGTGCCGCAGCGCCTCCGCGTAGTACGGGCGGGCCTCCTCGGGCCCGCGGCGGGAGCCGCTGTTGTCACTGCTCCAGAACATCGGGCGCCAGTCGAGGTCGAAGACCGTGGTGCCCGCCTTGTCGCGCGCCTTGAGGGCGGCGAGGGTGGCGGAGCGGCTCGGCTCCTCGCTCAGACCGGTGCCCGTGATCCAGAAGACCCGGGCCGAGCGGATGGCCCAGTAGTCCAGCTCGTCGGAATGTATCTCCAGGTCAGGGGCCTTAGGCTGCCGGTAGAAGTACAGCGGGAAGTCGTCCGGCGGGAAGATCTCGCAGAACGTCACCGGCGTCGGGTACGCCGCGACGGGCGTCACCCAGCGGTCGTCGACGCCGAAGTCCTTCAGGGCCTCGTGCAGATAGGCGCCGAACGGGTCGTCGCCGGTGCGGGTGATCACGGCGGTGGTACGGCCGAGCCGAGCGGCGGCGACCGCGACGTTCGCGGCGGAGCCGCCGAGGAATTTGCCGAACGTCTCCACCTGCGTCAGAGGTAGGCCAGACTGCAGGGGGTAGAGATCGACTCCTATCCTTCCCATCGTGATCAAGTCGAAGGACTTGGCTGACTCGGCCATGCGCGACGCTCCTACAGCTGGACAGGGGTTGCGGGTCCCAGCGGGCCTGCCGCCTCCCAGGTGTAGGGCGTGGAGGCCGACGCTGTCAATACTTTGTACTTACATTCGGACCTGAGTGTGAAATGATGTCTTAACAAAGTATTGACAGCGGGCGCATCCAGGGATTGGATCCCTTCCCAACGCCACCGCCGTGTTCCACGGCACGCGACCCGGGCTTTCAAGGGTCCGGGACATGGATCCAGATCACTCCCTTTCCCCCCGTCGCACACCCCCGTCGCACAGTGAGGTGCTGGAAAGATGGACCGCTCTTACTCTCGCTCCCGCAGGATGGCCCCCGTAGTGGCCGTCGCAGCAGCGGCAGCGCTGACGCTCGCAGGATGCTCCAGCAGCTCCGGCGGCAAGAAGGCTGAGGAGAGCGCGGAGGGCGCCTCCGCCGGCAAGGCAAACACGCCCCGGATGACGGTCGCCCTGGTCACCCACCAGTCGGCGGGCGACACCTTCTGGGACATCGTCCGCAAGGGCGCCGAGGCGGCCGCCGCCAAGGACAACATCAAGCTGATCTACTCCAACGACCCGAACGCGGGCAACCAGGCCAACCTGGTCCAGAACGCGATCGACCAGAAGGTCGACGGCATCGCGATCACCCTCGCCAAGCCGGACGCCATGAAGGACGTCGTGAGCAAGGCGAAGGCGGCCGGCATACCGGTGGTCGGCCTCAACTCCGGTGTGAGCGACTGGCAGAAGCTCGGCCTGATGGAGTTCTTCGGCCAGGACGAGACCGTGGCGGGCGAGGCGCTCGGCAAGCGGCTGAACGAGGCCGGCGCCAAGAAGGCCGTCTGTGTCATCCAGGAGCAGGGCAACATCGGCCTGGAGCAGCGCTGCGCCGGCGTGAAGAAGACCTTCGAGGGTGACGTCGAGAACCTCAACGTCAACGGCACGGACATGCCGTCCGTGAAGTCCACGATCACCGCCAAGCTCAAGACGGACAGCGACATCGACTACGTCGTCGCCCTCGGTGCCCCGTTCGCGCTGACGGCCGCGCAGTCCGTGGACGAGGCGGGCAGCAAGGCGAAGGTCGCCACCTTCGACCTCAACAAGCAGCTGACCGGAGCGATCAAGGACGGCACCATCGAGTTCGCCGTCGACCAGCAGCCCTACCTCCAGGGCTACCTGGCGATCGACTCCCTGTGGCTCTACAAGAACAACGGCAACTACATGGGCGGCGGCGAGGCACCGGTGCTGACCGGACCTGCCTTCGTCGACAAGACGAATGTCGAGACCATCGACAAGTTCGCCGCGAAGGGTACTCGGTGACGAACATGACCCAACAGGCTGAGCCGGCGGTGACCACACCGCCGGCCCCCGGCCCCAGCAAGGAATCCGACGGGCGTACCCAGCAGCGCCCCCTGGCGCTGCGCCTCCTCGCCCGTCCCGAGGTCGGCGTCTTCCTCGGCGCCGTCGCGGTGCTGATCTTCTTCCTCATCACGGCACCGGCCGTGCGTGACGGCAGCTCGATGGCGAACATCCTGTACCAGTCGTCGACCATCGGGATCATGGCCCTGCCGGTCGCGCTGCTGATGATCGGCGGCGAGTTCGACCTGTCGTCCGGTGTCGCCGTGGTCACCTCGGCACTGACGGCCAGCATGACCGCCTACCAGCTGAGCATGAACGTCTGGGTCGGTGTGATCGTCGCCCTGATCGTGTCGCTCGCGGTGGGTCTGTTCAACGGCTGGCTGCTCGTCAAGACCGGACTGCCCAGCTTCCTGGTCACCCTCGGCACCTTCCTGATCCTCCAGGGCGTGAACCTCGCGGTGACGAAGCTGATCACCGGCAACGTCGCCACGGACGACATCAGCGACATGGACGGCTTCGACCAGGCCAAGGCGCTCTTCGCCTCGTCCTTCGACGTCGGCGGCGTCCAGGTGAAGATCACCGTCGTGTGGTGGCTGGTCTTCGCGGCGCTGGCGACCTGGGTCCTGCTCCGCACCAAGTACGGCAACTGGATCTTCGCGGTCGGCGGCAACCAGGGCAGCGCCCGCGCGGTCGGTGTGCCGGTGACGTTCACGAAGATCTCGCTGTTCATGCTGGTCGGCTTCGGTGCCTGGTTCGTCGGTATGCACCAGCTGTTCTCGTTCAACACCGTGCAGTCCGGCGAGGGCGTGGGCCAGGAGCTCATCTACATCGCCGCGGCCGTCATCGGCGGCTGTCTGCTGACCGGCGGCGCGGGCTCCGCGATCGGCCCGGTCTTCGGCGCCTTCATGTTCGGCATGGTCCAGCAGGGCATCGTCTACGCCGGCTGGAACCCCGACTGGTTCAAGGCATTCCTCGGCGTGATGCTCCTCGGCGCCGTCCTCATCAATCTGTGGGTCCAGCGCACGGCGACCAGGAGGTGACCTGAATGACCACCGAAAAGACCGGCACCCACGGTGCCGTCCTCCAGGACAAGGCCCCGGCCAAGGACGCCCCGATCGTCGAACTGCGCGGCGCGGGCAAGTCCTACGGCAACATCCGCGCCCTGCACGGCGTCGACCTGAAGGTGTTCCCCAACCAGGTCACCTGCGTCCTGGGCGACAACGGCGCCGGCAAGTCCACCCTCATCAAGATCATCTCGGGGTTGCACCAGCACACCGAGGGCCAGTTCCTCGTCGACGGAGAGCCGGTGCGCTTCTCCACCCCGCGCGAGGCCCTCGACGCCGGTATCGCCACCGTCTACCAGGACCTCGCCGTCGTCCCCCTGATGCCGGTGTGGCGCAACTTCTTCCTCGGCTCGGAGATGACCAAGGGCCCCTGGCCGCTGCGCCGTCTCGACATCGAGAAGATGAAGAAGACGGCCGACGAAGAGCTGCGCAACATGGGCATCGTCCTGGACGACCTGGAACAGCCCATCGGCACCCTCTCCGGCGGCCAGCGCCAGTGCGTGGCGATCGCCCGCGCCGTCTACTTCGGCGCCCGCGTCCTCATCCTGGACGAGCCCACCGCCGCCCTCGGCGTCAAGCAGTCCGGCGTGGTCCTGAAGTACATCGCCGCCGCCCGCGAGAAGGGCCTCGGCGTCATCTTCATCACCCACAACCCCCACCACGCCTACATGGTCGGCGACCACTTCAGCGTCCTGCGCCTGGGCACCATGGAGCTCAACGCCTCCCGTGACGAGGTCAGCCTCGAAGAGCTCACCAACCATATGGCCGGCGGCACCGAACTGGCCGCGCTCAAGCACGAGTTGAGCCAGGTCCGCGGCGTCGACGTCGAGGAGCTCCCCGAAGAGGAAGACCTCACCGCACCCCTGGCGACCACCGAAGGGAAGTCCTGAGATGCCCCCTGCGCTCGACCGTATCCGGGTCGGCTCGGCCCCCGACTCCTGGGGCGTCTGGTTCCCCGACGACCCCGTTCAGGTGCCCTGGGAACGCTTCCTCGACGAGGTCTCCGAGGCCGGCTACTCGTGGATCGAGCTGGGCCCGTACGGCTATCTGCCGACCGACCCGGCCCGCCTCACCGACGAGGTGAACAAGCGGAATCTGAAGGTCTCGGCGGGCACGATCTTCTGCGGCCTGCACCGCGGCCCGTCCGAGTGGGACTCGACCTGGGAGCAGGTCAGCCGGGTCGCCTCGCTCACTCAGGCCATGGGCGCGAAGCACCTGGTCGTCATCCCGTCCTTCTGGCGGGACGACAAGACCGCCGAGATCCTGGAGCCGCCGGAGCTCACCGGCGAGCAGTGGGCGTACCTGACCAAGGGCATGGAGCGGCTCGGTCATGAGGTGAAGGAGGCGTACGGCCTCGACATCGTCGTGCACCCGCACGCCGACACCCACATCGACACCGAGGCCCACGTCGAGCGCTTCCTCGACTCGACCGACTCCGACCTGGTCAACCTCTGCCTGGACACCGGTCACTACGCCTACTGCGGTGGCGACAGCGTCAAGCTGATCGAGACCTACGGCGAGCGCATCGGCTATCTCCACCTCAAGCAGGTCGACCCGGAGATCCTCGCGGACGTGGTGAAGAACGAGATCCCGTTCGGCCCCGCCGTCCAGCGCGGCGTGATGTGCGAACCCCCGGCGGGCGTACCGGAGTTGGGGCCGGTCCTGGAGGCCGCGCAGAAGCTGAACGTGGATCTGTTCGCGATCGTCGAGCAGGACATGTACCCGTGCGAGCCGGACAAGCCGCTGCCCATCGCGGTCCGTACCCGTAAGTTCCTGAGGTCCTGCGGCGCCTGACGACCCGAAAGGACGGCCGATCGCCATGACTCAGCGTCCGCACACGCTCGGAGTCGCAGTCATCGGTACCGGAAAGATGGGTGCGGATCATGTGCGCCGTATCCAGGAGGTCACCAGCGGGGCACGGGTGACCGCCGTCGTGGACGTCGACGCGGAACGCGCCAAATCGGTCGCGGACCGTGTCGACGGCTGCACCGTCCACACCGACCCGGCCGCCGCGATGGCGGCGGCCGACGTCGACGCGGTGATCGTCGCCTCGCCGGGCCCCGCCCACGAGGCGGCGCTCCTCGCGGCCTTCGAGCACGACCTGCCGGTGCTGTGCGAGAAGCCCCTCACGCCGGACGCGGCCTCCGCGCTGAGGGTTCTTCAGGCCGAGCAGAAGCTGGGCCGGCGCCGGGTCCAGGTGGGCTTCATGCGGCGCTACGACGCCGAGTACATGAAGCTCAAGGCCCTGCTGGAGACGGGGCAGTTGGGCCGCCCCCTGATGCTGCACAACCGGCACCGCAACGTCGCCAGCTCGCCCGGCTGGACGTCCGAGATGCTCATCAACGACTCCGTGACGCACGAGATGGACGTGACCCGCTGGCTGCTCGGCCACGAGATCACGGCCGTCACCGTGCTCGCGCCGACCCCGTCCGACAACGCGCCGGACGGCATCCGGGACCCGCAGTTCGTCGTCTTCGAGACCGACGGCGGCGCGATCGTCGACGTCGAGATCTTCGTCAACTGCGGCTTCGGCTACCAGGTCCAGGCCGAGGTGGTCTGCGAACGCGGCACCGCCCGTGTCGGCGACGGCCACGCCCTGGTCACCAACGCCGCCGGCCGCTGGGGCGGCATCATCGCCCAGGACTACATCGAGCGGTTCGCCGACGCCTACGACCGTGAGGTCCAGGCCTGGGTCGACGCCACCCGGCGCGGCGAGGTCACCGGGCCCAGCGCCTGGGACGGGTACGCCGTGGCGGCGGTGTGCGAGGCGGGCGTACGGGCGTTGGAGGAGGGCGGGCGGGTCGCGGTGGAGCTGGTCGACCGGCCCGCGCTGTATCAGGACTGACAAAGACGGTTGGGCGTCGGGGAACTCCCCGGCGCCCAACCGTCTTTCCTTAACCTGTCTTTCGTCAGAGCGCCGAACGCGGCCGCGGCTCGAACCCCGCCGCCCGGTAGGACGCGTCGATCAGCGACATCGTCGCCAGTGCGTCGTCCGCATCCAGCGGGAGCGGAGCGTTCCGGCGTATGTGGGCGGCGAGCGCCTCCAGTTGGTAGGTGTACGACGAGCGCGTGCCGAGCCGCTCCGTCCGCTCGCCGTCCGCCGTACGCACCACCACCCGGTCGTCGCGGTGCGGCAGCACGAAGTTCGGCGCGAACGCCTCGCCCCGCGAGCCGACGATCCGGCAGCTCATCTCCAGCTCGTCGTACGCCATGTGGCAACGCGCGGACGCGGTCGCCCCACCCGGGAACTCCAGCTCGGCGTCCAGCCACTCGTCGACGCCCGGCGCGCCCGCCCTCCCCCAGACTCCGTTCGGGGGGACCCCCATCTCGCTTCGCTCGCCGCCCCGCGCCGAGACGAGCCGCGGCGCACCGCCAGCCCACGGCGCGAGCATCCGCGCCGCGTGCAGGCTGTAACAGCCGAGGTCCATCATGGCGCCGCCCGCGAGCGGCAGCGACCAGCGCGGGTCGGAGTCATCGGGCGAAGGAATCGCGACCAGCGTCTCCACCCGCTGCAACTCGCCCAGTTCGCCGCTTTCGAGGATCTCGTGCAGGCGCCGGGTGACCGGGTGGAAGAGGTAGTGGAAGGCCTCCATGAACACGGTGCCGGCCTTCGCCGCTGCCTCCCGCACCTCGGCCGCCTCCTCGGCGTTGCTCGCCGACGGCTTCTCCGTCAGGACGTGCTTGCCGGCCGCGAGCGCGGCGAGGTTCCACGGCCCGTGCAGACCGTTGGCGAGCGGGTTGTAGACGACCTCCACCTCGGGGTCGGCGAGCAGGTCGGCGTAGGAGTCCACCACCCGTTCCACGTCGTGCTCGTCGGCGAACGCCTCGGCGCGGGACCGGTCGCGCGCGGCCACCGCGACGAGGCGGTGGCCGGTCGTGCGGGCCGGGCCGACGAGGGAGAGCTCGGTGATGCGTGCCGCGCCCAGTACTCCGATGCGCAGCGGTTCCGGGCTCGAGTCGTTCATCCCTGCCGTACCTCCTCGATCGTCACCGGACGGTGCTCGTGCAGCGACAGTGTGCACGCGTCCGCGATCCAGCCGGCCTCCAGGGCGTCCTCGATCGTGCACGGGGACGGCCGGGTGCCCGCCACGACCTCGGTGAACGCGGTGAGTTCGGCGCGGTAGGCCTCGGTGAAGCGGTCCATGAAGAAGTCGTGCGGGGTGCCCGCCGGGAAGGTCACGCCGGGCTCGACCGAGCGCAGCGGCAGCTTGTCCTCCAGGCCCACGGCGATGGAGTCCTGGAAGCCGTGGATCTCCATGCGGACGTCGTAACCCCGCGCGTTGTGGCGCGAGTTGGAGACCACCGCGATGGTGCCGTCGTCCAGGGTGAGGATCGCGCCGGTGGTGTCGGCGTCGCCCGCCTCCTTGATGTAGTCGGCGCCCTTGTTGCCGCCCACGGCGTACACCTCGGTCACCTCGCGGCCGGTCACCCAGCGGATGATGTCGAAGTCGTGCACCGAGCAGTCCCGGAAGATGCCACCGGAGGCGGCGATGTAGGCGGCCGGCGGCGGCGCCGGGTCCAGGGTGGTCGAGCGGACCGTGTGCAGCTTGCCCAGCTCGCCGCTCTGCACGGCGGCACGGGCATTGACGAAACCGGTGTCGAAGCGGCGGTTGTAGCCGATCTGGATCGGCACGTCCTTGCCCTGGACGGCCTTCAGCACCTCGACGCCCTCGCTCATGGTCTTGGCGACGGGCTTCTCGCAGAAGACGGGGATGCCGGCCTCGACCCCGGCCAGGATCAGCGCGGGGTGGGCGTCGGTCGCGGCCGCGACGACGATGCCGTCCACGCCGGCCGCCAGCAGGGCCTCCGGCGAGTCCACGACCTCGGCGCCGAACCGCTCCGCGGCGGCCTTGGCGGCATCCGCGAACGGGTCGGTGACGACGAGGGAGTCGACCGCGTCGAGTCCGGAGAGGGTCTCGGCGTGGAAGGCGCCGATGCGGCCGAGGCCGAGGATTCCGATGCGCATGAGCTCTGCTGCTTTCTTGGTGTGTGGTTGCTGTTCGTTGCCGGGGCTCCGCCCCGGACCCCGTCGTCTTCGGGCTCGTCCTCAAACGCCGGACGGGCTCCATTGCTTCAGTCCAGCCCGCCCAGTACGTTCTGGTCCCAGTCGATCACCGACCCGGTGACCACCCCGGACCGATCGGACAACAGGAAGACCACGAAGTCGGCGATCTCATCGGGCTGGCCCAGCTTGCCCATCGGCAGCCGGGCGGCGGCCTGCTCGCGCCAGTCGTCGGCCGCCCCGTGGAACGTCTTCTGCGTGGCGTCCTCACCCTCCGTCGCCGTCCAGCCGATGTTCAGGCCGTTGATCCGGACCCGGTCCCAGCGGTGTGCGTGCGCGGCGTTGCGGGTCAGCCCGATCAGGCCGGCCTTCGCGGCGACGTACGGCGCGAGGAAGGGCTGCCCGCCGTGCGCCGAGGACGTGATGATGTTGACGATCGTGCCGGGCGCCCCCCGCGCGACCATGTCCGAGACGGCGGCCTGCATGGCGAAGAACGGCGCCTTGAGGTTGATCGCGATGTGCTGGTCGAACAGCTCGGGCGTGGTGTCGAGCAGCGTGCCCCGGGAGGTCAGCCCCGCCGAGTTGACCAGGCCGTCGATCCGGCCGTACGCGTCGACGACCTCGGCGACGGACGCCTTCGCCTGGTCGGCGTCCGCCAGGTCGGCCTGCACGAACATGGCCTTGCCGCCGTCGGCGGCGAGTTCGGCCACGAGGGCTTCGCCGGGCTCGGCACGCCGCCCGGTGACGGCGACGACCGCCCCTTCACGAACGGCCGCCCGCGCGATGGCGGCGCCGACACCCTGACTGCCGCCGTTGACGAGGACGACCTTGTCGTCGAGAAGTCCCATGGCTTTCCGGTTCCTTCCAGCTTTCGTCAGCTCTGGCGCCGCTCGGCGCCGGCCCGCAGTTCGTCCCGCAGAGCCGTCGGCGTCCATGCCTCGCGCAGCGCGCGCCGTACGACGTCCGCCTGCGAGGGCGGGGCCAGCCCGGCCACCGGCGGATCGCTGTCGAGGTTGGTGGGGAAGGGGTAGCCCTCGGCGCTCGCGGCGATCACGTTCGCCCTCCATGCCTCGTCGGCACCCTCGCTCTGCCGCTTGAGCAGCACGGGGTAGACGGCGTTCGCGACCGCCTCGCGGTCCACCGTCTCCATCGCCCGTCCGAACGCGGAGGACACCTGCAGGAGGTTCGCCATGCGCCGGATGTCCGCCGAGCGGTTGGTGCCGGCCGCGTGGAACAGCGCCGGGTTGAAGAAGGCCGCGTCGCCTTTGGCGAGCGGGAGCTGGACGTTGTGGGCCTCGAAGTGGGCCTGGAAGTCAGGCAGCCGCCACGCCAGATAGCCCTGCTCGTACGTCTGTGAGTACGGCAGGTACATCGTCGGCCCGGACTCGACCGGCATGTCGCAGTGCGCGATGGCCCCCTGGAGGGTGAGCACGGGGGAGAGGCGGTGGACGTGGGCCGGGTACGCGGCCGCCACGTCGTTCGACAGGAACCCCAGGTGGTAGTCGCGGTGCACGGTCTGGGCCGCGCCGCCCGGGTTGACCACGTTGACCTGTGAGGTCACCTGGTAGCCGGGGCCGAGCCAGGCGGTGGAGACCAACGCCAGGATGTCGTTGGCGTAGTAGTCGGCGAACGCCTCGGCGTCGTACAGCGCCGCCTTCTCCAGCGCGTTCCACACCCGGTCGTTCGCACCGGGCTTGGCGAAGTGGTCGCCCGCGTCGGCGCCGGACGCGCGCTGCTCGGCGATCAGGGCGTCGAAGACCTCGGTGAGCCGGTCGACGACGCCGGGGTCCGGGAAGGCGCCCTGGAAGACCACGATGCCGGGGCCGTCGGTGAGGGCGCGCACCAGCTCCGCCTGGACCTCCCGGACGTCCTCGGCCCGACGCAGCCGCTCACTGTCGTAGCGCAGGACGTTCCGCTCCACGGAGGCGGCGTACGGGTAGTCGGCGAGGTCGGTCGTCCGCTCGACGAGAGCGCGGAAGGCGTCGAGGTCGCAGTCCTGCTCGGACAGCCAGGCACGGCGGTGTACGGAGGTGAAGGACATCGGCGTCCTCTCGGTGACAGGGGCGACTCAGCGCTGTCATTCTTGTCATGACAATCCCCTCGAACAACCAGCAGCAGCCCATCAAAAACCCCTCAAGGAGCCGTTCGTATGGGCCACCCCTTCCCGATCCGGGAGATCGCACGTCAGGCGGGTCTGAGCGAGGCCACGGTCGACCGGGTCCTGAACGGCCGGGGAGGCGTGCGCGAGAGCACCGCGCGCGAGGTCCAGCAGGCGATAGCCGACCTGGACCGGCAGCGCACCCAGGTCCGGCTGCTGGGCCGCACCTTCATGATCGACATGGTGGTGCAGGCGCCCGAGCGGTTCACCACCGCCGTACGCGCCGCCCTGGAGGCGGAGCTGCCGGCCCTGCATCCGGCCGTCGTGCGCTCACGTTTCCACTTCCGCGAGACGGGGCCGGTGCCGGAACTGAGCCGGACGCTGGACCGCATCGCCCGGCGCGGCACGCAGGGCGTGATCCTCAAGGCTCCGGACGTCCCCGAGGTCACCGCCGCGGTCACCCGGCTCGTGGAGGCGGGCATCCCGGTGGTGACCCTGGTGACCGACCTGCCCTCCACGGCCCGCCTCGCCTATGTCGGCATCGACAACCGGGCCGCCGGCGCCACCGCCGCGTACCTGATGGGGCAGTGGCTGGGGGAGCGGCCCGGCAATGTGCTGACCAGCCTCAGCAGCGGCTTCTTCCGCAACGAGGAGGAGCGCGAGATGGGCTTCCGCAGCGCCATGCGCGCCCGTCATCCCGACCGCACGCTGGTCGAGATCGCCGAGGGGCAGGGCCTGGACGCCACCCAGTACGACCTGGTCAGGGCCGCGCTGGAACGCGATCCGGACATCCGTGCCGTCTACTCGATCGGCGGCGGCAACATCGCCACCCTGCGGGCCTTCGAGGACCTGGGCCGCGAGTGCGCGGTGTTCGTCGCGCACGACCTCGACCACGACAACACCCGCCTGCTGCGCGAACACCGCCTGTCCGCCGTGCTCCACCACGATCTGCGCCAGGACATGCGCGAGGCCTGCCACATCGTGATGCGAGCCCACGGCGCGCTGCCGCCGGCGGGGCCCACGCTGCCATCGGCGATCCAGGTGGTGACGCCGTACAACATGCCCACACCCATCCGATGACGGGCGGGGCCGTCGGGGCCGTCGCCCTGGCGTGTATCCCCGTTCGCCGGGTCCCGGCTCCGTACCGTCGTGCGCATGTGGAAATCGAACCCGGACGGCGGGCCCGAGCGGTTGACGGCGCTCGCCGACAGCGTGTTCGCCATCGCGATCACCCTGCTCGTCCTCGATCTCTACGTGCCGAGGGGACTGGACTCGCGGGAGTTCCGCGAGGCTCTGCGCGAGCTGCTCCCGGACCTCGGCGCCTACGCGCTGAGCGTGGCGGTGCTGGGCAGCTTCTGGCGTGACCACCGCAGGATCTTCCGTTCCGTCCGGGAGATCGACGGACAGGTCATGGCGCTGTCCCTGCTCGGGCTGGGCCTCGCGGCCCTGCTGCCCTTCCCCACCAGGCTGGTCGCCGAGTACGGCAAGGAAGCCGCCTCGGTCGCGATCTACGCCGCGGCGGTCGCGGCCCTCGGCGCCGCCCACCTCGCCCTGGTCGCCGTCCTCGCCGGGCGCCCATGGCTGCGTGGCGACTTCACGCCCGCGGGAGGCTTCCGGCTCTACGCCCTCGACCTGGCCGCGACGGTGGTCGTCTTCCTGCTCACCCTCCCGCTGACCCTGGTGGCCGGGGCCGGCGCCGCGTGGTGGTGGCTCGTCCTGATCCCGGTCAAGGTCGCCGTCGGCCGGCGTACCCGCCCACGCGCCGACCGCTGACCGTCCCGGCTACGCGTCCACATCCACCCACGCGCCGCTCCGCGCCGACCGCACCATCGCGTCCAGTACGGCGGCACTGCGCACGGCGTCCGACAAGGTGGCCCCGTGCGGTGTGCCCTCGGCGGCCGAGCGCAGGAAGCGGTACGCCTCGATGACCTTGAGGTCGTCGTAGCCCATGGCGTTCGCCGCGCCCGGCTGGAAGGCGCCGAACTCGCCGTCGCCCGGGCCGACGTACACCGTGCTGACCGGCTGGTCCTGGTAGGTCGTGCCGCGGCTGACGCCCAGCTCGTTCATCCTGCGGAAGTCCCAGAAGACCGCGCCCTTGGTGCCGTGCACCTCGAAGCCGTAGTTGTTCTGCTCGCCGACCGAGACCCGGCAGGCCTCCAGGACGCCGCGCGCGCCGGAGGCGAAGCGCAGCAGGCAGTTGACGTAGTCCTCGTTCTCGACGGGGCCGAGCTCGCCGCCGGTGGCGCGGGTGTGGCCGGCCGTGGCGCCGGTGGGACGGGCCCGCTCGGGGATGAACACGGCCGTGTCGGCGGTCAGCGACGCGATGTCGCCGAGCAGGTACCGGGCCAGGTCCGCGCCGTGCGAGGCGAGGTCGCCCAGCACGCCGCTGCCGCCGCGTTCCTTCTCGTAGCGCCAGGTCAGGGCGCCCTCGGGGTGAGCCGCGTAGTCGCTGAAGAGACGGACGCGAACGTGGGTGACGGTGCCGATCCCGCCGGCGGCGATCAGGTCGCGGGCGGCCTCGACGGCGGGCGCGTTGCGGTAGTTGAAGCCGACCGCGCCCTGGACGCCGGCCTTGGCGACGGCGTCGGCGACCGCCCGGGCATCCGCGAGCGTCAGGCCAACCGGCTTCTCGATCCAGATGTGCTTGCCGGCCTCGGCCATCGCCACGCCGATCTCGCGGTGCAGAAAGTTGGGGGCGGTGATGCTGACGGCCCGCACGCGCGGGTCGGCCGCCACCTCGCGCCAGTCACGGGTCGTCGAGGCGAACCCGAACTGCGCGGCGGCCTCCTCGGCCCGGCCCGGCACCTCCTCGGCCACCGTCACCAGCCGCGGACGCAGGGCCAGCTGCGGATAGTGGTGCGGGACGCGGGTGTACGCCTGGGTGTGCACCCGGCCCATCCAGCCGAACCCGATGACGGCGACACCGAGCGAATCCACCATGACAGCCCCTCTTTGGACCGGTCCATTTTCTGTCCAGGCCACCTTGGGTGCCGATTCCCCAAGGTGTCAACCCTTTGACAAGCCGTAGCGGGCCATGGAACGGTCCATGCCATGAGACCGCCGACGATCCGTGACGTGGCCGACCGGGCCGGTGTCTCCAAGTCGCTGGTCTCGCTGGTGCTGCGCGGCTCCGACCAGGTACGGCCGGAGAAACGGGACGCCGTCCTGCGCGCCGTGCGCGAACTCGGCTACCGCCCCAACGCCGCCGCGCGCAGCCTCAGCGAGCAGCGCACCCGCACGGTCGGCGTCCTCCTGAACGACCTGCGCAACCCGTGGTTCGTGGACATGCTGGACGGGCTCAATTCCCTGCTCCACGACAACGGCCTGCACATGCTGCTCGCCGACGCCCGCCTCAACCGCCGCACCGGCCAGGATCCCGCCGGTCCTTTCCTCGATCTGCGGGTGGACGGCCTGGTCGTGGTCGGTACGCTCCCCGACCCGGCCGCGCTGGAAGCGGTGGCCGCGCGGATGCCGGTCGTGGTGGCCGGTGCGCGTGAGCCGGTGCCGTCCGGCGTCGACGTCGTGGCGAACGACGACGAGCAGGGTGCCCGCCTGGTCGCCGAGCACCTCATCGGCCTCGGCCACCGCCGTATCGCGCACATCGCGGGGTACGGCGCGGTGGGCGAGCTGCGGCGACGGAGCTTCGAGGCGACGATGCGCGAGCACGGCCTCGCGGACCAGGTGGTCGTCGAGGCCGGTGACATGACCGAGGAGGGCGGCTACCGCACCACCGTCCGCCTGCTCAGCCGCCCCGAGCGACCCACGGCCGTCTTCGCCGTCAACGACATCGCCGCCATCGGCGCGCTCTCCGCGGCCGAGGAACTGGGGCTGCGCGTGCCGCGCGACCTGTCCGTCGTCGGCTACGACAACACGAGCATCGCCCGCCTGCGCCACGTCTGGCTCACCACGGTCGACAACACCAGCCATGAGGTCGGCCGCCGCGCGGCCCGCTGCCTCCTGGAGCGCTTCGAGGGCGCCGAGGGGCAGGGCCGGGTCCAACTCGCCACCCCGTCCCTGGAGATCCGGGGCTCTACGGCGCCCCCGCTCACAGGCTGACCGTCCCCTCCCAGCGCCGCCTGCGCTCAATACCGCATACAAAATTGTTGACAATTATGTTGGCTAGATTTACGTTCGACAGGCACTCAGTCAGGGAGGGCACATGCCGAAAGAAGCCCGTCCGAGTACTGGGGAGCAGGCCAAGCAGCACGCGCTCGCGCAGCTGCGGCAGGCGATCCTGCACGGCGAGATGGCACCGGCGCAGCGGCTGGTGGAGAACGAGCTCGCCGAGCAGTTCGGTGTGACACGGGCCAGCATCCGCGCGGCACTCATCGATCTGGAGGCTCAGGGCCTGGTTGAGCGGATCCGCAACCGGGGTTCGCGGGTGCGGGTGGTGAGCGTCGAGGAAGCGGTCGCCATCACCGAGTGCCGCATGGTCCTGGAAGGGCTGTGCGCGGCGAAGGCGGCCGTCGCGGCCAGCGACGAGCAGCTGAGTCGGCTGGCGGACCTGGGCACGGCGATGACCAAGGCCGTGGCCGACGGCGAGCCGATGACGTACTCCGAGCTCAACCAGGAACTGCACGCCGGGATCCTGGAGTTCTCCGGCCAGCGGACGGCCGTGGAACTGCTGGAGCGACTCAACGCCCAACTGGTGCGCCACCGCTTCCTGTTGGCGCTGCGGCCGGGACGTCCGCAGCACTCCCTGAACGAGCATCTGGCGATGATCGAGGCGATCAGGGCCAGGGACCCCCAGGCGGCCGAGGCGGCCGTCCGCGCCCACCTCACCAGCGTGATCGAGGCGCTGCGCGACTGATCACGGCGGTGTGGGGCGGGCGCACACCTGTCACTCGAGGAGAACCAGCAATGACGCATGCCGATGCGCCCTCCCCCATGCTCGAACAACCTCGCGCCGGGGGTCCCCCGCCGCCACTACGCTCGACCCTCGTCATCACCGCGCACGCCGGGGACTTCGTGTGGCGGGCCGGCGGAGCCATCGCCCTGGCCGCCTCCCGGGGCGAGAAGGTGACCATCGCCTGTCTGACCTTCGGTGAGCGCGGCGAGTCCGCCAAGGCCTGGCGCGAGGGCAAGAAGCTGGAGGAGATCAAGGCGATACGCCGCGACGAGGCCGAGCGTGCCGCCGCCACCCTCGGCGCCGAGGTCCGCTTCTTCGACGCCGGCGACTACCCCCTGATCGCCACGGCCGAGCTGACCGACCAGCTCGTCTCGGTCTACCGCGAGACCCAGCCCGACGTCGTCCTCACCCACCCCACCGAGGACCCGTACAACGGCGACCATCCGGCCGCCAACCGCATGGCCCTGGAAGCCCGCATCCTCGCCCAGGCCATCGGCTACCCGGGCGACGGCGACATCATCGGCGCGCCGCCCGTCTTCTACTTCGAGCCGCACCAGCCCGAGATGAGCGGCTTCAAGCCCGAGGTCCTGCTCGACATCACCGAGGTGTGGGAGACCAAGCGCAAGGCCATGGAGTGCCTCGGAGCCCAGCAGCACCTGTGGGACTACTACACCGACCTCGCCGTGCGCCGCGGCGTCCAGCTCAAGCGCAACGCCGGACCCAACCTGGGCCTGGCCCACAAGACCATGGCCGAGGCGTACATGCGCCCCTACCCGCAGATCGCGAAGGAGCTGGCATGAGCGGCGTGATCGTCACCAACCCACCGAAGGCGGAGCTGAAGGACGTCGACGCGCTGGCCGGCTTCGGCGTGGCGACGGTGAGCGAGGCCATGGGGCGGACGGGTCTGCTGGGCCCGGAGATCCGGCCCGTCCAGCAGGGCGTACGAGTCGCCGGCACCGCCGTCACCGTGATCGGCTGGCCCGGCGACAACCTCATGATCCACGCCGCCGTGGAGCAGTGCGGCGAGGGCGACATCCTCGTCGTCACCACCACCTCCCCGTGCACGGACGGCCTGTTCGGCGAGCTGTTCGCGACCGCCCTGAAGCAGCGCGGCGTGCGCGGTGTCGTCATGAACACCGGCATCCGCGACACCCAGGAGCTGCGTGAGATGGGCTTCGCCGCCTGGTCCCGGGCGGTCAGCGCCCAGGGCACCGTCAAGGCCACCGGCGGCTCGGTGAACGTGCCGGTCGCCATCGACGGCCAGGTCATCCGCCCCGGCGACGTGATCCTCGCCGACGACGACGGAGTGGTCGTCGTACCCCGCGAGCGCGCCCGGGAGACGGTCGAGAAGTCCGAGGCCCGCGAGGCCAAGGAAGCCGCGACGCGTGCCGCCTTCCTCGACGGCCAACTCGGCCTCGACCGCTATGGGTTGCGGGAGACGCTCGTACGGCTCGGTGTGACGTACAAGTCCTACGACGAGTACGTTCGCGAGGAGGCGCGGCCGTGACCGGGCCCCTGGAGGTCCGCTGCATGCTCATGCGGGGCGGCACCTCCAAGGGCGCCTACTTCCTCGCCGAGGACCTCCCCGCCGAACCCGCCCTGCGGGACGAGCTGTTGCTGCGCGTCATGGGCAGCCCGGACGATCGCCAGATCGACGGTCTGGGCGGCGCCCACCCGCTCACCAGCAAGGTCGCGGTGGTCTCACCCTCGGCGGATCCGGGCGCCGACGTCGACTACCTCTTCCTCCAAGTGGCCGTCGACCGGCCAGAGGTGAGTGACCGTCAGAACTGCGGAAACATCCTCGCGGGCATAGGGCCGTTCGCCGTGGAGCGCGGCCTGGTCCCGGCGGGGGAGGAGCGCACCTCGGTACGCATCCGCATGGTCAACACCGGCGCCTTCGCCACCGCGACCTTCCCGACACCGGGCGGGCGTGTCGACTACACGGGCGATGCCGAGATCTCGGGCGTGCCCGGCTCGGCCGCCCCAGTGGTGATCGATTTCCCGCCCGGCACCGGCCGGTTGCTGCCCACCGGCAACGTCCGCGATGTGATCGAAGGCATCCCGGTGACCTGCGTGGACAACGGCATGCCGACCGTCCTGATCCAGGCCACCGCGCTCGACGTCACCGGCTACGAGGCGCCGGGGGACCTGGAGGAGAACCTCGCACTCGCCGAGCGGCTTCGTGAACTCCGGCTGGCGGCAGGGAAGTTGATGGGACTCGGCGACGTCTCGGACACCACCGTCCCCAAGCTCACACTCCTCGCCCCGCCCCGGGACGGCGGCGCGATCACCACCCGCACCTTCATCCCGGTCCGCTGCCATACGTCGATCGGCGTACTCGGCGCCGCCGGCGTCGCCGCGGGTCTGCGCGTCGAAGGCGGCGTCGCCGCCGACCTCGCGGAGTTGCCCGCCGACGGCGACCGCGTCCGCATCGAACACCCCACGGGATTCCTGGACATCGAGAGCAGTCTCGGCACCGACTCCGCAGGCCTTCCCACCGCCCGCCGCACCGCCGTCGTCCGTACGGCTCGCAAGATCTTCGACGGCACCGTCTTCCCCCGGCCCGCCGAGACGGCCCCACTCCCCGCACACATCCCCGGAGACCCCCGATGACCCCGCCGCTCGGCGACATCGCCCACCTGGGCCATGCCCAGCTGTTCACCCCGGACCTGGACGCCAGCGTCGCCTTCTTCACCGACTACCTGGGGCTCACGGTCAACGGCCAGGACGGCGCCACGGTCTACCTACGGACCTTCGACGACTACGAGCACCACAGCCTGGTCCTCACCGCCCGCGAACAGCCGGGCCTCGGCCGCCTCGCCTTGCGCACCTCCAGCGAGGACGCGCTCCACCGCCGTATCCAGGCGATCGAGGCGGCGGGCGGCTCCGGCAAGTGGGTCGAGGACGAGCCCGGCCTCGGCAAGCTCTACCTCACCACCGACCCCGACGGACACGAGCACGCCCTGTACTGGGAGAGCGAGTACTACCAGGCACCGGACGAGCTGAAGCCCGCGCTGAAGAACCAGCCGCAGGCCAAGCCCAACAGGGGCGTCGGCGTACGACGGCTCGACCACGTCAACTTCCTCGCCGCCGACGTGCTCGCCAACGCCGAGTTCCAGGAACAGGTGCTGGGTGCCCGGCCCACCGAGCAGATCCAGCTGAACTCCGGGAAGATCGCGGCCCGTTGGCTGACCTTCACCGACAAGTCGTACGACGTCGTCTACACCTCGGACTGGACCGGCTCCGCCGGCCGGCTGCACCACATCGCCTTCGCGACCGACACCCGCGAGGACATCCTGCGCGCCGCCGACCTGGCCATCGACAGCGGCGTGTTCATCGAGACGGGCCCGCACAAGCACGCCATCCAGCAGACGTTCTTCCTGTACGTCTACGAGCCCGGCGGCAACCGCATCGAGCTGTGCAACCCGCTCACGCGACTGGTGCTGGCCCCGGACTGGCCGCTGATCACCTGGACGGAGGCCGAGCGGGCCAAGGGACAGGCGTGGGGTCTGAAGACGATCGAGTCGTTCCACACGCACGGGACGCCGCCGGTCGCCTGAGCCGGCCCCGTAATTTACGCGACGGTCTCGATCCGCTCCCGCCCCGAGAACCGCGCCACCGCCGTCGGCTGGACCTCCGGCATGGGCCGCTTCGGCGCCGTCTTCGGGCCGTGGCTGGGCGGGCAGTTGCTCGCCGCGAACAAGGGCGACTGGGGCTTACCGCGTTCGCCCTCGCCGGACTGTCGTCCATGGTCTTCATCGGCGTCGCCGCACTGCGCGGATCGAAGCGGGCGGCTCCTGCCGACGGCGATCAGGAACTCATAGGCGTGCACTGATTGGCGTCCGTCATATGTACCGATGAGCCGAACTGGGATATACGACTGTCTCGCGTATTGTTGCGTCATATGCCCGCTGTGACGCAGGGCGGCCTTCGGTGCGCCGGTGGCGAATGAGTGGAACTGTTAAGGGGGAACGGGGACGTGACGGGACTTCTCGCAGTGGTGGCCGTGGTCGGGTACATGGCCACCGCCGGCCTGCCTTGGTGGGTGGTGGTGGCCGTGGCCCTGCTGATGGCGGGCTTCGCCGCGGGGAGGTCCGGAAGCCCGGGCCGGGGCGCCAGGAGTACTGCGGCGTCCGGGAGTTGGGACGGGGACGCCAGGGACGCTGCGTCGCCCGGGAGTTGGGACAAAGGCGCCAGTAACACCGCAGCGCCCGGGCGTTGGGACAGGGGCGCCAGGAACGCTGCGTCGCCCGGGAGTTGGGGCCGGGACGCCCGGAGCATGGCGGTGCCCGGGAGTCCGGGCGAGGGTGCCAAGGCCACTGCGACCCCCGGCCCCGTGGGTGAGCCCGTCCTGACCTCGGCCGACGCGCGGTCGGCCGCCGCGCCGGTCGCGGTGAACGTGGGTGCCGCGTGCCCGGAGGAGTGACCGGGCCGCGCGGCCGTCGACGGCAGGGCGACCCGAGCTCTCAGGCGGTGCGGCTTCCGGTGGCCGCCCGCACATGCCGGGCGATCATCGCGTAGACCTCCCGCGCCTTCTGGTCGTCACTCCCGTCGTAACCGTGATCGGCCCCGGCCACGTCGTGATGCGCGACCAGCGCACCCGCCCCCCGCAGCCGCTCGGCATAGCGCTCGCCCTCGGCCCGGAGCAGGTCGTACTCGGCGGTGATCAGCAGGGCCGGGGCGATGCCCGTCAGGTCCGCGGTGTCCGACGGATGCGCCGGGGACACGAGCCGATCGCCACGCAGCCGCACGTCCGGCACGTACGAGGTGTCGAAGACGTCACCCATCCAGGGCCGCAGCATCGGCTTGGCGATGGCGGCGCGCTTGTCCCTGGGGCCGGTCGCCAGGTCGAGCGGGGGATAGTGCAGCACCTGGAGCGCGATCGAGGGCCCGCCCTCTTCAAGAGCCTGCCGTGCCACGGCCGCCGCGAGCCCGCCGCCGGCGCTCTGCCCGCCCACGGTGAGCCGGTCACCGTCCCAGCCCTCCTCCGCCCCGTGCTCAGCGACCCACCGGACGACGTCGTACGCCTGCCGGGGTGGTGCCGGAAACGGATGCTGCGGTGCGACGACGTAATCCACGTTGATCACGACCGCCCCCGCCTCGGCGGCGAGGGTGCGGCACAGCGGGTCGTCCAGCTCGGTCAGCGTCATCACATAGCCGCCGCCGTGGAAGTTGACGTGCACCGGGGGAGCGGGTTCGGCGTTCGCGGGCAGGTACACGGTGGCCCGGGCGGGGGCGATCGACGTGGGAATCGTCAACTCTCGTACCTTGCGCGGATATTCGGGGAATCGCGCGTGCGAGGCGGCGGCGGAACCCCGGCCACCGGAACGGCGGTCAGCCATCACGGTGACACGTTGCATCGCCTTGGCGACGAGGGCGGCCACCGCGGGCCGGGCCAGGAGGGACATAGGGCTCCGATCGTTCGCGGCCCGTGGGCCGGCCCGGTGGGGGACGGTTCGGGACGGACGGCCCGCCGCTGGGTGATTCGATTGAGTTCATCAATTATAGGTGGCAACAATTATGGGTCAAGGGGTCGGACCGATGGGGGCAGCGTGCGTATGGGGTAGGGTTGACCTGCGTGATCACGCGGTTCGCCGCGCGACATACGCCGGGACGTGGCGCAGCTTGGTAGCGCACTTGACTGGGGGTCAAGGGGTCGCAGGTTCAAATCCTGTCGTCCCGACTTTTCGAAGTCGCAGGTCAGAGGCCGTTTCGGAGCAATCCGAAGCGGCCCTTCGGTCATTCTGGGAGACCGCTGGTCTCCCGCACCCGCTCATGGATCGTCAGCCTGCCGTCGTCGATGCGCCAGAGCACATCCGCGCGTGCGGCGAACTTGGGCTCGTCGGTGACGTAGATGACGGTGCCCGGATAACGCTCGAGCAGACGTTCCATCAGGTCGGAACCGAGCGCTTCCTCCGACCGGACATCGTCCAGCAGCAGAACCCGGGGTCCGCTGCGCAGCGCTCGTACCATCGCCACCTGGTAGCGCACGGCCATCGAAAGACCGTGGCCGTTTTCGCCCACCCGGGTGCGCAGACCGTCGGGCAGCAGGTCGGCCAAAGCCTTGATGTGTTCCTCGCCCGCCGCCTCGGCCGCGTCCGGCGGTTCGCCGTACCGCAGGTTCGTGTCGACGCTGCCGCGAAGCAAGGGCAGTTCCGGGCTTGCCAGCCTGATCACCCGGCGTACCGATTCGGGGTCGTGCCGGGCGAGGTCCTGGCCGTCGAGCAGCACCGCGCCGGCGTCCGGCTCCTGCAGTCGCGCGATGAGGCGCAGCAGCAGCGACTTTCCCGAGCTCGGAGGCCCCTGCAGCACGATCCGCTGCCCGGGCCACGCGACGGCCGACGCGTCCAGGACACCGTCCACGCGCAGCCCCTGGAGTTCCAGCTGCCCGGGCCCATGCGCGAGCGGCTCGGCTCCCCGCACTTTGGCCAGCGGCGCCGGTGCCGCGAGGACCTCGGCGATGCGCCGCCGGGCCACGCGCGACTGCTGCCAGTACTCCTGCACACGGACCAGCGACGACAGGGGAGCGCCAAGGAAGTTCGCCACCGTCAGCAGCGAGGCGAGAGCCTCCCAGGTGGTGCCCGCCACCAGCCCCACCGTCACCACGATCAGCAGGATCCCGATGCCGCACGCCTCGGCCGTCGCCGACATCGCTCCGGTGAGACGGGCTTGGCGCACCATGGCGCGACCGTACTCACGGCTGCGCCGCCGCATGACCCGGCGCTCCTGCTCGACCCGTCCGAGGGACTGCATGACGGCGGTGTGCGTGACGCGTTCGTTGACGAAGGCGGCGAGTTTGCCGTTGTGCCGTCTGGTCTCGCGTACGCGTTCGCGCAGCCGCCGCCCGAACAACGCGAGGGCGGCCGCGGCCAGGAGGATCAGCGCCGCCGAGAGCGCGCCGATGCCCGGCGCGATGACGGCCAGTACGACCAGGGCGCACGTCACGAACACCCCGTCCACCAGGATCGGTGCCACACCCTTGCTGATCCACAGCCGCAGGGCTGAGGCGTCACCGGTGAAGCGGAGCACGGTGACGCCGACCGTGCGCCGGAACGGCCCCCCCGCCTCGCTTCCGGCGACATGGTCGAAGAGCCGCATTCTGACGCTGTGTACGTAACTCTGCGCCAGCCGTTCCGCGAGCGGTTCGCCCGCCGCCTTCAGCAGCACGGTCGCGCAGGCCGACGTGGCGAGCCCGACGGCCAGCGTGGTGGGCGCGTAGCCGGCGACGTGCGTGTAGATGGCGCTGCGGTCGTGGCCGGACCCGACCTCCCGGCCGTGCGTGATGCGGTAGGCCGCACCATGCACCAGGAGGGCGAAGCCGACCACGCAGACCGCCTGGCCGAAACCCGCGAGCACCAACAGCAGCATCAACCGGCGCCGCACACCGCCGAGCGTCTGCGGCATCCGGACGCGACGCCGTCCCGCCGCGGTCACGCCACTGTTTCGGCCGTCAGGGGACCGCTGTACTCCGTCAGCCGACTGCGCTCCTGCGGGAGTCCGCCATGGTCCGCCAGTCGACTGCCGTCGTCCGACAGCCCGCTGCCGTCTCCCGCGACGACCCTGCCCGCGACGGCGCCCGCCAGCATCTGGTCGGCGAGAGACGGGTTGGACAGGGCCGCCGCCGTGTACGCGGGGATGTCCACACTGCCCACCGCTTCGGCCGTGGCCAGCGGAGAGGACGTCAGCACGCCGCTCAGAGCGAGGACGGGAAGTCCCTCGTCCCGCAGCAGCCGTACCCCCGCCACCGCGCTGATCGCGTCACCGGCCGCGAACACGATGCCGTCCACTCCGGTGCGGAATTCAGGCGTCTGGATGAGTGCCGCCGTCTCCCGTTGCAGCAGCCCGTCCGCGACCTCCAGCACGATGGCGTCCGCCTGGTGACTCGTCAGATCCGTGATCGCGCCGCGCAGGATACGGATCACCTGCGGCATCGGCAGCTGGTAGGTGGTGGGGAAACCCAGGTCGGTGAAGTCGATGACCCGCGACGCGCCCGCGTCGGCCATCAGCGTCGGATCCCCTGGAGCGCCGGTGCCGGTCACCTTTGCCGCGCCGACCCGGCGGCCGGCCAGGCTGAGCCCGCGGATGAGGGCGGCCGCCACGGTCGTCTTGCCCGAGTTCATCGATGTGCCGAGTACGGCGATGGTGCGCGGGCGAGGAGCGAGGACGGGCACCACGGGCCGGGCCAGACGGGCCAGGTTGATGAGCTCGCCGTGCTCGTCGGTCACCAGGCCCAAAGGCTCCACTTGGGTGGGGGATTTCATTCTGGAGTGGGAGGACACGACCCGTCCCGCTATCCCGCCTCCGGCGACCAGGTCACAGGGTCCGAGGTCGCCGGGCACCTCCGCCTCGAATTGATCCGGGGCGTAGCGGGCGCCATAGGCGACTACGACCGTGTCGCCGACGAACAGCCGATTCCGCTTTCCGTGTACTTGCCCGAGGAACCTGTGCTGGCCGATTTCGGTCACCCGGCACAGCACCAGATCGCCCGCCCGTGGAGGCCCATCCGCCACGCTCAGCCCCAGTGTTCTGGTGCTGCCGTAGCCCAGCTCGACAAGGCGGCGAGCGGTATAGGAAACCTTCGCCACCTCATTGCCGGGGGAATTGAACCGCACGCTCTGCATGGATTTCTCCTTACCCCTTCGTCCCGCGGAGCACCAGCATCCGCCGCGCTCGCAGAGTGCGCACTCCGACCACCGTCATCTGCGCAATCCGAACTCCTTATGGCCGAGTCCGAGGAGACGGTGAGCCTGCGGATGACGGCCCGATGGAGTGATTTTCGGGGGTCGGGCGGTAAGCGCGGCCGAATGCGGGGGCGTTGGCGCCGGGGCACGAGGAGGTGCCGGAGGCGGCACAGCTGCGCAAGGCCACGGCCGACCCGGTGCTGTACGTCCTCACACCCGAGGGGGCAGTGCGAGCCGTCGGCTCCGGGTGCGGCGTGGCCCGGGAGGGCTGCGGGAAACCTCCGGGGGAGCGTTGAAGTCGGCGTACTGATTCCGTGAAGCCCGCACCTCGTACGGGAGGGGTCCCGCGACAGGGTCCGACACTGGTGAGTACGTCGGGCGCCTGCAGAGAAGCTGTCGAACCGAGAAGCCCACGAACCGAGGAGACCAGCGATGCCCCTCTCCGCCAGCCTCGCGCGTGGTGTCGCGCCCGCCGCACCAGGGACCCTGCATGCCCGTACGGTCACGGGTGAGCTCAGCGCACCGCCCCGCCCGGGCTTCACGGTCCGCTTCGGGCGCGGTGAGAAGCCGGACGTGGACCTGGGCGTCGGCGTGGACGACCTGCGGGTGAGCCGGCGGCACGGCGAGTTGACGTACCGTCAGGGCTTGTGGTGGCTGCGCAACACCGGGCAGCAGCTGGTCCGGCTGCCCCGCGGCCGGATGATGCACCTGAGCACCGAGGCGATCCCGCTCGCCACCGGTTACACCCCGCTGTTCGTGAAGGGCTCCGGCTACCGTGAGCACCTGGTCGAGCTGTACGTCGCGGGCCACGACGACCAGGGGCCGGTGTCTCGGCGGCGCGCCGACACGGTCCGGCCGGAGACCTGGGCGCTCGACGACGACGAGCGGCTGCTGCTCGTCGTCCTCGGCCAGCGGTACCTGTTGTACGAGGAGGAACCGCGCCCTCTGACGTATGCCACGGCCGCCAAGCAGCTCAGCTACCTCCGCCCGGAGGACAAGTGGACCGAGCGCAGGATCGAGCACCGGATCGAGGTCGTACGCCACCGCCTGCACCGCACCGGATTCCGGTACCCGCTGCTGCACGACAAGTCGCAGGGCCGCCCCGGCGACAACAGCCTGCTGCACAACCTGATCAAGGGGTTGGTGGAGTCGACGACGCTCGTACCGCCGGATCTGGACCTGATGGAGGACGACGCCACCTGGCCCGACTCCGCGCTCTGACGTTCGGTGTCACCGTGCGCGGAGTTCGGCGGCGGCGGAGGCGGCGAGGTCCTCGGCCATCGGGCAGAGCCTGTCCGTGGGCCGTTGCCCGCTGACGTCCAGACGCACCATCTCGGCGGCGGTCTCGGCGTCCTGGCCGCTGTACCTGCGGTACTCGACGAACGCCGTACAGGTGTCGTCGTCCGGCTCGATGATGGTGCGGTATCCGCTGAGCGTGACGCTGCTCGCGCCGTCCGCGGCGGACTTGGGCTGGTCGCGGTGGAAGGCCACGGTGACCTCCAGGTCGTCGACGTCGCTCGACCACTCGCAGCTCCAGTTCGCGATGCCGACGTCCGGCACGTCGACCTTGAGGCCGGGAACGACGGACAGCGCCTTGGCGTCGAGCAGCTCGCAGGCGTTCGCCCAGGCCAGTGAAGCGCGCGGGTAGGCGGGTGAACGGCGGGGCAGCGGGCCCCGGTTGAGGACCTCGGCGGCGCTCGCGGCGGCCTTGTCGGCGACCGTGCACAGGGTCGCGTTGCCGCCGTGCACGGAGCCCTTGCCCATGTTGACGCGGACCCCGACCAGGGAACCGTCGCTGTCACCGTCGGACGTCAGCAGCAGCTTGCACTCGTCGCTCTCGGCCTGCTCCTCCCGGACGCCGATCCTCCCGATGGTGCGGGAGGGTTTCGACCCCTCGGGCGGTGAGCCTCGCAGGAGCCGGACCGACACATCGATCCGGGTCTGGTCGTCGATGCTCACGAGCACGTCGCAGCGGTCGAAGTTCCCGTAGTCCACGTCCACTTCGACGTCCCCGTCCCCGTTGCCGAACTGGTCGAGTGCGGCGGGGTCGGTCAGCTTGCACACGTCGGCCGTGTGCGGATCGCCGATCAGGGCCCGCGGCTCGCCGTCCGAGCCGTCCTCCTGCGCTCGGCTCCGACCGGGCTCGGCGCCGGTCTTCCCGTCCTCCCGGTCGGGGAGGGCGACGAGTCCCAGGGCCAGTAAGGCGCTGATGCCGAGGGCGGCCGCGATCAGTGGCAGACGCCGGCGTCGGCGCCGGGTGACGGTGGTGGCGGTGTCGCCGGCGGTTTCCGGGTCGGTCTCGGCGACTTCCGTCAGCAGCCGCCTGACCTCGGTGGCGTCGGGGCGTTGCCGCGGATCGCGGTGCAGCATGGCGGTGAGCACGGGGTACAGCGGTCCCACGGCGGCGGCGTCCAGCTCGACGACGCCCTGCTCGGCCTTCCAGTACCGCAGCCGCTCGGCTTCCTCCCCGCCGTCCCCCGCCCCGGCGGGGGCGGCGTCGTCCTCGGGTGCGCCACCGCGCGGCGGCACACCGGTGACCAGGGCGTGGAGGGTGGCGGCCAGGCAGAAGACGTCCGAGGCCGGCCGCGGGACGTTGCCCCGGGCCAGTTCGGGGGCGGCGTAGTCCGGGGTGAAGCTGAACGGGCCGTTGACGGTGATGGTCTCTGCGCCGCCGACCCGGTAGGCGGCACCGAAGTCAAGTAACTTCGCGCTCCCGCGCCGGGTGAGGCCGATGTTGGCGGGCTTGACGTCACAGTGGACGATGCCCGCGTCGTGCAGGGCCGCCAGCGCGTCGGCGAGCTCGGCACCGATGCGCGCCGCCCGCGCGGGAGAGACCGTCGGCTGCCGGTCCAGGCCGCCGCCGGGCACGTACTCCATGACGAACCAGTACGTCTGAGCCCCGGCCCCGGCGGACCCAGCCTCAGCCTCATCCCCGTGCCCGCCCCCGCTCCCGCTTTCGTCCCGCGGCACGGTCACGACGTCGAACAGCGTCACCACGTGGGGATGGTCGCGGAACTTGGCCATGGCACGCGGTTCGCCCAGCAGCCGCCGCACCGCGGTCTCGCCGTCGCCCTCCGTCCGCTCCGGTTTCAGTGCGACGTCCTGGCCCACCACCCGGTCGTGGGCCAGCCACACGTCACCGCCCCGCCCCGCGCCGATGACCTCCTTGAGGACATAGCGGTCGGCGAACTCGTCCCCGGAACGCACGGATCTTCCCCCTTGGTCGAGTACCGAACGCGCACACGGCCCAGGGGCGTGCGCATGGATCGAACCTACTGCGTACGGCGGGCCGTACGCAGTGTCTACCCAGAGCCTTCATCAGTCGCACGCATGCGTAGAGGCGGCGGGATCGCGGACGGCGGGAGGGGTCCCGTCAGCGGCGTCTACCGTACGCGTCGGCCCGAACCGTACGCCCCGACAGAGAGGAACCCTCCATGCCCCGCACCCGGACCCTCGTCCTGGCCGGCATCACCGCGGCTGTCTCGACCGCCACGCTCACGCTGTCCGCCCACGCCGGCACCCCGAGTCCGCACGGGCAGGCCGCCGCTCGGTGCGCGTACCCCGCAGACGTCCTCGACCTGACGGACTGGAAGCTGACACTGCCCACCGGCGAGGACGAGGACCCCACCGAGATCACCCAACCCGAGCTGGCGACCTTCTCCGCCGACCCCTGGTTCCGGGCCGACGCCGGCTGCGACGCGGTCGTCTTCCGGGCCGCCGTCGACGGAGTGACGACGGGAGGTTCCAACTACCCGCGCGCCGAGCTGCGGGAGATGACCGACGGCGGCGAGGACGAAGCCGCCTGGTCCACCACGGACGGCACCCACACCCTCGTGGTCCGGGAGGCGTTCACGGCACTGCCCGCCGAACGGCCGTGGCTGGTCGGCGCGCAGGTCCACGGCGGGGACGACGACGTCACCGTCTTCCGCCTCGAAGGCAGCAGCCTCTACATCACCGACGGCGACGACCGGCACGCCCATCTCGTCACCGACGACTACGAACTCGGCACCGAGTTCGAGGCCAAGTTCGTGGCCCGGGACGGGGAGATCGACGCGTACTACAACGGCCGGCTGGAGACCACGATCTCCCACGACGGCGACACCAACTACTTCAAGGCGGGCGCCTACACCCAGGCCAACTGCGACAACTCCGACCCGTGCGCCGACGACAACTACGGCGAGGTCCGTATCTCCCGCATCAAGGTCACCCACTCCTGACGGGCTGACAACCCCTCAGCGGGTGACCAGCAGACCACGGCTGCGCAGCACCCACCGCTCCAGCGGGCTGAAGATCAGCAGCTCGATGGCGATGCCGACGAGCAGGATCAGGAAGATGGCCAGGAACACCTGGGACATGCTGCTGTTGTTGCGGCCGTTCTCCAGCAACTGGCCGAGACCGACGCCCAGGTCGGGGTGGGAGGCGATGATCTCGGCGGCCATCAGTGAGCGCCAGGAGAAGGCCCAGCCCTGCTTCAGGCCCGCCAGATAGCCGGGCAGCGCGGCCGGCATCACGATGTGCCGGGCTTCGCGCAGCCCGGTCGCGCCCAGGGTCCGCCCGGCGCGCAGGAAGAGCGGTGGGATCTGGTCGATGCCCGCGACGAGGCCGTTGGCGATGGAGGGGACCGCGCCGAGCAGGATGACGGCGTACATCATCGAGTTGTTCAGGCCGAGCCAGAGCACGGCGGGTGCCACCCAGGCCACCGACGGCAGGGACTGCAGGCCGGACAGGATGGGGCCGATGGCCGCCCGGACGAACTTCACCCGGGCGACGAGCAGTCCGAGCGGGGTTCCGATGGCGAGTGCCATGAGGAAGCCGAGCAGGCCGCGTGAGACGGACGTCCAGATGTAGTCGAAGAGCGTGCCCTGGAGCCAGGACTCGCGGACCTCGCCCCAGACGTCGGACGGTGAGGGCAGCTTGTAGGCGGGGGCTGCCTCGGTCCACACCAGCAGCTGCCACACCACCAGGACCAGCGCGATCGCGGTGACGGGCGGCAGCACCTTGCGGGTCAGGGTCTCGCGCAGCGGCGTACGCCGGACCTGTACCGAGTCCAGTGCGTCGAGTCCGGCCTCCAGCCCCGCCAGATCGTTCGGGTCCTGCGGCTCACCGGCAGGCTCACCGGCCGCCGTGGAGCCGTCCTTCTTGACGTCGACCTTGGCGTCGACCTCGATGTCCACGCCGTTGTCAGTGCTGGCCATGGCGGCGGATCTCCCCACGCAGTTCTTCGGTGATCTCGACGGACAGTTCGGCGACCGCGCTGTCCTCGATGCGGCGCGGCTGCGGAATGCCGACCGTCCACTCCCGGGCGATGCGGCCCGGGCGGGAGGACAGCAGGACGACGCGCTGGGCGAGGCGCACCGCCTCGCGCACGTTGTGCGTGACGAACAGGACCGACACCCCTGTCTCGCGCCAGATGCGGGTCAGCTCGTCGTGCAGCACGTCACGCGTGATCGCGTCCAGCGCGGCGAACGGCTCGTCCATCAGCAGCAGCCGGCTGTCCTGGGCCAGGGCACGGGCCAGTGCGACGCGCTGGCGCATACCGCCCGACAGTTCGTGCACCCGCTTGCCGTACGCGCCCCGTAGCCGTACGAGTTCGAGCAGCCGTTCCGCCTCCGGCCGGCGCTCCGCCTTCGCGACCCCGCGCAGCTTCAGCGCGAGCTCGATGTTCTTGCCCGCGGTCAGCCACGGGAACAGGGCGTGCTCCTGGAACATCAGGGCGGGCCGGCCGTCCGTGCCGATCGAGCCGGCGGTCGGCCGGTCCAGCCCCGCGACCAGGTTGAGCAGCGTGGACTTGCCGCAGCCGGAGGCCCCCAGGAGGGTGACGAACTCGCCGGGCGCGACATCGAGCGTGATGTCGTCCAGCACGAGCTGTTGCCCGCCGCGGGTGCCCGGCACCGGGAAGGACTTCGAGACGTGCTCGATACGGGCGGCATACGGCACCGCCGTGGCGTCCTCGGCGACCTCGGCGGTCGTGGCCGTCGCAGTGGCCATGGTCGTCACCTCCTGGGAACTCATCGGATGCGGTGGTCCTTACTTGACGCCGAGACCGGCGTCGTCGACCTCGTCCTTGCCCTCGGCCTTGAGGACCTTGTTGAGCGGTGCGAGGTCGTAGATGCCCTTCAGGTCGGGCTTCTCCAGCAGGCCGGCCTTGACCGCGTGCTGCGCCTCGGTGTCGAGGGTGGCGGCCAGCGGGTCGTCGAGGAAGGTGATCGACTTCCAGGCCGGGTCGATGACCTCGGCGGGCAGGGCCTTGCCGGACTCGGCCTTCAGCGCCTCGTTGGCCGAGGCCTTGGCCTTCTCCGGGTTGGCGTTGATCCACTCGTTGGTCTTCACCGAACCGCGCAGCACGGCCTCGACGACATCCGGGTGCTCCTTCAGGAAGTCCTGCCGGACGATGATGTTCGTGATCACGAACTTCTTGTCCGGCCACAGGTCGGCCTCGTCGAGGAGCACCTTGCCGCCCTCGGCGACCAGCTTGGACGCGGTCGGCTCGGGCACCCAGGCGCCGTCGATCGAGCCGGACTTGTAGGCGTCCGGCGTGATCTTGTTGTCGGTGCGGACGACGGAGACGTCACCCTTGCCGCTCTCCGCGTCGACCTTCCAGCCCTGCTCCGAGACCCAGTTGAGCAGGGCGACGTCCTGGGTGTTGCCGAGCTGCGGCGTGGCGATCTTCTTGCCCTTGACGTCCTTCAGGGACTTGATCTTCTCCGGGTTGACGACGAGCTTCACGCCGCCGGAGGCGGAACCGCTGATGATGCGCAGGTTCTTGCCGGCCGCCTTGGTGTAGCCGTTGATGGCGGGGGAGGGGCCGATCCAGCCGATGTCGAGGTCGCCGGAGTTCAGCGCCTCGATCTCCGAGGGACCGGCGTTGAACGTCGAGGGCTTGATCGTGGTGCCGCCGAGCTCCTTCTGCAGCAGGCCCTCCTGGATGCCGACCAGGGCGGTGGCATGCGTCAGGTTCGGGAAGTAGCCGATGTTCACCTCGTCGACGGAGAGCTTCTTGGCGTTCGCCGCGACCTCGGGCTGCTTGGCGCTGTCGGTGGACTCGGCGCCGTAGCCGCAGGCGGTCAGCAACAGGGGAAGCGTCGCTGTGACGGCGAGGGTGCGCAGGGCGGTGAGCGGTCTTGCGGCAGACACAGAGGTGTCCTCTCAGGCGTGGTCGATCAGGGGGACAACGGCAAGGGGTACGGCAGGTCAGGCGGTTCGGCGCCGAAGCCGAAGAGCCTGCTGGAGCGCACGGGCACGCAACGCGCCGGCGCCGGCGGTCCCGGCGGGACGTCGGGGAGGGCGCCGGAGTCGCGGAGGTGCGGTCCGTGGTGCGGCCGGTACTGCGGCGGGTCTCAGGCGGACTGACAGATGGCGCTGGACGTACGGCCGAAGTCGATGTGGCGACGCGAGGTCAGGAGGGGGAGCGAAAGGTCTGTGTGGTCGTGCATGTGCATGGCCACCCCACCCCCACGGATTCCTAGTTTTCCTACCTGGTTGATGGGGATCGTGGCAGAAGGCGGCGCTCACCCCAAGAGGCTTTTCACATAGTGGACTCGGACATCTCTCTTTCTGAGATGGGAGCCTCGGAGCCGAGGGCGCGCAGCAGCGCGCGGGCCACCGCGTCGTTCTGCCGGAAGGCGGGGGCGTCGGTGCGGGGGCGGGCGAAAGCGGCGACGGCCCGGCTGTTGGTGGGGGCGCCGAGGGCGATGCGGCGGGGGTGTGTGCCGCCGAGCGACGGGTCGATGACGTGGGCGTTCGCGGGGGAGACGGCGAGCAGCCCGGAGCGGTGGGTGTGGGTGTGGTCGGCGATGACCTCCTCGGTGAGGGCGCCGGCCCCGTGCAGATCGCGCAGGAGGGGGTCCTCGGTGCGGTCGAGGGAGTGGCGGGGCAGGTAGGCCTCGATCAGCGCGGTGGCGTGCAGGGTGTGGCCGGGGACGCTGGGGCTGGTCGCGGTGAAGGTGCCGGTGGTCTCGTCGGTGCCGATCCGGACGCGGGCGCCCAGGAAGTGGACGATGCCGGCCCGGGAGAGCGCGAGGAGCTGACGCAGGCGGAAGCCGGGCGGGCCGGAGGCCAGGAAGCTGAAGAACCCGTGCCACCAGCCGTCGAGTTGCTCGGCGACGGACCGTGCGGTCAGCCGGCCCGCGGCGACCAGGCGGGGCAGTTGGCCGTAGAGGGAGAGGAGGGCGAAAAACGCCCCGAGGTCGGCACTGAACCGCGGATCCTCGCGGCGGTCGACGTCCCGGGCGATGTGGTCGCGCAGGTGGTCCTGGAGGTCGTCCGGCGTGCCGAAGGCGAGGCCGTCCAAGGGGTGGTCCAGGGTCTCGAAGTCCAGGCGGTCCGCCGGGTCGGGCACGGCCGTGGCGACGAGAGCGGCCATCTCGTCGGCGTACCAGTCCAGCCGGTCGTACGCGGCCACGAAGTCAGGCCAGGGGAGGGTGGTGCGCTCGGGATGGGCGTGGAAGAGCTCGTGATAGTGGCCGAAGCCGATCTCCTTGGCCATCAGCGGCCACACGTCCCGCCGCAGGTCCAGCGGGCGGCCCTCGGCGAGCAGCGCGTCGACCGCTTCCGGGCCGAAGTGCCTCGGCAGCGGTGGCCGGGGGCCCTGGAGCCGGTAGCGGGTCTTGGAGTGATACGGCACCCCCCGCCGCGATCCGACGTGGAGGACGGGCTCGCGGCCGGACGGGAGGTAGGTGAGGCTGCCGTCCGCCTCGGTGCGATAGGTGCCGCCGCGGCCCTCGGTGAGCAGGGACATCAGGTCGATGAAGGCCAGCCCGAAGCCGCGCAGCACGACGTGTTCGCCGGGGCGCAGCGCGGACAGGTCGGCGTCGGCGGAGAACTCCGGCGGGAGGTGGAAGCGGCCGTGGCGGCGGGCGAAGGCGGCGTGGTCACGGTGCTCGGCGGCGGGGGTGGAGCCGATGTGGCCCTGGGCGAGGACCACCAGGTCGGCGGTGAGCGGGGTGGTGCGGTCGGCCAGGTGCACCTGCTGCGGGCCGTCCGGCGGGCCGGTGACGGAGGTCGCGGTGGTGCGGTGCCACTCGACGGTGACGCTGGGCGGCAACTGGGCCAGCGCCCTGCGGAACACCCAGTCCAGGTAGGCGCTCTGGGCGCGGCGGGTAGGGAAGTCGGCCCCGGCGAGCGTGCGCAGTTCGGCGAGCACCTCAGGGTCGGCCGGTTGGATGTACGGGGCGTGGCGCGGCCCACGGCCGGAGAACTGGGCGGCCCACTCGGCGAGCGAGGGGCCGGGTCGTACCGGGCCGTCGATGGTCGACGACTCGTCGGTGAACATGGTGACGTCCTCGGCCATGGAGTTCATCCGCAGCAGTGCGGACTGTTCCCGCCGCCAGACCCGCCCCGGGCCGGGCGGGTGCGGGTCCACCAAATGGATCCGCAACTCCCTTTTTCCGTCCCATAGTTCGGGCGCGTTGGCGGCCATGCGCTCCAGCAGCCCCGTGGCACGCGGTCCCGCGCCGACGACGACCAGGACGGCCGCGGAAGGGGTGCCGCTCACCGGTCACCGCCGACCGTGGGACGGGCGTTGATCGCCGGGCGGGCGTAGGCGGCTGTCGCCGCGCTCAACCGGAGGCGAACGGCGGCCAGTTGGCCGCGCAGCCGTTGCAGCGGAGTGGGCGGCAGGGTGCGGGAGTTGCCGCGCGCGTAGTACCGCTCGACGTAGAACTGACCCGCGCCGAGCACCGTGGTGACCGCGATGTACCAGAGGGTGGCGACCATCAGCAGCGGGATGACCTGGTAGGTCTGGTTGTAGATCAGCTGCACCGAATAGAGCAGGTCGTGCACGGCCAGCACGCTGACGATGCTGGTGCCCTTGAGGGTGCCGATCAGCATGTTCCCGGCGGTGGGCACGATGGAGCGCATCGCCTGCGGGACGACGACCCGGCGCAGGGTGCGGATTCTGCTCAGCCCGAGCGCCTGGGCGGCCTCGGTCTGCCCGGCGTCCACGGAGAGGATGCCGCCGCGCACGACCTCGGCGGCGTAGGCGGTTTCGTGCAGGGTCAGGCCGATGACGGCGGTGAGGGTGGGGCCGAGCAGATTGACCGTCTTGACGGTGAGGAACTGCGGGCCGAACGGGACACCGAGGCCGAGTGTCGGATACAGGGCGCCGATGTTGAACCAGAACAGCAGCTGCACCAGCAACGGCGTGGACCGGAAGATCCACACATAGCCCCAACTCAGCGTGCGCAGCACCGGATTGGCGGAGAGCCGCATGACCGCGAGCACGGTGCCGAGCAGGAAGCCGAGCACCATCACCACGGCGGTCAGCCACAGGGAGAGCAGCAGCCCGTCGAGTACGGCGCTGGTGGTGAAGTACCGGCCCACCACGTCCCACTGGAAGGCCTTGTTGCGGACGACGGAGTTGAGCGCCATCGCGAAGAGCAGCAGAGCGACGGCGGTGGTGAGCCACCGGCCGACGTGCCGACGCGGCACGATCCGCGGCGGGTCGACGCCGACCAGCGGAGGACTCTTCGTTGCGGGACCGGACGTGAGATCGGGCGAGGTGACCATGGGGAGGCTCTCCGGGGGAGGGAACGCAGGCGTGGGTGACCCCAGTGGCACTCGGTGCGGCCGGGGCCAGGTGTCGTCACGCTCGCCGCGTCCCTCAACGCGGCCGGAGAGGCTGCCGCGCAACGCGGAGCCGATCCGCCGTCGATCGTATGTGCCCATGCCGTCGATGTGTCAACAGCGCGCCCGCAGACGGCTGTCCAGGCGTTCCGGCATCCGGGAGCTGCTTGACGGGGAGCACGATGTACTGCTCAATTGGTCGCATGACTGCCCAGCAGCGCTTGGTCTCGCGCGATCACATCGACTTCGGTCGAGTGTGGTCCGCGGCGTGTTGCGCCTGACTCGGCAGCGGGCCGTCTGACCGGCCTTTCCCTCCCTCGGTGCCCCCGTCGCGGGCCGAGCTCTCTCTTCGCGCGCTGCCGCTGCACTGCCGCCTTCCGTCTTCACCGACGCCCGGCGTCGTCACGCCCGTACGGAAACCGTCAGCCGTCGCCTGACGAGTAATCACTCATGCCTGCAAGCAAGGCAGTTCAGTCATGCCTGCCTGCCGTCCAGGCGCCCGCATCCCCCGAAAGGTCACGTCCATGCCCGTGGAGTTCCTCGGTATCGCCGCCACCAACGACGGCTCCGAAACCACGCCGCGCTCAGGCGCCGCGTTCGACAAGGAGTACACGCTCCGGCTCGCCCGGGCGCACGAGGACCATGACTGGGACCGGGTGCTGTTCGCCTACGGTTCCGGATCGCCGGACCCCGCTCCGGCCGCCGCGTACATCGCGAGCCGGCTGGAGCGCCTCCAGATCCTGCTCGCCCACCGGCCCAACGTTTCGTACCCCACCTTCGCCGCCAAGACGTTCGCCACCCTCGACCGGATCAGCGAGGGCCGGCTGACCGTGCACTTCATCACCGGCGGCAACGACCACGAACAGGGGCGTGAGGGCGACACCCTCACCAAGGACGAGCGCTACTCCCGCACCCGCGAGTACATCCGCATCGTCAAGAAGATCTGGACCACCCACGAGCCCTTCGACCACGAGGGCGAGCACTACCGCTTCCACGACTTCGTCAGCGACGTCTTCCCGGTCCAACAGCCCCGCCCCGACGTCTCGTTCGGCGGCTCGTCGACCGCCGCGTACGCCGCCGGGGGTGCCGAGGCCGACATCTACTGCCTGTGGGGCGAGCCCCTGGCGAAGACCGCCGAGCAGATCGAGAACGTGAAGGCCGCCGCGAAGGCCGCGGGCCGCACCGACCTGCCGCGCATCCAGGTCGCCTTCCGCCCGATCATCGCGCCGACCGAGGAACTGGCCTGGGAAAAGGCCCACCGCACGGTCGGCGCCATCCGGGAGCGGCGCGAGGCGGGACTCGTACGGCACCACCGCAGCGGCGCACCTGAGAACGCCGGGTCGCAGCGGCTGATCGCCATCGCCGAGGCGGGCGAGCGCTACGACCGCGCCCTGTGGACCCCGACCGCCGCCGCGACCGGTGGCGCGGGCAACTCCAACGCCCTGGTCGGCACGCCGGAGACGGTCGCCCAGGCGCTGCTCGACTACTACGACCTCGGCGTCGACATCCTCTCCGCGCGCGGCTACGACCTGCTGGGCGACGCCATCGACTTCGGTCGGCACGTGATCCCGATCGTCCGCGAGGAGGTCGCCAAGCGCGACGCCGAGCGGGCGGCGCGTGGGACACAGACCCTCGCGGCGGTGAACGGATGACTTCCGCACCGGAGTTGACGGTCATCGAGGTGCCCGTCTCCGACGCCCGGGTCGAGCCCCTGCTGCGCGAACTCGGCCACGAGTACTCCACGCGCTACGGCAAGGACGCGCACGCCGAGATCTCCCGCTATCCGGACGAGGAGTTCACCGAACCGTACGGCGGCCTGCTGCTCCTGCTGCTGGAGGGCGGCGAGCCCGTCGCCGGTGGCGCCTTCCGCCGGTACGACGCGACCACGGCCGAGCTGAAGCGGATCTGGACTCACTCCGCGCACCGCCGCCGCGGCCTCGCCCGGCGCGTCATCGGCGAGCTGGAGCGGGAGGCGGGCGCCCGCGGCTACCGGCGGATCTATCTGTCCACCGGGCCACGCCAGCCCGAGGCCCGCCGTCTGTACCTGGCCACCGGCTACACACCGCTCTTCGACACGGAGGCCGACCCCGAAACCATCGGCCCGCTGCCATTCGAAAAGCACCTCGCAGTCCGGGACCTCGTCGTCCGGGAACGCACGGGAAGGGCCCCCGACCAGTGAACCTCCGCCCCATCAGCACCCGCCTGCGCAGCACAGCCGCCCTCGCCCTGCTGCCCCTGCTCGCGCTGACCGCCTGCGGCTCCGACGGCATTGCGGCCGTGGGCGCCTCTTCCGCGCCGACCGACGACCCGGTCGCGGCCGTACACGAGGTGGACGCCGTCGCGACCCTGCTGCCCTCCGGCGTACGCAAGTCGGGCACGCTGCGGGTCGGCAGTTCGATCGGCTTCCCGCCCGGGGCGTACTACCCGAACGGCACCGACAAGCCGCCCGCCGGCCAGGACATCGACCTCGCCGACGCGGTGGCCAAGGTGCTCGGCGTGCGGCTGGAGCGCCAGGACGCCTCGTTCGAGACGATCCTGCCCGCCCTCGGCAGCGGCAAGTACGACTTCGGCACCGGCAACTTCGGGGTGACGAGCGATCGCCTGAAGACCATCGACTTCGTCACCTACATCAACGACGGCCAGGGTTTCGCGGTGAAGAAGGGCAACACCGCGTTCAAGTCGAAGGTCACCGATCTCACCGAGCTGTGCGGGCTGACCATCGGCACGGGCGCCGGAACCACGTTCGAGGCGACCCTCACCGCACAGAAGGGCGTGTGCGCCGCGGCGGGCAAGAAACCGTACGACGTGAAGGTCTACTCGGAGAACGCCGCGACGCTGACCGCGCTCCAGCAGGGCCGTATCGACGTGATCATGTCGACGATCAACGGCCTGCGCCACCAGGCGGCCCAGCCGGCGTCGCAGACCACGTTCCTGGGTGAGTTCCACCGCCTCGACGTCGGCTTCGCCTTCAAGAAGGGCTCCCCCCTCACCAAGGCCTTCCAGGCGGCCGTCAACGAGCTGATCAGGAACGGCACTTACGCCCGGATCCTCGCGAAGTGGGGCACCTCCGCCTCCGCGATCGACGCGTCGCGGATCAACCCGCCCGAGCACAGGTGACCACCCATGAGCAGCGACACCCTCACCGAATCGATCACCCAACCGGCCGAGCGCCCAGGGGAGTTGAAGGTCGTACCCGCCCGCCACCACGCCCGCTGGGCCGCCGGCTTCGCCGTGATCGTGCTGGTCGCCCAGTTCACCCACGGCCTGGCCACCAACCCCGTCTGGGAGTGGCACGTCTTCCGTGACTACGTCTTCTCCGAGACGATCGTCCAGGCGGTGTGGGTGACCCTCCAGCTCACCGCCTACGCCACCGTCCTCGGCTTCCTCCTCGGCACCGTGATCGCCTTCATGCGACTGTCCCGCAGTCCGGTGCTGTCGACCGTCGCCTGGACCTACATCTGGATCTTCCGGTCGATCCCGATGATCGTCCAGCTGGTGTTCTGGTTCAACCTCAGTGCGCTGTACGAGGAGTTGGGCGTCGGCATCCCCTTCGGCCCGGTGTTCTGGTCCGTCGACAGCAACGCCCTCATCGGCACCATGGGCGCCGCCCTCATCGGGCTGACCCTGCACCAGGCGGCGTACGCCGCGGAGATCGTCCGGGGCGGCGTACTCTCCGTCGACCACGGTCAGCTGGAGGCGGCCGCGGCGCTGGGCATTCCCCGGCTCCGGCAGATCCGCCGGATCGTGCTGCCGCAGGCCATGCGCGCCATCCTGCCCACGGCCGGCAACGAGATCATCGGCCTGCTCAAGGGCACCTCGGTGGTCTACGTGATGTCGATCGGCGAGCTCTTCTACCAGGTCCAGGTGATCTACGGCCGCAACGGCCGAGTGATCCCGTTGCTGCTGGTCGCCACTGCCTGGTACGTCGTCCTCACCTCCCTGCTGTCGGTCGCCCAGTACTACGTGGAGCGCCGCTACGCCCGCGGCGCCGACCGCACCCCGCCGCCCACACCGCTCCAGCGCGCCCGGCGCTTCGTGACGAAGGAGAGCTCATGAGTGCCGTCATGGTGGACGTCCACGGCGTCCACAAGAGCTTCGGTGCCCTCCAGGTGCTGCGCGGGGTCGACCTGTTGGTCCCCGCCGGCGACGTGACCGTGATCCTCGGCCCGTCCGGCTCGGGGAAGTCCACACTGCTGCGCACCATCAACCACCTGGAGAAAGTCGACCGCGGCTGGATCAGCATCGACGGCGAACTCATCGGCTACCGCCGCGCCGGGAACAAGCTGCACGAGCTGAAGGAGAAGGACGTTCTGAAGCAGCGAACCGACATCGGGTTCGTCTTCCAGAACTTCAACCTCTTCCCGCATCTGACCGTCCTGGACAACCTCGTCGAGGCCCCCGTCTCCGCGCTGCGCCGCCCGCGCAAGGAGGCGGAGGAAACCGCCCGCCGGCTCCTCGACCGGGTCGGGCTCGCCGACAAGGCCGACGCCTACCCCCGGCAGCTCTCCGGCGGCCAGCAGCAGCGCGTGGCGATCGCCCGCGCGCTCGCCCTCGAACCGAAGGTGCTGCTCTTCGACGAGCCGACCTCGGCACTCGACCCGGAACTGGTCGGCGAAGTCCTCGACGTCATCAAGGACTTGGCGGGCACCGGCACCACCATGATCGTCGTGACTCATGAGATCGGCTTCGCCCGCGAGGTCGCCGACACCGTGGTGTTCATGGACGACGGAGTCGTCGTGGAGCAGGGGCCGCCCTCGGCCGTCCTGGACAACCCGCGCCAGGAACGCACCCGCGCCTTCCTCTCCAAGGTCCTGTGATCCAAGGTCCTGCGACCCACCACCCTCACCCCCTGTTCCGCACGCAAGGAGTACGACCGTGACCACCAGCCCCGCCCGCCGCCGCACCGTCACAGCCGCGCTCGGACTCGCCTCCGCCCTCGTTCTCACCGCCTGCGCCAACCCCACCGACGGCGGCACCACCGAGGTCGCGGCCACCTCGGGCGCCAGGACGAGGATCAACCTCAGTCCCGACCAGGACCGCGTCACCACCGGCAAGGTCGACGCCATAGCCGCCGAGGTCCCGGAGAAGATCCGCAACAGAGGCACCCTGGAACTCGTCGCCTCGTCCGGCTCCGCCGCGCCGCTGACCTTCTACGCCACCGACAACAAGACCGTCATCGGCGTCGAGCCGGACCTCGCCCACCTGGTCGCCGACGTTCTCGGTCTCAAGGCGGACATCAACACCGTGTCCTGGGAGAACATCTTCGTCGGCCTCGACAGCGCCAAGTACGACGCCGGTTTCAGCAACATCACCGTCACCGAGGAGCGCAAGGAGAAGTACGACTTCGCCACCTACCGCGAGGACAACCTGGCCTTCGAGGCGAAGAAGGGCAGCGGCTTGAAGGTCACCGGGCCCGCGGACGTGGCGGGCCGGACCGTCGCCGTGGGCAGCGGCACCAACCAGGAGAAGCTGCTGGTCGAGTGGAGCAAGGAGAACGTGAAGGCCGGCCGGGGTCCGGTGGACATCAAGTACTACCAGAACGACAGCGACACCTACCTCGCGCTCCAGTCCGGCCGTATCGACCTCTACCTCGGCCCCAACCCGACCGCCGCCTACCACGCGGCCACCACCGGAAGGACGGAGGTCGTCGGCACCTACTCCGGCGCCGGCGCCACCCTCCAGGGGCTCATCGCGGCCACCACCAAGAAGGACAGCGGCCTGGTGAAGCCGCTCGCCGACGCACTCAAACATGTCATCGAGAACGGGACGTACGCGAAGGTGCTGCGGCGCTGGGGTCTGTCCGACGAGGCCGTGACCAAGTCGGAGATCAACCCGCCGGGTCTGCCCAAGACCAGCGAGTAGCGGGCGTCCTCAAGCGGCCTCGAACGCACGGGCGTTGCGCACGAACAGCTCGTGCAGTCTCGGACCGCCCGGGGGGCGAGCCCGAAGGGCGGCGCTGCACCACCAGCGCGTGCCGCCCGTCGCGCACCGCGTCCAAGGGAATCCCTGTCACCACCTCGTGAATACCGACTCTCAGTATGTGGAATCACGTACGGGCATTCTTGACCGGCCGGACTCCCCGCTGCTTTGATCGATGACATGAAGCGACCGGACCTCACGCGGCGACGCCACGTCGACCTCGCGCGTGTCTCCAGCTCCTGCTGTCGCTGCCTGGTCTGAACGCACCAGCTCGGCCTTCGAGGGAACCCTCGCACGCGCGCCGCTCTCTCTTCGCCCATTTCACCGCCGGCCGGCTTCCGCCGCGATTTCGGTTCGTGATTCCGGCTCGTGATTTCGGCTTTTCCCGGGTCCGCGTTCCCGCACGCCTGAATCCCGATCACTGAGCACATTTCCCTGTCACGCACGCGCCTTTTCGCGTGCGCAGTCATGCCAGGAGTTCCCCATGCCCGTACCGCCCGGATCCGATCCCGTCCGCTTCGCCTACTGGGTGCCGAACGTCAGCGGCGGCCTGGTCACCAGCACCATCGACGCCGAGGGCCTCGACCGCTTCTGGCGCAACGTCCGCACGCACACCCTCCATGCCCCGGTCGCCCACAAGCGCCGCGGGATCGGCCGCCACGTCCTCACCGGCGAACTGCCGCAGCCCAGCCGGTACTCCTGAAAGGTCGGTCCTCCCATGGCCACCATCCTCTCCGTCTCCGGCAGCCCCTCCGCCACCTCCCGCACCGCCCGGCTGCTGCGCCAACTCGACGACCGACTCAGGGCCCAGGGGCACGACGTGATCCCGTTCGACGTCCGCACCCTTCCGCCCGAGGCCCTGCTGCACGCCGACTTCCGGCATACGGCGATCGTCGAGGCCACCGCCCTGTTCGAGCGCGCGGACGGGGTCGTGATCGGCACCCCCGTCTACAAGGCCGCCTACTCCGGCCTGCTGAAGTCACTGCTGGATCTGCTCCCGCAGTACGCACTCGCGGGCAAGACCGTCCTCCCGCTGGCCACCGGCGGCACCACCGCCCACGTCCTGGCCATCGACTACGCCCTGCGCCCCGTACTGAACTCCATGGGCCCCGCCCACATCACGCCGGGCTGGTTCACCCTCGACAAGGACATCACCGTGGGCGACGACGGCACTCTGACGGTCGCGCCGGGCGCTGCCGAGGCCCTGGCCCAGGTCACCGACCAGTTCTCGCTCGCCCTCGGCGGGCGTCCGACCCTGCTGGCGGCCACCGGATGAGTGCCGTGACCGTGATCGCCGACGACGCCGAGACCCTCGCGGCCGCCTCCGAACTCGCGGCGGCCGACCGGGTGGTGCCGCACCACCTCACCTTCCAGGGGCCCCAACTCCACGGCGCTGACGCCCAGTTGCTGCACGCCGCCATCGACGCCGGGATCGCCTCCGGGGCGCTTGCCGAGGCCGTGGAGTTCGTCCGCACGAAGAGCCGCCCCTGGTTCGAGAGTGTCGGCGAAGGGCACGCCACCCCCGCCGAGGACCCGCTGCTGATCCAGCGGTTCGGTGACCTGGCGATCCGGGTACGGGCCGCCGACGCGCTGGTCGCCACCGCCGCCCGGTCCGTCGACTCCGCCCGCGCCGAGCTGACCGACGACTCGGCCGCCGAGGCATCGATCGCGGTGGCCGCCGCCAAGGTGACCGCGGCGGAGGCCGCCGTGGACGTCGGCAGCGCCCTCTTCGAGGTGGCCGGCACCCGCTCGGCGCTCGACTCCCTGGGGCTGCACCGCCATTGGCGCGACGCCCGCACCCACACGCTGCACGACCCGACCCGCTGGAAGGTCCAGCACATCGGCCGCCACGTGCTCAGCGGCACCGAGCCACCCCGCCACGGCCTGCTGTGACGAACGCCCCTACACGCTCCTGACTTTCCTGCCCGGCCTTCCTGATCGGAGACCCGACGTGTCCCTCACCTTCCACTGGTTCCTGCCCACCAACGGCGACAGCCGTCACGTCGTCGGAGGCGGCCACGGCACCCCCGCCACCGCGTCCGGAGGCGACCGGCCGCCGACGGTCGCCTACCTCAGCCAGATCGCCCGCGCCGCCGAGGACCTGGGCTTCGTCGGCGCGCTCACCCCCACCGGCGCCTGGTGCGAGGACGCCTGGCTCACGACTGCCATGGTCAGCCAGAACACCGAGCGCCTGAAATTCCTGGTCGCCTTCCGGCCCGGCTTCGTCTCGCCGACGCTCGCCGCGCAGATGGCGTCCACCTTCCAGCGGCAGACCGGCGGACGGCTCCTGCTCAACGTGGTCACGGGTGGGGAGAGCCACGAGCAGCGCGCCTACGGCGACTTCCTCGACAAGGACGACCGTTACCGCCGTACCGGTGAATTCCTGGAGATCGTACGGCAGTTGTGGGAGGGCAAGAGCGTCGATCTCGCCGGTGAACACCTCCGGGTCGAGGACGCGAAGCTGGCCCGCCTGCCCGACCCGGTCCCGGAGGTGTACTTCGGCGGCTCCTCACCCATCGCCGGAGAGATCGCCGCCCGGCACGTCGACGTCTACCTCACCTGGGGCGAGCCGCCGGCCGCCGTCGCCGAGAAGATCGCCTGGATCCGGGGGCTCGCGGAGAAGGAGGGCCGGAGCGTCCGCTTCGGCATCCGTCTGCACGTCATCACCCGGGACACCGGCGAGCAGGCGTGGGCGGAGGCCCGGCGGCTGCTGGACGGCTTCGACACGGAGACGGTACGGGCCGTACAGGCCGGACTCGCCCGCAGCGAGTCGGAGGGGCAGCGGCGCATGCTCGCCCTGCACGGCGGCGGACGGGACGGCCTGGAGATCCACCCGAACCTCTGGGCCGGTATCGGGCTGGTACGCGGTGGGGCGGGCACGGCGCTCGTCGGCAGTCACGACGAGGTCGCCGAGCGGATCGCCGAGTACCACCGGCTGGGCATCGACGAGTTCGTGCTCTCCGGCTACCCGCACCTGGAGGAGGCGTACTGGTTCGGCGAGGGCGTCCTGCCGCGGCTGGCGGCGCAAGGGCTGTGGAACCACCCGTTCCGCGGTGCGACGGCTGCGCGGTCAGTGGCTCGGATCCCCTTCGCGGAGCGGTAATCAGCCAGAGCGGCGGGTATTCCCTAGATTTCCTATCGAATTACTAGGGAAGTGTTGACCCTCCTCGGGTGAGCGAGTGAGGATGACGTTGACCGGGTCGGCCGGGCAGCCCGGGATCGCGTTCTCTTCTGTCTTGAAGGAAGTCCGCCATGACAAGCGCACCCCCGGCCGACGCGGCGACCGCAGTGGGAGCCGAGCCGGCCGACTGGCCGCACACAGCCCGCGAGTTGGCGGAGGACCTGGCCACGGACGCGGTCGAGCGCGAGCAGGCCGGCAAGCCACCGCTCGACGAGGTCGCGCGGCTGCGCGAATCGGGGCTGCTGACGCTGTTGGTGCCGGCCGCGCACGGCGGAGGCGGCGCGGACTGGCGCACCGCCTACACGGTCGTACGGACCCTCTCCGCGGCCGACGGGTCCGTGGGCCACCTGCTGGGCAGCCACTACTTCCTGTCCTACTGCGCCCGGTTCTTCGCCGGCCCCGACCGTGCCGCACGCGTGGAGCGGGCGTTCACGGCGGGGCAGTGGTACTGGGGCGGCGGCATCGCCTCGCAGGAACCGCCGCTCATGCTGACCCCGACGGCCAACGGCTATGTGCTGGACGGCCATCAGAGGTACGGCTCCGGAGTCGGGGTCGCCGACCGGCTCCTGGTCCGTGCCGCCGTGCCCGGCACCGGCGAGCCCCTCGCCGTCCTCGTGGACCCCGCCCACCCCGGCCTCGTGAACGGCGCGGGCGGCGACACCTTCGGCCAGCGGCTGGCGGCCGCCGGCGGGGTGGGGTTCGACTCCGTGCCGGTCGGGGCCGACGACGTGCTTGGCTCCCTCTCCCCGGACGAGGGCGCCCTGTCGCCCTTCGCCGGCCTCGCCGCGCCGACCGCCCGGCTGGTCTCCGCCCAGTTCTGTCTCGGCGTCGCCGAGGGCCTGCTCGGTGAAGTCCGCGAGCACGGAAGGGCGGCGCGGTCCGCCTGGCAGCCGTTCTCCCCGCAGCCCTGGCCGGGCAGCCCGCCGCACGACCCGTACGTGCTCACCGCCTACGGTGAACTCGCCGTCGCCGCACGTGCCGCGTCCGCCCTCGCCGACCAGGCGGTGGCCGCCCTGGCCCACGGCCTCGCACGGGGCGAGGAACTCGACGACGAGGAGTGCGCCGAGATCGCCGTCCTCGCCAGCGCGGCCGAGGCCGCCGCCTCCCGGGCCGCGCAGGAGATCACCACCCGTGCCATGGACGCCGTCGGTGTGCCCGCCGCCTTCGCGCGGCACGGCCTGGACCGCTTCTGGCGCGACACCCGCACGCACACCCTGCGCGAACCGGTCGCCCACCGACTGCGCGAGGTCGGCGACTACTTCCTCAACGGCGCACATCCTCCGTTCAGCCTCCCCGCCTGACCGAAGGGCCGGCGGGCGAAGGCGGGCACGGCGGTGATGGATAATCTCAGCATGCGGATCTCGGCGAGAGCGGACTATGCGGTGCGGGCGGCGTTGGAACTGGCCGCGGCCGGTGACGACACCTCGCTCAAGGCCGAAGCGATCGCCGAGGCACAGGGCATCCCGCACAAGTTCCTGGAGGGCATCCTCGGCGACCTGCGCCGCGGCGGCCTCGTGACCAGTCAGCGCGGCGGCAAGGGCGGCTACCGGCTCGCCCGCCCCGCCGACTCGATCCCCATCGCGGACGTGATCCGCGTGGCGGACGGCCCTCTGGTCTCGGTGCGCGGCGTACGCCCGCCCGACCTCTCCTACATCGGCCCCGCGGAGTCCCTGCTCCCGCTGTGGATCGCCGTACGCGCCAACGTCCGCAAGATCCTCGGCGAGGTCACCCTCGCCGACGTGGCCGCGGCCAAGCTGCCCGACGACGTCCTGAGCCTCGCGGACGACCCCGAGGCCTGGACGAATCCCTGACCGGCGTCTCGACGAATTCCTGAGCCACGTCTCACTGCTCGGCGGCCCTCTTGACGTGGCTGGGATGTGGCCCGACACTCCAGTACGGGAATCCTAGTGAATTGGTAGGGAAGCATGGGCCGCTCCGCGCCGGACCTCGGCAGTGACACGGTCCGTGTCGCCGTCCGGCCGCTGCCCCTGCTGACGTCCCGCCGCCACATCGACCTCGTGCGTGTGTGCAGTGCGGCGAGTTCCCCGCAGGGCGAGGGCGTCGTACCCGCCCGCGCCTGAACGCCACCCCCCACGCTCATCTACCGCATCCCGGCCGCGCCGAAGCCGCCGCGCGCCCTCGCCGCCGTATGCCCGTGACCGAGCACCCCAGGGAGACCCATGTCCGCCCCATCCCCGACCGCCGTGCCGTCCTTCCGGAGCAGGATCGGCTGTGACGCGCGCAGCGGTTACTACGCCGCGCCCCGCCGCTATCGGCTCCACCTGTCCCTCTCGTGTCCACGCGGTCTGCGCATCGCCGTCACGCACAGCCTGCTCGGCCTCGACGACGTCCTCCCGGTGACGCTGCTGCCCGCCGTGCCCGACGCCCCCGACGGGGGGCACCAGGAGCTGCGCCCGCTGTACGAGGCCAGTTCGCACCAGCACCCCGGACCGGCCGTGGCCCCGGTGCTCAGCGACACGTGGACCGGCACGATCGTGAGCACACACGCTCCCGACATCCTGCGGGACCTGGCCCGGCGGTTCGGCGGCCGTGGTCCCGATCTCCATCCGTACGGCGCCGAGGAGGCAGTCGAGCACATCGGCCGACTCTGCGAGCAGGGCATCACCGAGGCCGCGCAGCGCGCCGGACAGCCGGACGGCGACCCGGCGGCACGCGACACCGCGCTCGCCACCCTGCTGCACACCCTGGACGCACTGGAGCGACGGACGGCATCCCAGGAGTACCTGCTCGGCGACGAACCGACCCTCGCGGACGTCGAGTTGTGGGTGACGCTGGTGCAACTGGACACCGTGCACCGCCATCACCTGGACGCCGCCGCGGTCACCCGCATCACCGACCATCCGCATCTGTGGTCCTACGCCCGACGGCTCGCGGCGCACCCCGCCTTCGGCGCCCAGCTCGACCTGGACGGCATCGTCCGCAGGCACCACGCCCACTGCCGGGGCGCGGAGGCGGCGGGCGCGGCGGTGCGGATCGTGGACTGGGCGGCCTGCGCACGCGATGTCAGTCGGCCGGTTTCTCCCACACCGACACGTGCTTGCCACTCTCGCTCGTGAACGGCTCGCGCGTCCAGCTCTCCCAGCGATCGCGCAGGCGCAGCCCGGCGAGCCGGGCCATCAGGTCCAGCTCGCTCGCCCACACGTACCGGAACGGGATGGACCAGTGCTCGGCGCGGCCGTCGGCGATGGTGACGTAGTGGGAGCTCGTGGCCTGGGTGGCGAGGTCGTACGTGTCGAACGCCCAACGCGTGTCGCTGATGTGGAACGGTACGGCGCTCTGCCCGGCGGGGAGCTTGCGCAGTTCGGGGACCATGACCTCGACGACGAAGCAGCCGCCGGGCGCCAGGTGTGCGGCGACATTGCGGAAGCAGTCGACCTGGGCGTCCTGGGTCGTCAGGTTCATGAGCGTGTTGAAGACCAGGTAGGCGACCGAGAAGGTCTTCTCCACCCGCGCCGTCGCGAAGTCTCCGATCGTCACGTCGATCGCGTCGCCGCCGGGCTTGGCGCGCAGCCGGTCCACCATGGCGCGGGACATGTCGATGCCGTGCACCGGGACACCGCGGCCGGCCAGCGGCAGCGCGATCCGACCGGTGCCGACGCCGAGTTCGAGCGCCGGGCCGTCGCCGGCGAGTTCGGCCAGCAGGTCCACGGCCGGGCCCACGACGTCGGGGCGGAACATGTCCGCCGCCGACTCGTCGTAGCCGGCCGCGATGTTCTCTCCGAAGTAGCCGTCGTCTTCGATCACGCCGAGACCGTACTGCCGGCTGCCGCCCCCGGGCACGTGATTTTCCGCGGCGGCCGCTCCGGGTGCCGGCACCACCACGAGCGGGGGCTGGGGCGACTGCCCTCGGCAGCTTCTCCATCTGGCTTCGTCACGTCAGGAAGCCAGCAGCTCCAAGGCAGTCCGAGGGGACGTCATGAGTGGCTTGAGCAGGAGGCACGTGTTGCGCGGCGGCCTGGTCGCCACGACGCGGGACCCGGAACCCGGCCGGCACCGCCTGGTCCTGCACCGCCTGGTCCTGCACTTCGACTCCCCGACGGCCGTGACCCGCCGCCTGCTCGGCGTCGGCCCGGACGTGGCGGTTCTCGAACCGCCCGAGGTACGCACGCGGTTGGCCGGGACAGCAGAGCGTACGGCGGCCCGTCTACGCCCACCCGTGTCATGATCAGGACTATGCCGTTCGAGATCGTCCCCGCCGATGTCACGGACCTCCACCAGGTGCTGAAGGACCACGCCCGCTACTGGGGCGAGCGCGACCTGCGCGCGCTCCATCAGCCGGTGCTGGTAAGGGAGTTCGGCGCCACATGTCTCGTCGCACGGGCCGACGACGGCATCCGCGGATACGTCATCGGCTTCGTCACCCCCGACCACACCGGATACGTCCACCTCATCGCCACCCGGGACGACACCCGCGGCACCGGCCTGGGGCGGCGCCTCTACAGGGAGTTCGCCGACGCGGCCCGGGGGCAGGGAGCGGTCCGCCTGAAGGCGATCACCTCGGTCGGCAACAAGGGCTCCATCGCCTTCCATCGCAGCCTCGGCTTCCACGCGCGCGTGGAGGAGGACTACGACGGTCCCGGTCGGCCGATGGTGGTCTTCACACGGGAGCTGTAGCCGGCGCGACCACCGGTCGGGAACGTCGGCGCGGCCGGGCGCACGTCGCCCTCCCCCGAAGGCGGCGTACGCCCGGCCGCTTCCCCCGGCGCCGGACTGTGGACTTGTCGCGTCAGTGCGCGTCAGCGAATCCGTGCTGTCACCAGCACATGACCGCTGTCTCCCCCGAACCCCAGTTGGCATAAAGACGTACACGGACGAAATAGCGGCGGCCCTTGACGAGGCGGGCCTTGACGGTGGCGTTGTGCGGTGTGCCGCCGTCGTCCCGGGCCGTGAGGTAGCGGGGCTCGCCGCCCCGTTCCTCGAAGAGCACCACGACGGTGTCGCTGTCGCCGAAGGTGCTCACGGTGTACTCGCGGGTCTCCGGCGGCTCGACGACGAAGTCGGCCTGCTCGGCCGGCCCGAGCCGCAGCGGTACCGAGCAAAACGGCACCAGCTCCTGCGGCCCCGGCGTCTCGGCCGGCGGGTACCAGCGGCGGACGAACTCCTTGTCGGTCCGGGACAGCACGCCCGGCGGGTTGAGGCCGGCACGGAACTGCTCCGGCTCCAGGATCAGCCCGGCCGAGAAGGGATACTCCATGATCGAGTGCGGGTCCCAGACGGAGCCGTTGGCCTCCTGCGGATCGAGCTTGCGCAGGATGTTGAAGACCGTCTTGTCCCGGCTCCAGAAGTTCGGCGGGCCCGCCAGATCGGCGATCACGGCCTCGTCGTCCCAGTGGATGCCGGCGAACGGGCTCTGGTGCTCGTGCAGCATGCCGAGCGCGTGCCCGATCTCGTGCAGGGCCGTCCCGCGCTCCCCGGGCGCGGTCAGGTCCCAGCCGAAGTTCATCGTGCGGTCGTTGAGGCCCACCTGGAGCGCGTCCTTGCCTACGTTCGACCAGGAGCCGTCGCCCAGCTGGAACCCGATCCGCAGCTCGGCCTCCGACCGGTCGCGCACCTCCACGAACGACAGCCCGATGCCGAGGCCCTGCCACTCCTGGAAGCACTCGCGCACGACGTCCTGCTGCTCCTTGCCGCCGACCCACGACACGCGCTGGGCCCTGCCGGTCGCCGGGTCGGGGATCACGGATCCGTCGGAGTCCCGGTCGAAGAAGTAGTAGTGCAGCACGGTGCCGTTGACCCACATCCGGCGCCCGCTGATGAGCGCACTGAGCCGCTCGGCGGCCAGCCCCGGTGCGAAGGCGGGCGCCGACGCTTGCGCGAGGGAGCAGTAGCGGGCGGTCATGCCGAACAGGTTGCCGTCGGCCCGCCGCGGGCGCTTGAGTCGAGGGCTACTCAAGTCCCTGTGTATCAAAGGTGAGTCACCGCGCTCCTATTGCCGTGATGACCTTCGAACGGGACGCGAAAACCCTGGAACTGCCCTGGCCGTTCACCGGACGGGAGAACGAACTCGACCTGGTCCGCGGGGCCCTGACCGCCGGTCGGCACGGCATCGTGATCACGGGCCCGGCGGGCTACGGCAAGACCCGGCTCGTCACCGAGGCCGTGCGCGGCACCGACTGCGCCAAGGTGGCCGGCACCCCCGAGACCCGCCGGATCCGCTTCGCCGCGTTCGCGCACCTCGTGCCCGAGACGGCCTCCCTGCACGGCGCTTTCCAGCACCTGTCCGGCGTACGGCTGCTCCTGGTCGACGACGCGCACCTGCTCGACGACGCCTCGGCCGCCCTCGTCCACCAGCTGGCCGTGCACGGACGCACCCGTCTCCTGGTCGTCACCACCGACGGTGCCCCCGCTCCGGGCGCGATCTCCCGGCTGTGGACCGGCGAGCTCCTGCCTCGTCTCACCCTGGAGCCACTGCCCCGCGAGGAGACGGCTGAGCTGCTGGCGGGCGGAGTCGGCGGCGGCCGCCCGGAGCCGCTCACCGTGAACCGGCTGCACCGCCTGTGCCAGGGGGACCTGCGGTTGCTGCGGGACCTGGTGGGCGCGGTACGCGAACGCGGGCTGCTCGGCCGCGTCGCGGACTCGGACGAGTGGGCGTGGCGCGGCCCGGTGCCGCTCACCGCGACCGTACGGGAACGCACGGCACACGTCCTCGACCGCACCTGCCCCGAAGAGCGCGCGGCCCTCGAACGCCTCGCCTTCGCCGAGCCGTTGCCCCTGCACCTGGACGAACTCCCCCTACGTGCCCTGGAACACCTCGAGGCCGACTCCCTGGTCCACGTCGACGACCAGGGCGCGGTCCGCCTCGCCCACCCCCTGCACGGCCCGGTGCTGCGGGCCGCGGCCGGCAGGCTGCGGGCGAGGCGGCTGTCCCGTACGCCGGAGCAGTGCGGCCCCGCCCTCGACGCCGAGCGGGCCGCGCTGACCCGCCGCATCGAGCGGGCGGACGTAGGGGCGACGCCGACGCCCGTGGGGGAGTGGCTGGTCGCGGAGGGCGCGCCGGTGCCGGGCGGGTACGCGGCCGTACGCGCCCGGTTCGCGCGGCTGCGTGGGGAGCTGCGCGAGGCCGCGGCGTGGGCGCGGGAGGGGCTGCGGGACGGTGCCGGCGATCCGTCCTGCCGTCTTGAACTCGCCTTCGCCGCAGCGCAGTCGGGCGATGTCCCGGCCGCGCACAAGATCCTGGGTGGCCGCTCCCACGGGGGTGGGGCGGTCACCCGGCCGGCAACAGCCGGCGGGGGCGACCCCGACGGGGTGGTCGAGGCGCTCACCGGCGATGCGTACGACGCCGTCCGCCTCGGCGTCCCGGAGCGTGCCGCGGGCCGCCTGACCGGGGTCTTCGCCGCGCACGCCGACGCGCTCACCCGCGGCGACGGCCCCGCGCTCGACCAGGTGGCCGAGGAGCTGGAGCAGCGCGGCTTCCTGCTGTTCGCGGCCGAGGCGCACGCCCAGGCCGTACGCGCCCACCGCGACCCGCGCGCCGCCCGCACCGCACGCACGCGTGCCGTCGCCCTGGCCCGCCGTTGCCAGGGCGCTCGTACCCCGGCACTGTCCGGGCTCGTCCTGGGCGAACTGACCGCCAGGCAACGGCAGATCGTCACCCTGGCGGCCACGGGACTGAGCAACCGGCAGATCGCCGAGAAACTCACCTTGTCCGTCCGCACGGTCGGCAACCACCTCTACGGCGCCTACGCCCGCCTCGGCGCCGGCGACCGGGGAGCCTTGCCGTGGCTGGTGGAACAACCGGCGTGAGCGACGGCGAAGAAGGGTGCTCCCTCGGCGCCGGGCCACGGCCGCGCCCCAAAGGGGCGCGGGGCTGGTCCATATGCGGCTCCGCCGCGCGGGGCGCGACCAGCCACAATGAACCCGCAGACGACCACCGACACACAGCGGCACTCCCCATCACGGCCCAACCAGCGGAGCGTCACGCCGCCCCGAACGCCGAGAACGCCCACCCCGTCGCCTGGTGCAGTGCGTCACCCGGCAGTGCCGCCCGGGCGTCGCGCAGCGCCTCCGCCAGGGAGAGCCCGTCGCTCAGTCCCTTGTGTAGGGCGAGCATCAGCGGCACCACCGCGGCGTCGTTGACGGGTGCCGTGCACGCCACCACCCCCGCCGTGCCCAGCGGCAGCAGCGCGGTGACCAGGCCGAGCAGCTCGTCGGCGCCGACGGAGGCGAAGCGGGCGGTGTCGCAGCAGGAGAGGATGATCCGGTAGGGGCTGCGGTCCAGGCGCTCGAAGTCATGCACGATGAGCGGCCCGTCGGCCATCCGCAGCGACGAGAACAGGGGACTGTCCGTGCGGAACGTGCCGTGGGCGGCGATATGAGCCAGCGCGGCGCCGTCGAGTTCCTCCAGTACGCGCGGCACGCGCGCGTCGGCGTGCTCCAGGACGACCGCACCACCGTACCGGCAGGCCAGATGGGGCACCTCCGCGCCACCCGTCGCCAACCCCGGCCCCCGCACCAGCACATGGCGGCCGCCCGGCGGCGGCTCGGTCTCCCGGGCGCGCAGCCAGCCGCTCGCCGACGGCGACACGCTGAGCACCCGCTCCCGCAGCGACGGCAGCAACGCCCACGGCACCCGGTGCAGCCGGGCCGGCGGTACCACCACGACCGGGCCGTCGCCCAGATGCGCCGCGGCCGGACCGAGCAGCAGCTCCTCCAGCCGCCGCCCCGCGGCCTCCACCACCGGCAGCCGCCCCTCCGCACCCGGGTGGGCCAGCCGCCGCAGCCCGGCCTGGACGTGCTCGGCCTCCGTCTCCGCCTCGGCCAGCAGCCCCGCCTCGTACCGGCGCACCCGGCCCTGCCCGCACAGCAGCACCTGAACCCGCCCGTCCAGCACGGCGAGTTCGACCAGCCGTACGTCGTCGCCCAGCCGCTGAAGCAGCCGGCCCGGGTCGAAGCGGTGGCCGTCGCCGGGCGTGTCGCCGCGCATGTGCAGGGTGCGGGCACGTATCTCCCGCTCCAGGCGCCGCTGTTCACGCTCCAGCACCGGAACGGGACGCGCCTCACCGCGGGCTTCCTCGGCGCGCGCCGCGATCTCCCGGAACGCGGTCAGGTCGCTCTGCAGCTCCGGGTCGGCGGGTGGCCGGGTCGGCGGCGTCGACAGCGCGGTGGCCCGCCAGCGCTCGCTCCACACCAGCAGCCGGCGCGGGCTGCCGGAGTCGAGGCTGGCCTGCTGGGCGAGCGCGGCGAGCTCGGCTCCCTGCGCGGTGGCGCGGGCCCTGAGCTCGGAGGCGCCCAGCGTCATCCGGTGGGCGTCGAGCACGTCCAGGCCGCGGCGGCAGGCCTCCAGAACGCCGCGCCCCGACCCGGCCGCCCGCGCCCGCAACGCCTGTGCCGCCCAGCCCGTCATCCGCGCCAGCGGCGGCCCGCTGCGCCTGCTGCGGGCGGCGACCGTCAGATGCCGCTCGGCGTCGGCCCGCCAGCCCAGGGAGAGCGCGATGCGGCCCGCGAGCAGCGAGGCCTCCGGCGCGGCCGGCGCGCCGAAGGAGGCCAGTCGGTCGGCGACCGCCGCCGTGTCGGCCACCAGTCGGCCGGAACTGCGCCCCGCGGCGACCCGCGCCTCGATCAGCACCAGCCGGGCGTGCGTCTCCCACCACAAGCGCCGCTGCCCCGCGAACAGCCGTACGGCCATGTCGGCACGCGCGATCGCCGTGTGCGCGTCGTCCGCCAGCCGGGCGGCACGCGCGGCCGCCAGCAGCAGCTCGGCCTTGCGGGTGGACTGGCCGCCGATCCCGTCGAGTACGGCGATCGCCGCGTCCGCCTCGGCCAGCGCCTCCGGGGCCAGCCCGGCGGCCATCAGCACCTCGCAGCGCCGGATGTTCAGCATGAAGGTCGGTGTGCCGAGCTTGGCGTACCGCTCCTCGGCCTCGTCGAGCAGCCGCAGCGCCGCCGGGATGTCCCCCGACCGGAACGCGGCCAGTCCCCGGCTCTCCACGGCGTCGGCCTTGTCGTGCTCCTGGCCCGTGGTGTCCCACAGCGCCTCGGCCGCCGTGAAGTCGGCATCCGCACGGTCCATCGCGCCGAGCGCCAGATGCACGGTCGCCCGCAGGGTCAGCGCCCGCGCCGTCCAGATGACGTCCTCCGCCTGCCGCAGCACGGGTATCGCCTTGCGTACGTCCTCCAGCGCCTCCCGGTGATGGCCCAGGACCCAGTGGGCGTAGGCCCGGCGGAACAGCACGCGCGCGCGGGTGTGTCCGCTGCCGCGCGCGACCCCGCGCTCCAGCGCGGCCAGCCCCTGCTGCGTGCGCCCCGCGTGCACCAACGCGACGCCGAGCGCGGCCAGGGCGTCCGCCTCCCGGTCGGCCGACTCCGCGCGTGCCGCGAGGTCCCGGGCACGCCGCAGGTGATACAGGGCGATGCGCATGTCGCCCCAGTCCCGCTGCCAGATGCCGATCACCTGATGGGCGACGGAGGCGTGCCACGGCGACGGATCGGCGTCGAGCACCCCTTCCGCCCTCGCCAGCGCGTCGTTCGGGGCGGCGAACACCATCGGCAGCAGTTCGAGAACCGAGTCGCTTCCCGCTGTCACTCCACGGATGGTAGTTGCCACGGAACCGTGCCACACCGGTTGGCGCTGTATCAATCGGCGACCGCACGACTCTGACTGACGAACGTCGCCTCAGGGGGAGGACCCGCCATGGCACCACAGCGATTCCACGAGCAGTTCGAACAGATCCAGCGCTCCATGCCCGACGTCCCCCTCGCGATGGGACCGGACGACTCCGGCGAGTTCATCTATGAGAAGGGTTATGTGCTGGTCCGCGACGGCGAGGACGCCCGTGTCGTCGAGGACACCGTGCGGGCGCACTTCACCGCGGACCCGGATCTGGTGCAGGACCACGTGCGCCGCGTGAGCCCGCAGACCAACCGCTCGGGCATCACCCGCATCCGGGTCGGCGACCCCGGCGAGGGCGACCGCAGCGGGGACCCCACCGTCGCGCACGCCCTGCGCGCCCTGCGCGAGACGGAGGGACGCACCGGCCGGCGCCTCGTCAGCCGAAACCACCTCGTGGGGATCACGCCGGGTGTCAACTCCTGCCCCGGAGACGAACCCGCGCCCGCCCCGCTCGCCGACGGCACCAACCCCGCGGCGGCCGAGGGCGTCCACGACCCGGGCACCGCCGTCGGCGTCCTCGTCATCGACACCGGCCTCATGCACGACTACCGCTCCTTCCCGCTGCTGGCCCACACCGAGGGCGACGCCCAGGTCCAGGAGTGCGACGGCCAGGGCATCCTCCAGCAGTACGTCGGCCACGGCACCTTCATCGCCGGGCTCGTCGCCGCCGTCGCGCCCAACACGGACGTCACGGTCCGCAACACCCTCCACGACGCGGGCGCCATCCTGGAGTCCGAGTTCGGCGAGAAGCTCTTCGAGGCCGTCGACGCGGGCGGCTGGCCCGACATCCTCAGCCTCTCCGCCGGCACCGCCAACGGCCGCACCGACGGCCTGCTCGGCATCGAGGCGTTCATGCAGGAGCTGCGCGGACAGCGCACCCTGCTGGTCGCCGCGGCCGGCAACAACGGCAGTGCCACGCCCTTCTGGCCCGCCGCCTACGCCGACCAGCCCGACTACCAGGACGTCGTGCTGTCCGTCGGAGCGCTGCGCCAGGACGGCGAGTTCGGCGCCTGCTTCAGCAACCACGGTGGCTGGGTGAAGGTGTACGCGCCCGGCGAGCGGCTCACCAGCGTCCTCACCGGCTTCGACACGCCCGTGCCGTACGTGTACCAGCACTCCAGCTACGACGCCTGCCGGTACGGCTTCGGTTACTCCTGCACCTGCCAGTCCCCGCGCCACACCGGCGCGTTGAGCGAGCAGGACGGCACCGCCAAGCCCGACCAGGTGATGTTCGAGGGGCTCGCGCACTGGAGCGGCACCTCGTTCGCCACGCCCCTCGTCGCCGGCATGATCGCCGCCCACATGACGGCGCAGCAGGAGCGCGACCCGCGTGTCGCCCGCTACAAGATGCTCGCGGCGAACTCCGGGTTCGCGGAGGTGCGGGGGGCGCATGTGCCCGCACTTCGGCCCCCGACCTGGCGCCCTGTCTCCGTCACACCGCCGGCTCCTCGCTCATGAGGGTCGGAACCGTCCCCTCCGCGGCGTACGATGACTTGCCGTACACGAGGGGTGGGGCTGTGGACCGTGCAGATGTCGGTGCCTTGGTCCAGTCCGCCGTCGACGGTGACGCGGCGGCCTGGAAGGCGCTCGTGGAAGGGCTGAGCCCACTGGTGTGGTCCGTCGTGCGCGCGCACCGGCTGGGCGACGCCGACGCCCATGAGGTGTACCAGACCGTCTGGTTCCGCTTCGCCCAGCACCTGGGGCGCATCCGGGAGCCCGAGAAGGCCGGATCGTGGCTCGCGAGCACCGCACGGCACGAGAGTCTGAAGGTGCTCAAGAGCTTGAGGCGACTGACCGTGACGAGCGATCCGCAGCTGCTCGACCGGGTCAGCGAGGACCGTACGCCCGAACAGTCCGTCCTGGACTCCGAGGAGGCGGCCGCCGAGACCGAACGCATCCGCTGGATGTGGCAGGAGTTCGAGGAACTCGGCGACCGCTGCCGCCAGTTGCTGCGCGTGCTGATGGCCTCGCCGCCACCCAGCTACCAGGAGGTGTCCGCCGCACTGGGCATCGCCGTGGGCAGCATCGGGCCATTGCGCCAGCGCTGCCTGCGCCGCCTTCGGGCCCGACTCGACGCACGGGGAGCGCTGTGAACGACGACATGCACGACGAAGTGACGGGCGAAGATCCCCTCGGCGAACGGCCCCTGGGCGACGACGAGTTCGACGTCGAGCTGCTGGAGGAGGAGCTCCGGCAGGCCGCCACCATCCTGGACCCCGTGCCGGCCCAGCTGCGGCAGATCGCCGTCGAGGCCTTCGCGCTGCACGATCTCGACGCCCGTATCGCCGAGTTGACGTTCGACTCGGTGGTGGACGCCATTCCGGTCAGGGGAGCGACGGACACGCCGAGGATGCTGACCTTCCGCGCCGGCGAGGTGACCGTGGACGTGGAGGTGGGCGCGCAGGGGCTGCTGGGGCAGGTGCTGCCGCCGCAGCAGGCGCGGATCGAGGTGCTCGGCGGCCCGCAGTCGGCCACCCCGGTCGTGGCCGACGACATGGGCCGCTTCACCAGCGACGCACCGCCGAGCGGCCCCTTCGCCCTGCGGCTGCGGACGGGCGGGGAGGTCGTGGTCACGGAGTGGCTGCGGGCCTGACCCACCGCGTCAGCGGGAGACGGCGTCCACCAGCGCCGCCAGCGCCTGCGCGAGCCGGGTGAGTCCGGGACCGGCCGGACCACCCGGCTCCGTCATGTACGTGTCCCGGCGGATCTCGATCATCAGGGCGGTGATCCGGGGCTCCGCGCCGTAGAACTCCAGCGGGACGTAAGTACCGCTGAAGGGACTGTCGAGCCCAATCTCCCCGCACGGGGCGAACGACTCCCGGGCCGCCGCGAGCAGTTCGGGCGGCGTGTGGAAGGAGTCGGTGCCCAGGCACACCGGCGGGCGCGGGCCCTCGCCGTGCAGCTCGTAGGGAAGCCGGACGGTCGGGTAGGAGTGGACGTCGATGATCACGGCACGGCCGGTGACGGCGAGGCGATCGGCCACCGCGTCCGTCATGGCCTTCGCGTACGGCCGGAAGTACCGTTCGACGAGGGGCTCGGGGTCCGTGTCGGTGGGCCGTAGATCCGCCAGATGCGTGGTCCGGGTGTAGACGGCGCCCATCCCCACCGCCAGCATCTCCTCCCGCTCGTCCGGGAACCGCTCCGGATCGACGACCAGCCGCGAGAGCCGGTTGACGAACCGCCACGGCGTGACCTCCGACGCCCCGGCCGCCCGCTGAGCGAGCTCCGCGGTGTGCGCGTCGACGATGTGGTCCGACTCCCGCTCCAGCGCGGCGTCGTCCAGCACGATGTCCGCCCGCACTTCGGGCGGTATCTCCCGCGCCGAATGCGGCACATGCAGGATCACCGGCGATCCCTCGGCCCCGGGGAGCAACTCGAACGACGGCACGGCGGAGGTCATGACGGCTGCTCCCGGGGCGTTGTCAGTGGCGTGGTGCACCATCACAGCATGAACATCGGCAACCAGCAGGTGACGGCACATCCGTTCCTCAAGGGGCTCTACGCGGACGGCTATTACCCCGACCACGCGGTGGACCGGGGCAAGGAGATCCTGCTGCGCCTGTGCGAGCGCATCGAGGCGGAGCGCCCCGCCGACCTGGCCGCGCTGTACATCCTGACCCAGGCGGCCACCGACGAGTTCAACGACCTCCAGGACGACGACTTCGACATCGAGACCGTGGCCCGTGAGGAGATGGCCGAGGACTTCTGGTTCGTGGCACAGGCCTATGGCTTCGCGGACGCGGACGTGGAGGAACTGATCGCCACCCGGGACTGGTGACGCAGGTGCTCGTGCACGAGCTCTCCCGTACCGACGCCCGCCGCATCCCCGTGCACGCACAACTGCTCGACGGCGCCTGCCGAGCGGGCTCCGGGATCCCGTACGACGACTGACCCTGCCGCGGATCGACCCCACCGCCGGCCGTCGCGCCCCATGCCGGCCTCGTGGCGTGGAGCCGGCTCGGCTCCTCGGGGTACTCCCGGGCCGACCTGACCGCCGCCCTCGCCGAGCGGACGCTGCTGGAGTGGGAGGCGATGATCCGGCCCGGTGAGGACCTCGCGCTGTACCGCGCCGAGACGGCCGAGTGGCCAGAACGGGGAACGCCGTCCTCCTGGCGGGAGTGTCACCGCAAGTGGGTCGGCATGAACGACGCCTGCCGCCGGGACCTTCTCGACCGGCTCGCCGTCTCGGGCCGCTGCCCTCCCGCGAGGCGCAGCGGCTGTGGGACCTGGCCGAGCGGGGCTACCCCGACACGCCCGCCGTCCCCTGGGCATCGCCCGTGCGCGGAGCCCGGAGCGCCAGGTGGAGCCGGCGGACATGGGGGAGGCCGGTGAGCGGGCCGTCGTCGAGGGCGTGCGTGGCGGCGCGATCCGGCACGGCCGGGGCAGCCGTTCACGAAGGCCGTGACCGCGGCGGTCGGCCAGGAGATCGAGGACCTCGCACGCCGGCCGACGCTGGAGCTCGTACGGCCGCGGTAGCCGCCGGACATGGCTCCGCCCCGGACGGGCGCGATGCGCCGGCCGGGGCGGACGGGCCGGGACGGGGCGAGCGGCCCTGTCAGGCCTCTCGGTCCCCGTCAGGGCACCCGTGTCAGCTCAGGGACGCGAGCGCCGCGTTCCAGGTGGCCGACGGGCGCATGACCGCGGCGGCCTTGGCCGGGTCGGGCTGGTAGTAGCCGCCGATCTCGGCCGGGCTGCCCTGGACGGCGTTCAGCTCCTCGACGATCTTCTGCTCGTTCGCGGTGAGCGTCTCGGCGAGCGGGGCGAAGGCCTTGGCCAGGTCCGCGTCGTCGGTCTGCGCCGCCAGCTCCTGCGCCCAGTACAGGGACAGGTAGAAGTGGCTGCCGCGGTTGTCGATGCCGCCGACGCGACGGGTCGGGGACTTGTCCTCGTTGAGGAAGGTCGCCGTGGCGCGGTCGAGGGTGTCGGCGAGGACCTTGGCCTTCGGGTTGCTGGTGGCCGTCGCGTACTGCTCCAGGGACGGCACCAGCGCGAAGAACTCACCGAGGGAGTCCCAGCGCAGGTAGTTCTCCTTGACCAGCTGCTGCACGTGCTTCGGCGCGGAGCCGCCGGCGCCCGTCTCGAACAGGCCGCCGCCCGCCATCAGCGGGACGACCGACAGCATCTTGGCGCTGGTGCCCAGCTCCAGGATCGGGAACAGGTCGGTCAGGTAGTCACGCAGGACGTTGCCCGTCACCGAGATCGTGTTCTCGCCGCGGCGGATGCGCTCCACCGACAGCTTGGTGGCCTCGACCGGGGCGAGGATACGGATGTCCAGGCCCTCGGTGTCGTGCTCAGGCAGGTACGCGTTGACCTTGGCGATCAGGTTGGCGTCGTGGGCGCGGGTCTCGTCCAGCCAGAAGACGGCCGGGTCGCCGGTGGCGCGGGCGCGGGTGACGGCCAGCTTCACCCAGTCCTTGATCGGCGCGTCCTTGGTCTGGCAGGCGCGGAAGATGTCACCCTCGGCGACCGGCTGCTCGATGAGCACGTTGCCGGCCTGGTCGACCAGGCGGACCGTGCCGGCGGCCTTGATCTCGAAGGTCTTGTCGTGGGAGCCGTACTCCTCGGCCTTCTGTGCCATCAGGCCGACGTTCGGGACCGAGCCCATGGTCGACGGGTCGTAGGCGCCGTTGGCACGGCAGTCGTCGAGCACAGCCTGGTAGACGCCGGCGTACGAGGAGTCCGGGAGCACCGCGAGGGTGTCGGCCTCCTGGCCGTCCGGCCCCCACATGTGGCCGGAGGTGCGGATCATGGCCGGCATCGAGGCGTCGACGATCACGTCGGACGGCACGTGCAGGTTGGTGATGCCCTTGTCGGAGTCGACCATGGCCAGCTCCGGGCCCTCGGCGATCTCCGCGTCGAAGGACGCCTTGATCTCGGCGCCGTTCGGCAGCGCGTCCAGGCCCTTGAGGATGCCGCCCAGACCGTCGTTCGGGGACAGACCGGCGCCGGCGAGGACCTCGCCGTACTTCGCGAAGGTCTTCGGGAAGAAGGCGCGCACGACGTGGCCGAAGACGATCGGGTCGGAGACCTTCATCATCGTGGCCTTGAGGTGCACGGAGAACAGGACGCCCTCGGCCTTGGCCCTGGCCACCTGCGCGGTCAGGAACTCGCGCAGCGCGGCGACGCGCATCACGGAGGCGTCGACGACCTCACCGGCGAGGACCGGTACGGACTCGCGCAGGACGGTGGTGGTGCCGTCCTCGGCGACGTGCTCGATCTTCAGCGCGCCGGCCTCGGAGATCACGACCGACTTCTCGGTGGAGCGGAAGTCGTTCTGGCCCATGGTCGCCACGTTCGTCTTGGACTCGGGGGTCCAGGCGCCCATGCGGTGCGGGTGGGTCTTGGCGTAGTTCTTGACCGAGGCGGGGGCGCGTCGGTCGGAGTTGCCCTCACGCAGGACCGGGTTCACCGCGGAGCCCTTGACCTTGTCGTAGCGGGCCTGGATCTCCCGCTCCTCGTCGGTCTTCGGGTCGTCCGGGTAGTTCGGCAGCGCGTAGCCCTGGCTCTGCAGCTCGGCGATGGCAGCCTTGAGCTGCGGGATCGACGCCGAGATGTTCGGCAGCTTGATGATGTTGGCCGCGGGCGTCTTCGCGAGCTCACCGAGCTCGGCGAGGGCGTCCGGGATGCGCTGGTCCTCGGTCAGGTACTCCGGGAACACCGCGATGATGCGGCCGGCCAGCGAGATGTCACGCGTCTCCACGGCGACACCCGCCTGCGAGGCGTACGCCTGGACCACCGGCAGGAAGGAATACGTCGCCAGGGCCGGGGCCTCGTCAGTGTGCGTATAGATGATGGTCGAGTCAGTCACCGGGTGCTCCGCTCCACGTCTGCAACATTGCTCGACATCAAGATATCTCGTGATCGACCCGTACTCGACAGCGGTCCGCACACCGGTGCGGGATGCGTGCCGCGATCTCGGCATCGGCGTAAACGGATGCACCGCCTCCGTGCAACCGGATCAGCCGCTCCCACAGTCATGTAGGGAGATCACCGATCCGGCGGCCGGTCCTGACCACCCGGCCGCCCCAGCGAAAGCGGACCATGAGATATCGCAGCAGAGTGACGGCCCCCGCGGCCGCCCTCATCGGAACCGCGGCGGCCCTGACCGCCACCCCCTCCGCCCACGCCGCACCGACGCACACGGGGACGTCGGCCGCCGGGACCGAGGGAACCCCGGGCCCCGAGACCCTCGGCGACCCGGTCTTTCCGGACCTCGGCAACGACGGCTACCGTGTCGCCGCCTACCACCTCGACTTCTCCTACGACGCCACCACCCGGCTGGTCGACGCCACCGCGACCCTGAAGATCCGCACCACCCAGGCCCTGACCCGTTTCTCCCTCGACGCCCTCGGCCTCGACATCCGCTCCGTCCGCATCGGCGGCCGTACGGCGACCTTCGAGCAGGTGGACGAGAAGCTGCGCATAACGCCCGCCCGGACCCTGCCCGCCAAGTGCGCGGTCACCGTGTGCGTCGAGTACGCGGCGGATCCGCGCCGTGCCCTGCCCCACACCGGCTGGGTCGACACGCTGGACGGGTTCGCGGCGTTCTGCCAGCCGAAGTCGGCGCACACTGTCTTCCCCTGCAACGACCACCCGAGCGACAAGGCGGACTTCTCCTTCCGTCTCACCGTCCCGAGCGGCCTGCGCGCGGTGGCGACAGGCCGGCTCGTGCGCACCGAGAGCCGGCCGGACGGCCGTACGGCGTACACGTACCGCTCCCGCGAGCCCATCGCCACGGAGCTCGTGCAGATCACGGTCGGCGACTATGTGATCAAGGAGCGGCAGGGCCCGCATGGTCTTCCGCTCAGGGACGTCGTCCCCGTAGCCCGCGCCGAGGCTCTGGAACCGGCGCTCGCGCTGACCCCGGCCCTGGTGACCTGGCTGGAGGCACGGCTCGGGGCGTACCCCTTCGAGACGTACGGGCTGCTGCCCTGCAACACCGATCTCGACGTGCCCTTCGCGTTCACCGGCCTGGAGACCCAGACGCTCACCATCTACCGGCCGAAGTACCTGCTCCAGGAGGAGCAGAAGATCGGCTCGCACATGATGCACGAGCTGGTCCACTCCTACTTCGGCAACAGCGTCAGCCCCGCCACCTGGGCCGACCTCTGGCTGAACGAGGGCCACGCCGACTTCTACGGGCTGCTCTACCGCTACGAACGCGGCTGGCCGGACTCCCTGGGCATGACCACCCTGGAAGCCCGGATGAAGCACACCTACGCGCAGGGCGACCAGTGGCGCCACGACTGGGGTCCGGTCGCGGCGCCGAACGCGGTGAACCTGTTCGAGGGCCAGCGCTACCTGGGCGGTGTCCTCGTCCTGTACGCACTGCGCAACCTCGTCGGCGAGCAGGCCTTCAACGCCCTGGAGCGCGCCTTCCTCGCCCGGTACCGCAACTCCTCGGCCTCCACGGAGGATTACATAGCCGTCGCCTCGGAGGTCACCGGTCAGGATCTGTCCGGTTTCCTTCGGGACTGGCTGTACGGCACCCGGACGCCGCGGATGCCGGGGCACCCGGACTGGACGGTCACCCCGGTGAACCCGTCGCTCGCCGCGCCGCGCCGCCGCAAGGGCGCCGTTCACCACGAGAACTCGGCCACCCTGTAGGGACCCCGGTTCCTCAGTGGTTCCTCAGTCGAGGCGGACGGAGGCCATCTCGTCCGCCTCTTCGGGGCCGCGCTGCTGCGGAATCGCCACCGTGCCCTGCTGGATCGCCACCGTCCGCGTGGGCGCCGGGATGCGGATGCCCTCCGCGCGGTAGCGCTTGTGCAGGCGCTTGATGAACTCGTGCTTGATCCGGTACTGGTCACTGAACTCACCGACACCCAGGATGACCGTGAAGCCGATCCGGGAGTCGCCGAAGGTGTGGAAGCGGATGATCGGCTCGTGGTCCGGGACGGCGCCCTCGACCTCGGTCATCACCTCGCCGATGACCTCGTTCGTCACCCGCTCCACGTGGTCCAGGTCGCTGTCGTAGGCGACGCCGACCTGGACCAGGATCGTCAACTCCTCCTCGGGACGCATGAAGTTGGTCATGTTCGTCTTCGCGAGCTCCCCGTTGGGGATGACGACCAGGTTGTTGGAGAGGTTGCGGACCGTCGTCTGGCGCCAGTTGATGTCCTCGACGTAGCCCTCCTCGCCGCTGCTCAGCCGGATGTAGTCGCCGGGCTGGACGGTCTTGGAGGCGAGGATGTGGATGCCCGCGAAGAGGTTGGCGAGCGTGTCCTGCAGGGCGAGTGCGACCGCCAGACCGCCGACGCCCAGGGCGGTGAGCAGGGGCGCTATGGAGATGCCCAGGGTCTGCAGCACCACCAGGAAGCCGATGGCCAGGATCAGGACCCGGGTGATGTTGACGAAGATCGTGGCCGAGCCGGCGACGCCGGGGCGGGACTGGGTGACCGTCCGCATCAGCCCGGCGACCCCGCGGGCCACCGCCAGCGTCACGACGAAGATGAGCAGCACCGTCAGGATCTGATTGACGTTGTGCTGGACCGTCCGGGTCAGCGGCAGCGCCGCGCCGGCGGAGGCCGCGCCGCCGAGGAACGCCGCCCACGGCACCACGGTCCGCAGCGTGTCCACGATGAGGTCGTCGCCGCTCCAGCGGGTGCGGTCGGCGTGCTTGCCGAGCCAGCGCAGCAGCATGCGCAGCAGGAAGGCCGCGAGCAGCCCCGCCGCCAGCGTGATCCCGGCGATGACCAGGTCGTCCACAGTGAGCGCTCGCGTCACCGGTCACCTCCGGGGAGGAATACTGCGGCGAACCCCTTCGCCGACGGCCGGATGTGAAGTCTCGTCACGTTGTCACCTGCTCGATTTCCGCGATGTGCCGTCGTGCCGGCCACCCGTCCCCCGAGGACGGCACGAGGGCTCATCCTGCCGTATCGGGCACGGGTGTTCGTACCAGGATCGGTGGCCGGACGGCGGCTTGGCACGGTTTCGGGCATTCTCCGCCGACAGCCTGTGGGCAGAGGGGCACTTGCCGCGCGCGACCTGGGTACGCAGAGCGCCGCTCGCCGCCCGCGCACCCCGGCGGCAGGCTGGCGCGGGTGATCGCCGAGGCGGTCGAAAGAGCCGACGGGGGAGAGGCGCCATGACAGGTCCGGTGCTCGCGATCGACCAGCGGACCAGCGGACCTGCGGCACCAAGGCCCTCGTCGTCTGCCCCGAACGCGGCGTCACCGGCACCGGCTTCACCGCCGTCCACCCCCGCATAGAGCCGAACTCGCCGCACGAGGACCACCGCATCGGCGTCCACCACGAGCAGGCGTACGAGCTCGCCCAGCGCGGCGACCTGACCCTGAACACCGTCACGCGCGGCCCCGCCGCCGACGCGGACCTGCGCACCTCGCCGTCCGGCGTGTTCGCCGTGGGCGGCTTGCCACACCCCGGCGAGCGCGCGAAGACGGCCGCCCGCGCGGGCACGCGGGCGGCGGTTTCCGTGGCGGAGTGGCTCGCGGGTGGCGAGCGGCCGGGCGACGCCATCGAATCGCCGGGCGGGACCGTCACACGGCCGTGAGCGTCACACCAGCCGTTTCCGGGGGCGCCGGCGAGCGCCTCGAGATCGGCGCCCGCGCAGCAGGTGCCGCCCTCACCCCAGCCCTCAGATCACCTTCCACCGCACCAGCGCCCCCAGCGTCAACGCCCCAGGCACCAGCGGCAGCCACACCGTGATGATCCGGTAGGCCAGCACCACCGCCGTCGCCACCGCCACCGGGCCGCCCGCCGCCACCAGCGCCACGACCAGCGCGGCCTCGACCGAGCCGACCCCGCCGGGCGTGGGCACCAGGGCGACGGCGACGGTCGCCGCCAGATAGGCGAGGGCCATGTGCGTGGGCGGCACGTCCAGCCCCAGGGCGAGCCCGACCAGGACCAGGCCGGTCGCCTGCAGGGTGGGGAAGGCGAGCGAACCGCCCCACAGGGCCAGCGCCCGGGACGGGCGGGTGTGCACCGAGCGTGCCTCGCCCAGCGCGGTGCGCAGGAAAGCGAGCACGGCGGTGCGCAGCCGGCGTACGAGTGCGAAGACGGCCACGGCCACGACGGCCACCGCGCCGATGACGAGCAACAGCGGGCCCCACGCCCCCTCCGGGAGGAGCGGGCCGAGCCGCAGCGCGTCCGGGAAGGCGACCAACAGCGCGGCCAGCAGACCGACGCGGGCCACGCTCTCCGCGAGCAGATACAGCGCCAGCGCGGCCGAGGAGCGGGCGAGCGGCAGCCCGCACACCGTCATGAAGCGCAGGTTGACCGCGCTCGCGCCCAGGCCGGTGGGCAGCAGATGGTTGGCCGAGCCCGCCGCGAACTGGGTGACGAGCAGCCGGAGCCTGGGCAGCCGGTCGATCACCGCACCCTGCCGGGTCACCGCCGCCGCGACCCAGGTCAGGCAGGTGGCGCAGGCCGCGGCGAGCAGCCACGGCCACTTGGCCGTCGCCAGATGGCCGATGCCCTCGGCGAGCACGGACCGGTGCTCCACCGCGACCACGACGATGAGGACGAGGGGGAGCAGGCACAGCAGCTGGCGGAGCGGGAAACGTCCGAGCAGGCGTCCCGCGGGGAGTCGTACGGCTGTCACATTCGCAGAGGCTCTCCGCGCTGCGACAACGCCGGGTTGCGGGAGCGAAGACGGCGTCTTACGGACCGGCTGCGGACGGCTGCCGGTCTGCGCGAAGCCGCCGATATTGACCTCAACACCGCTTGAGGTTCTAGGTTCCTGCTTATGAGTATGGAGACCACAGCCTGGACACAGCTGTACGGCGTCATGAACGCCCAGCAAGAGCGCCGCCCTTTTGCCCGGGCCACGCTGCGCCGCATCGGCGCCTTCGCCCGCCCGCACCGCCGTAGGATCGCGCTCTTCGTCGTGCTCGGGATGGCGACCGCACTGCTCGCCGTCGCGACGCCCGTCCTGGCCGGTCGTGTCGTCGACGCGATCGTGACGGGCGGCGAAGAAAGCAGGGTCGTCCGTCTGGCCCTGCTGATCGCCCTGATCGCGGTGGCGGAGGCGGCGCTCGGGATCTTCGCCAGGCGCCTGTCGGCGACGCTCGGCGAGGGGCTCATCCTCGATCTGCGGGCGGCTGTGTTCGATCATGTGCAGCGCATGCCGGTGGCGTTCTTCACACGCACTCGTACGGGAGCACTCGTCTCCCGTCTCAACAACGACGTGATCGGCGCCCAGCGCGCCTTCAGCAACACGCTCTCCGGAGTGGTCAGCAACCTCGTCACGCTACTGCTCACCCTCGCCGTGATGCTCACCCTGTCCTGGCAGATCACCCTGCTCGCCCTCGTCCTGCTCCCGGTGTTCGTGATCCCGGCCCGACGCATGGGCCACCGCATGGCCCACATGCAGCGGGAGGCGGCCGCCCTCAACGCGGCGATGGGCACCCGGATGACCGAGCGCTTCTCGGCGCCCGGCGCCACGCTGGTCAAGCTCTTCGGGCGCCCGGAGGAGGAGTCGCGGGAGTTCGCGAGCAGGGCCAGGCGGGTGGCCGACATCGGGGTGCGGACGGCCACCGCCCAGTCGATGTTCATCACCGCGCTCACCCTGGTGTCCGCCCTGGCCCTCGCCCTGGTCTACGGCCTCGGCGGCTGGTTCGCCCTGCGCGGCACCCTGGAGCCGGGCGCCGTCGTCTCGCTGGCCCTGCTCCTGACCCGCATGTACGCCCCGCTCACCGCGCTCGCCGGCGCCCGCGTCGAGGTCATGAGCGCCCTCGTCAGCTTCGAGCGCGTCTTCGAGGTGCTCGACCTCAAGCCGCTGATCGAGGAAAAGCCGGACGCGAAGAAGGTCCCCGACGGTCCGGTGTCGGTGGAGTTCGACAACGTCCGCTTCGGCTACCCGTCCGCCGACAAGGTCTCCCTCGCCTCCCTGGAAGAGGTGGCGACCCTCGACACGCGCGGTGGCGCCGACGTGCTGCACGGCATCTCCTTCCGCGCCGAACCCGGGCAGACGGTCGCCCTGGTCGGCTCCTCCGGCGCGGGCAAGTCGACCATCGCCCAGCTGCTGCCGCGGCTGTACGACGTGGACGAGGGCGCCGTACGCCTCGGCGGCGTCGACGTCCGTGACCTGAGCGCCGAGTCCCTGCGCTCCACCCTCGGCATGGTCACCCAGGACGGCCACCTCTTCCACGACACCGTCCGTGCCAACCTGCTGCTCGCCCGCCCCGCCGCCACCGAGGCCGACATCTGGGACGCCCTGCGCCGCTCCCGCCTCGACGCCCTCGTACGGTCCCTGCCCGACGGCCTGGACACCGTGGTCGGCGAGCGGGGTTACCGGCTCTCCGGCGGCGAACGCCAGCGCATGACCATCGCCCGGCTGCTGCTGGCCCGCCAGCGTGTCGTCATCCTCGACGAGGCCACCGCCCACCTGGACAACACCTCCGAGGCCGCCGTCCAGGAGGCGCTCACCGAGGCGCTGCAGGGCAGGACCGCGGTCGTGATCGCCCACCGGCTGTCCACCGTGCGGGCGGCGGACCAGATCCTGGTGGTCGAGGCCGGCCGGATCGTCGAACGCGGCACCCACGAGGAGTTGCTGGCGGCCGGGGGCCGCTATGCCGAGCTGTACCGGACGCAGTTCGAAGAGCGGCAGAGCGACCTCACGGAGGTCGAGACGGCGGCGTAAGCGGAACCAGCGGAACTACAGGGGCGGAACCACAGGGCGCGTCAACCCCGCAGGATCACACAAAGTCCGACAGCATCATTGATTCGTTTCTGTTCGCATCCTAGGGTTCGTTCGGTTTGCCAACAGCACCGCACACGATCTGACGCTCCCTCAAGTCCCGCACAGCGCACTGTCGTCCCGAGGAAGGCCACGGTCATGCCGCACGCTCCCGAGTCCCTCGCCGGCCATCCGAGCCCCCAAGGCGTGCCCGTCAGCCGGCGTCGCCTCCTGGAGGGCGGAGCCGCCGTCCTCGGCGCGCTCGCCCTGTCCGGATCGTCCGCCGCCACGGTGCACGCGGCCGACGGGGCCGGGGCGGCGGACGGCACCCCGGAGTGGAACGGGCACATCGACGTCTTCCGGATCGGCACCCAGCCGCCGCACACCACCCTCATGCCGTACGCGGACGTCAGGCAGGCGCTGGACGCCGACCGCACCCGCTCACCGTACCGGCTGAGCCTCGACGGCAAGTGGAAGTTCGCCTACGCGGACCGCCCCGACGACCGCGACACCGACTTCTACCGCACCGACGTCGACGACAGCGACTGGGACAGCATCCCCGTCCCCTCCGTCTGGCAGATGCACGGCTACGACCGTCCGATCTTCGTCAACATCACCTACCCGTGGTGGGGGCCCAACGGGCTCGGCGAGGAGGCACAGCCCCCGGCTGCGCCGACGCGCTTCAACCCGGTGGGGCAGTACCGGCGCACCTTCACCGTGCCGCGCGGCTGGGCGGGACGGCGGACCTTCCTGCACTTCGAAGGGGTCAAGTCCGCGCACTACGTATGGATCAACGGCGAGTTGGTGGGATACGCCGAGGACTCGTTCACGCCCGCCGAGTACGACATCACCCCGCACCTGAAGTCCGGCACCAACCGGATCGCCGTGGAGGTGTACCGATTCTCCGACGGGGACTGGCTCGAAGACCAGGACATGATCCGGCTGAGCGGCATCTTCCGCTCGGTCTACCTCTACTCCACGCCGGACGTCCACCTGCGCGACTTCAAGCTGGACACCCCGCTGAGCGACGACTACACGGCCGCCGAGCTGGCGGTCACCGCGAGCGTCCGCTCATACGGGGGGCCGAGTGAAGGCGGCTACTCCGTCGAGACGCAGCTGTACGACTCCCGCGGCCACGCCGTCTGGTCCCGCCCGCTCCAGCAGGCCGTCGACCTCGCGTCCGCCCCCGCCGGTGACGATGTGACCGTCCGGGCGAGCAGAGCCGTGCCCCAGCCCGAGCTGTGGTCCGCCGAGCACCCGAACCTCTACACGGCCGTCCTCCGCCTCCGCGATCCGGCCGGCAAGGTGATCGAGACGCTCTCGCACCGCGTCGGCCTGCGCGAGTTCGCGCTCAAGGACGGCCTGATGCGGATCAATGGGCAGCCCGTCTCCTTCCGGGGCACGAACCGCCACGAGATGCACCCCGACAGCGGCATGACGCTCACCCGCGCGCACATGGTCAAGGACATCGAGATCATCAAGCGGATGAACATGAACAGCGTCCGCACCTCGCACTACCCCAACAACCCGCTGTGGTACGAACTCGCGGACGAGTACGGCCTGTACCTCGTCGACGAGACCAACCTCGAGACCCACGGCATCCGCGGCGAGTACCCGGGCAACCACGCGGACTGGACCAAGGCCTGCGTGGCCCGCGCCCAGAGCATGGTCCACCGCGACAAGAACCACGCCTCGGTGGTCATCTGGTCGCTCGGCAATGAGGCCGGGGGCGGCAGCACCTTCGTCGCCATGCACGACTGGATCAAGTCCTACGACACCACGCGCGTCATCCAGTACGAGGGCGACGACCGGCCGACGATCAGCGACATCCGCTCGGAGATGTACGACAGCCCGTCCCGCGTCGAGCAGCGCGCCAAGGACACGGCGGACACCCGGCCGTACGTCATGATCGAGTACGCCCACGCGATGGGGAACTCGAACGGCAACCTCACGAAGTACTGGGACCTCGTCCGCCGCTACGACGTCCTCCAGGGCGGCTGGATCTGGGACTTCGTCGACCAGTCCCTGAGCTGGCCCGTGCCCGCCCGCAAGATCCTCACCGAGTCCGGGCCCGGCGGGGTGCGCGGTGAGGTCCTCACCGCGAGCGGCACCTTCGACCGTGCCAAGGGTGTCTCCGGCGCCACCGTCTTCGCCCGCGACGAGCGCCTCGACCTCACGGGCTCGCTCACCCTGGAAGCCTGGGTCACCCCGCACTACACCGGCTACCACCAGCCGATCATCGCCAAGGGCGACACCCAGTACGCCCTGAAGCAGTCGGACCGCACCCTGGAGTTCTTCATCTACGGCGGCGGTCAGTGGATCACCGCGAACTGGGCCCTCCCGGACGACTGGACCGGCAGCGAGCACCACATCGCCGGTGTCTTCGACGCCGACGCCGGCACCCTGACCCTCTACGTCGACGGTGCGGTCAAGGCGACCCGGACCACCACGCGCAAGCCCAGCAGCAACACCGCGCCCCTCGCGCTCGCCACCGACGTCGACAACCCCACCCGGGAGTTCAGCGGCACGATCCGCCGGGCACGCGTGTACGCCCGCGCGCTGAGCGCGGCCGAACTCGGCTCCGACAGCCGCGGCCCCGGCGACGAGGGCGTACGGTTCTGGTTCGACGCGGCCACCGTCGAACTCACCGAGAAGCGGCCCCGCGACAAGACCTTCTTCCCGTACGGCGGTGACTGGGGCGACAACCCCAACGACGGGACCTCCAACGCGGACGGCATCATCACCGCGGACCGCCGGCTCACCGGCAAGGCGGCCGAGGTCAAGCAGGTCTACCAGGCCGTGGGCGCGGCACCCGCCTCCGGAGATTCGCTGGCTCCCGGAGCGGCGATCACCCTCACCAACGAGTACCTGTTCACCAACCTCCGTGAGTTCGACGGCCGTTGGGCCCTCGTCGCCGACGGCGAGGTCGTCCGGCGCGGCAAGCTGAGCCGCACCCAACTGGACGTCCCCCCGCTCAGCGGCAAGGACATCACGGTGCCGGTGCGGCTGCCGGACGACCCGGCGCCGGGCACCGAGTACTTCCTCCAGCTGTCCTTCACCACCAAGGAGCCCACCCCGTGGGCGAAGGCCGGCTTCGAGGTGGCCAAGCAGCAACTCCCCGTCGACGCCGACACCCCGGCCGTGACGCCCGCACCGCTGGCAAGCGTGCCGGCACTGCGGTACGAGGACGCGGACAACGACGTCACGGTCAAGGGCCAGGGCTTCTCCGTGACCGTCGACAAGAGCAGCGGCGTCATCACCTCGTACGAGGCCCGCGGCACCCGGCTCATCACCTCCGGGCCCGTGCCGAACTTCTGGCGGGCACCCACCGAGAACGACCGCGGCAACGGCCAGCACACCCGCAACCAGACCTGGCGCGACGCGGGCGCCCGGCGCAAGGTGACGGACGTCAGCGTGCGCGCCCTGCGCGACAAGGCCGTCGAGATCAAGGTCAGCGGCACACTGCCCACCACGGTCGCGTCGACGTACAGCACCACCTACACAGTGTTCGGCAACGGCGAGATCAAGGTCGACAACACCCTGCGCCCGGGCGCGGCGTCCCTGCCGTACATCCCGGAGGTCGGCACGCTGCTGCTCCTGCCCGGGCGCTTCGAGCGTCTGCGCTACTACGGCCGCGGACCCGAGGAGAACTACTGCGACCGCAATGACGGCACCGATGTCGGCGTGTACTCCGGGACCGTCTCCGGCCAGTGGACCCCGTACATCCGCCCCCAGGAGAACGGCAACAAGACCGACGTCCGCTGGGTCGCGCTCACCGACGGCGCCGGCACCGGCCTGCTCGTCTCGGGCGAGCCCCTGCTGGAGGTCAACGCCTCCCACTTCACCCCCGAGGACCTGTCGTCCGGAGTCCGCCACGACTACCAGCTCACCCCGCGCGACGAGGTCGTCCTCCGCGTGAACCACCGGCAGATGGGCCTGGGCGGAGACAACAGCTGGGGCGCCCACACCCACGACGAGTACAAGCTGTTCGCGAGCCGCGACTACTCCTACACCTACCGGCTGCGCCCGCTGACCGACGTCGACGAGGCGATGTCGGCGTCGCGCAGGCCCACCGCGGTGGAGTGATCCGATGAGACCGGGGTCCCGGTGCAGTGCCGGGACCCCGCCCTTTACGTCTCCTGCAGCGCTGGCCCGATCTGCCGGCGGCGCAGCTCCTCCAGCACGCCCTGTTGCCTTCGGGCCCGTTCGAGCAGGTCGTCGAGGAGGCTCGGGTCGAGGCGTTCCTCGTGGTCGGCGAGTTCACGCAGCGTCTGCCACAGGGCTGCCTTGCCCTCCACTCCCAGCCGCAGCGTCTCCAGTTCCAGCAGCGGACTCAGTGGGGAACGGCGTACGAGCCGGCCGTTGCTCTTCAACCGCCCCACCCGCTCGGACATCCGCCCCGCGTAGACCTTGTAGTGCCGTACCGGGATGTCGAGCCGTTCCATGAGGTCGATCAGGGTGGCCCGGTCCTCGGTGATCTCGGCGGAGACCGGTCCCATCGCCGCCGCGAGGGCCGTACCGCCGTACGACCGCACCATGTGGCGTGCCCGCTCGGCACCGGCGGTGGCACCCGCCAGATGATCGTTGAGGTAAATGCCCAGAAGGGCGGTACCGGTGTGTCGGGTCTGCACCGGGTGACGTGCGTCGGAGCGAGTTCGGTCGTGCATGGCGTGTCCCTTCCGCCCGGCTACCTGCGCGCCGGGTGCCCGCCGGCCCTTTCCCGGAAACGCGGTGTGCCGCGCCGCGAGCCCCGGGGAAACACCGACACCGGTGTGGTGGGACCAGTGCGGGGTACGCGGTGGCCGCACCGGACGCGACACCTGGAGCCCGCATGGAACCGCAGCACGACGCCACCGGCCCTGGAACCGCCCCTGTGGCCCTGATCACCGGATCCGACTCCGGTATCGGCCGCGCCACCGCAGTTCGGCTGGCGGAGGCCGGCATGGACATCGGCATCACCTGGCACCGCGACGACGCCGGGGCACGGCGGACGGCGGACGAGGTGCGGGCGACCGGGCGTCGGGCCGCGATCGAGCAGTTGGACCTGACCCGGCTCCCGGAGGCCGCAGGGGTCGTCGACCGGCTGGCCGACGAACTCGGCAGGATCGACGTACTGGTGAACAATGCCGGGACCGGCACGATGACCCCGTTCCTGGACCTCGACCTCGCTACCGTGCGCCAGGTCATCGACGTCGATCTGGTCGGACCGTTCCTGTGCGGTCAGCGCGCCGCCCACCGCATGATCGAGCAGGGCGGCGGCGGCCGGATCATCAACGTCACCAGCGTCCACGAGCACCAACCACGTGTGGGCGCGGCGCCGTACTGCGCGGCCAAGGGCGGGCTCGGGCTGCTCACCCAGGTCATGGCGCTGGAACTGGCCGAGCACGGGATCACCGTCAACGCCGTCGCTCCGGGGGAGATCGCCACCCCGATGACGGGTCAGACGGACACCGACGTCACCGCCGAACGGCGGCCCGGCGTGCCCTTGGCCCGTCCGGGCGACGCCCGGGAGGTCGCAGCCGTGATCGCCTTCCTCGCCGGTCCGGACGCGTCCTATGTCACCGGTGCCTCATGGGTGGTGGACGGGGGGATGCTCCGGATGGGACCGCAGGCAGGTTCTCATCTCCCGGACGACTCCTGGCGGCGCCCCTGAGCGCACGTCAGAGCAGATCGCGTGGCACGCGCTCGTTCCATGTGCGGGAGAAGACACGGCGGTCGGCCTCGTACGCGTCCAGGGTGGCGTCCACGAAGAAGTTCTCCCGGTCGCAGCTGAGTTCGGTGTGCGTGACCACCCGTACGTCCCAGTCGCCCCGATGGAACCTCATGGTCCACGTGGATTCGCCGGTCACCGACGTGAAGTCGTCGGCGATCGACGCATAGCGCTCGTAGGCGCGGCGGCCGGCCTCGAGGTCGATGCCGTCGAAGCGGACCGTGCCGCGATCCTTCACGATCTCCAGCTCGGCGTGGTAGCCGACCAGGTCCCGCTTCACCTCCCACCGCTCATCGGACGGCGTCAGCTGATGGGTGGGGAGCGGTGGTGTGCCTTCGGGCTCGTCGAAGGGGCTCGGCGGCATGTCATCGGGTTCGTCGACCGGCCGGACCGGCAGGGTGAGCGTGCTGGAGTGCTCGTGGACGCTGAGCAGCGTCGGCTGCGGCGGCGGCCAGGCGAGCGGCCAGTAGGACGTGGACAGGGAGAGCCTGATGCGGTGGCCCGGCGGGAATGCCTGCGCCACTCCGTTCAGCGGGATGGTGGCACGACAGCGTCGGCCCGGTTCCAGCGGCTCCGGGGACTCCGTGCTGTCGCGTCGGGTGAGGTTGAGCAGGCCGTACGAGACACGGGTCGCGGCGCCGTCGGGGCTCACGTCGGACAGGCGCGCGGCCACCATGGCGACCGGCTCACTGACGGACAGATCGAGTTCCACGCTCGGTGAGCCGAGTATCTCCAGCCGTTCGGTCAGGGGCTCGCTGTCGAAGACGAGTGAACCGCCGTCCTCCTCGCGCTGGTCGTACGGCAGGTCCGGGGGCGCGTTGTAGGAGGCCCACTTGCCCCCGAACTGGCCGACGGACAGCGGTGACTGCACGGTCATCGCGTCGCCGTCGGGCGCCCGCCCCGCGCCGGGCGCGGCCTGCGCAGGTTCGATCCGGTGCCGGGTGAGCGGATGGGTGACCGGCCGGATGTGCGGGGAGGGCCACTCGGGCTCACCGACCCAGCGTCCCGGCCGCTCCTCGTAGGAGGTGGAGGGTGGCACGCTGTCCTGCATCCAGGTCCGCAGCATGGGACCGTCCATGACGCCGTTGTCGACACCCTTGAGCCAGTGGTCCCACCACCGCACGACCTCCTGGAGGTAGCCGATGGCGGGCCCGGGCTCCCCGAGGTGGGGGAACTTGTGCGACCAGGGGCCGATCAGCCCCTTGCGGGGCACGTCCAGGTTGCCGAGCAGCCGGGTCACGGCATTGGAGTAGCCGTCTGCCCAGCCGCTGGAGGCCAGCACCGGGCAGCGCACGCTCTTGTAGTCCTCGCACACCGAGGCATGCCGCCAGTAGTCGTCGCGGCGCTGGTGACGGAGCCACGGCAGGACCCAGGGCTCCGTGTGCTCCAGCCGTTCGCGCCACATCTCGCGCCAGCGGTCACCGACCACGGCGGGGTCCGGGGGACAGGTGCCGTAGGCGAACATGGTGCCCGCCTCGGCCAGGTTGTCCGACAGCAGGGCGCCGCCCATGTAGTGCATGTCGTCGGCGTGGCGGTCGTCGGTGAAGGACGCGATGACGATGGCCTTCAGGCTCGGTGGCCGGCGGGCCGCGACCTGGAGCGCCGCGAACGCGCCCCAGGAGATGCCCATCATCCCCGTGCCGCCGTCGCACCAGGGCTGCTCCGCCAGCCAGGCCAGGACCTCCTCCGCGTCGGCCTGCTCCCGCTCCAGGTACTCGTCCCGCAGCACACCCTCGGAATCGCCGGTGCCGCGCAGGTCGACGCGGACGCAGGCGTAGCCGTGCCCGGCGATGTAGGGGTGGTGGATCGAGTCGCGTACGGCCGTCAGATCGCGTTTGCGGTACGGGATGTACTCCAGCACCGCGGGCACCGGCTCGTGGTCCGAGGAGGTGGGGCGCCAGATGTGCGCGGAGAGCCGGACCCCGTCGGACATGGGGATCGTGACGTGCTCTTCTTCCTTGGTCGCGTACGGCAGGTTGGTCACGTAACGCATGGACCGACGTGCTCCTTACTCTCGCGGGGCTTCCTCGAAGGCGAGGCCCAGGGCGGCCACGCAGTGGTCGTACTTCTCCCGCAGCTCCTCCTCGTTCGCCCCGCCGGTGAAGATGTGCGCCAACTCGTAGCTGTAGCTGTCCTGTTGAGGGAGGTCCGACAGCCTGCTGCCCTCCTCGGGGACCACGTCGATGCGCACGCCCGGGGTCTCCCGCTCGATGCGCGCGATGTCCTCGGGCCCGGGAACACGGCGCACCACGCCGTCGGTGAACCAGCGGTGGTACCACTTCGCCGCCCTCGCGTACGGACCCTCGCGGTGCGGCATGCGCGGGTCCTCGCCGAGCGCGAGGCGGACCATGCAGTGGTGGTTGGGCACGCCGTCGACGTACTGGAACAGCTCCGCGTGCGACTGGGAGTGCCGGGGGTTGATCTCCAGCAGGCTGATCTCCTGGGTCCGCGGCTCGTAGAAGTACTCGATGCTGAAAGTGGCCGAGTCCATTCCGATCTGTCGCATCACGCGCTCGCTGACGTCGTGGAGCTGCGCGATGACCGGTTGCGGCAGGGTCGAGGGGTACTGGTGGCGCAAAAAGCACGGCGAGTCGGGGTAGTTGATGGAGTCCAGGACCCCGTAGACGGTCACCTCGCCCCGGTGGACGTATCCCTCCACGGCGACCTGGACCCCGGACATCGCCTCCTCCGCCAGGCAGACCTGGCCGCCGACGCCGGCCATCTCCGGCGGCAGGTCGATGCGGTCGAGGACGTGCTCGAAGGGGCGGCCGATCCGGCTGATGCCCTCGCGTATCTCGGCGACGGCCGCGCGGAACTCCTTGTCGTCCTCGACGCCGAAGGCGAGTTCGGAGGAGTACGAGAGCGCGGGCTTGACCCACATCGGGAACCCGACGTTCTCGGGCGGCCGCGGCGGCTCGGCCGCCAGGTCGACCCTGCCGAAGCGGGGGTGCCGGTCGGTGGCCTTCTGCTGCTCCAGCCGGCTCCAGTACTTGTGCTCGCACTTCACCACCGACTCCAGGCTCGTGCTGCGGGTGCCGTAGCGCTCGCTCAGAATCGGGACGAGGGTGCTGACCGGGAAGTCCCAGTAGCCCACGATCGCGTCGACACTTCCCTCGAAGGCGTCGAGCACGGCCTGGGCCTTGTCGATCAGAGCGGGCAACTCGACCTCGCCGACCTGCAGTTCATCGATCGTCAGCAACTGGTGGAAGCACAGCGACTCCGCTCCCGGGATCTGCCGGAGGGTCGGCAGATTCGCCTCGTCGAGCCCGATCACGAAGACGTTCTTCACCTTCTCGTCAGGCACGGCTGCTTCTCCTTCCCACGCCGGCAGGCTGCCGGTCTCCCGAAGATCGTCTGAGTACCCGTGCGCACGACGGCCAATCCCGGGGAGAGAGTCGGGTCGATGCGCCGGCCTCACCACACCTCGGCCGACGTCGCTCGATCGCGGCGTGATGCACCTGTGACGCCCGCAGGCGCAACCGGTGATGTTGTAATGAGCGTCGGCCTGTAGTGCCACGCTGAGCCGATATCGAGTGCACCACTGTCCGCAGCACTCGGGCGAGGGAAACAGGGGGACGAAACGATCATGGAGAACTTGCGGCCCGGCGATCCCACGCAGGTCGGGGACTACCGGTTGCTCCGACGGCTCGGGGCCGGGGGCATGGGGCAGGTATTCCTTGGGCGGTCGCGGCGGGGGCGCACGGTCGCCGTGAAGCTGGTCCATGCGCAGTTGGCGTACGACGCGGAGTTCCGCCGCCGGTTCCGCGCGGAGGTGGCCGCGGCGCGGCGGGTGGGCGGGGAGTGGACGGCCCCGGTCCTGGACGCCGACACCGAGGCGGACACGCCCTGGGTTGCCACCGGGTATGTCGCCGGCCCCACATTGCACCAGGCGGTGACCGAGATCTGCGGGCCACTGCCGGAGCAGTCCGTGTGGCATCTGGCCGCCGGTCTGGCGCGTGCGCTGCAGAGCATCCACGGCTGCGGGCTGGTGCACCGGGACCTCAAGCCGTCGAACGTCATGCTGACGGTCAACGGTCCCCGGGTGATCGACTTCGGCGTCGCCCGCGCGGCGGACGCCAGCGTGCTGACCCGCACCGGTGCGATGGTCGGCTCTCCGGGGTACATGTCGCCCGAGCAGATCCTGGGCAGCGAGATCACCGGGCTGAGCGACGTGTTCAGCCTCGGCCTGGTGCTGGTGTTCGCCGCTACGGGCCGACAGGCGTTCGGGGGCCCGGACAGCGGCGCCCACGCGCTCATGCTGCGGGCGACCGAGGACGACCCGGACCTGGAGGGGATGCCCGAGCCGCTCGCCGAGCTCGTGGGGCGGTGCCTCGCCAAACAGCCCGAGAACCGAATTCCGCTGCCTGAGATCGTGGCGACGGCAGAGGCGGCCACGGCGGATGCCACCTCGGACGCGTGGCTTCCGGGCGCCCTGACAGCGGAGCTCGGCCGACACGCCTCCAGCCTCCTCGACCTCGAGGAGGCGCCGCCGCCGACCCAGGTCGACAACCCGGCCGCGGGCCGTGGCGGGGACGGCGTGCACGCCCTGCCGACCATGCAGGGCGGGCGCGTCCCGCCTCCGCCGCCGGGCGCTCCGACGCCGGTACCGATGCCCCCGGTACCCACGCCGACGCCGACCCCCATGCCGCCGATGCCGACACCACGTGCAACGGTGGCCACGCCGCCGATGCCGCCGGTACCGGGAGGCTTCCAGCCGGGCGGCCGCCGCAGGAAGCGGGTCGGCTCCGTGCTGCTCACTTTGGCCGCCGTCGCCGTACTCGCCATCGTCCTGGCCGTGAAGCTTCCCGACCTCAAAGGAAACGAGAACTCGGGCACCTCGGGGGCGTCCGGGTCGCCGAAGGCGTCCCCTGCCGACTACAAGGGCAAGTGGACCGGCAACGTGCGCGAGCCGGAGGGCGACCTCTACTCGATCAAGGTGAACTACACGGGCGGGAAGCTCGGCGACCAGGTGGCCACCGTCGACTACCCGTCGCTGGCGTGCAGCGGCCGATGGATCCTCACCATGGACACCGGGTATTCGGTACAGGTCCGAGAGGAGATCACCAAGGAGAGCAGCCCGTTGAACTGCGTCGACGAAGTCGACGTCGTCCTGACCCCCTCGGGCGACGGCAGCCTGAACTACAAGGTGCCGAGTGCGGAGGACACCGGAACGCTACAGCGCAGCAAGTGACCGACAGAGCCTTCAGGTTCTGGAATGCCTGACGGTTTGGACATCAGTCCGGCAGCGGCAGGGGAGGCAGCTGCTGGTACTCGGACCGGCCCCGGTTGAGCACAGAGATCGTCGCGGCGGTCAACCATGGCACGGTCGGTCCGGACAGCCGCATCGGCTCCCACTGCTGGTAGTCGGTGAACAGCGCCCACTGATCGAGCACGGGAAGAAAGCTGATGATCTCGTGGTGCCGAAGCGTCACCCAACGGTTCTCGGCCGCGACGTGCAGCAGCATGCGACGGTCGGTGAGTATCGCGCGGCAGGGGGAGAAGTCGCGCCATTGTGCCTGAGCCATCGCCTGCGCCCGGCTGCGGGCGCTGTTGTTGGCGAGCGCGTCCCCGACCAGCCCGGCGGCGACGAACAGCGGTGACCCGAAGTAGAAGCCCGAGCGCTGGTTGTAGGTCACGTTCGTGCCATAAAAGCGCGCGTAATCCGCCGACACGTCGCCGTATGCGATCTCACCCGCTTCGAGCAGCACGCCTGGAGTGGCGATGGGGGCCAACTCCCCTCCGCTGCTCAGGTGTCGGTGGAGAGAACACGCGGCCTCCCAGCCCTGCTGGTGAAGGGCGTGCAGGTGATCGTCAGCTGAATTCCGATGTGGCACTGCCCCTCGCCCCCACTGCGACACAGAACGGGTGGATCTCCGTTCGCCCTCATAATGCCAGGTGAGGAGGGCCCGGGACCCGAGTTTGGCGCGCGCGGCCCAGCAGCTCAGTGACGGGGCTCTCAATGCGGCCCACAGTGCCGTTCCGTACGCTGGTTGCGCCTGTCGACACCGAGGGCAGAGCAGAGTGAAACCGCCCTTGACCTGCACAAGCAGGCAGGGAGCCGAACAGCAGGAGCGCCCAAGTGCTGCGTACTCTCTTCAAGTCCAAGATCCACCGCGCCACCGTCACCCAGGCCGACCTGCACTACGTGGGATCGGTGACCATCGACGCGGACCTGCTCGCCGCCGCCGACCTGCTCCCCGGCGAGCTCGTCCACATCGTCGACATCACCAACGGCGCCCGCCTGGAGACGTACGTCATCGAGGGCGAGCGCGGCTCGGGGGGCATCGGGATCAACGGTGCCGCCGCCCATCTCGTCCACCCCGGCGACCTGGTGATCATCATCAGCTACGCTCAGATGACCGATGCCGAGGCGCGGGAGTTCGAGCCGCGGGTCGTGCACGTGGACGGAGCCAACCGGATCGTGGCCCTGGGCGCCGACCCGTCCGAGCCGGTGCCGGGCTCCGACCAGGAGCGCAGCCCGCAGGCCGTGCCGACGGCCTGACCCGAGGTCAAGACCAGGAGCGCGCCATGACTGACATCGAGATCCGCGACGACCGGTCGGCCGGCCGCCTGGAGGCGCTCCAGGGCGACGAAGTGGTCGGCCGCATCGAGTACTTCGTCCTCGAATCCCCGGCGCGCGCCCTCGTCCCCGTCCACACCATCGTGGAGCCGGCCCACGAGGGGAAGGGCATCGCGGGCTCCCTGGCGCGCGAGCTGTACGGCACGGCGGCGCGCGAGGGAGTCGTCGTCGCGCCCCTGTGCCCGTACGTCGTGAAGTGGGCCGAACGCCACCCCGACGAGGCCCCGGCAGCCGACCCCGGCCTGCTGGAGGCGGCGCAGGACTGGCTGCGGGAGCACCCGGGGAGGTTCTGATGCTCGCCCTCCTGCACACCTCGCCCTTGCACGTCCCGGTCTTCGACGCACTGCGCGACGAAGACCATCAAGGCCTGCAACTGCGCCACTTCATCGACGAGGAACTGCTGGCCCGGGCCCGCCGAGAAGGCCCCGAATCCGTCGTGGACGACGTCCGGGACGCGCTGCGCGAGGCCGTCGCCGACGGTGCGCGGGCCGTGCTGTGCACCTGCTCGACCATCGGCGCCATCGCGGAGGCGGCCGCCGCCGAGGCCGGGGTGCCGGTGCTGCGCGTGGACCGTCCGATGGCGGCGGCCGCAGTGGCCGAGGGGCCTCGGGTCGTGGTCCTGGCCACGGTGGAGAGCACGTTGGGTCCGACGGTGTCCTTGATCGAGGAGGAGGCCCGCCGTGCGGGGCGCCCCGTCGATGTACGGACCCGCCTCGTCGAGGGCGCGTGGGAGCGCTTCGACGCGGGGGACGTCGATGGTTGTGCCCGTCTGGTGGCCTCCGCGGCGGACCAGGTCACCGACGCCGACGCGGTCGTCCTCGCGCAGGTCTCCCTCACCCGGGCCCGGCAACTGACCACGACACCGGTGCCCGTACTGTCCAGCCCTCGCCTCGGGCTGGCGGCGGGTGCCCGGGCTCTGCACCCGCGGTAGACCCACCTGGGCGCCCGGGGTGACGCGGGTGAGTGACTGGCGGCGCGGCCGTCGGGTACGCGGGGGAGTAGTCCAGAGCCGACGTGCACCGATTGGCCGGAGGACGCCATGACGAACCCGTATCAGGATCCCGTCCACCCGGATCCTGTCCACCCGAGCCCGACCCCGGGCCCGACACCGGGTCCGGAACCCCAGCCCCCGGACCCGGCCCGCCCCCCTGAGCCGACCCCACCCCCACCTCCGAGCCCGGTTCCGCCTCCGACCCCGAGCCCGCCCCCGGAACCCTCCCCGTCACCGATCCCCCCGGGACCGGAGCCGGTACCGAACCCGGAGCCAGGCCCACCACTGACCTGAGGGGGCGACGAGAACGCGGCAGGCAGTGAACGCGGAGCGGTGGGCGACGAGAAATCGCCGCCCACCGCAACGCCCTGAGGGGGCGCGGGGAACTGCGCGGCAAACCCCCACGCACCCGCACCCGCGATACGACCGCCCCCGAGTTCTTAGGCGGACACCTCCGACCGATCCCCGCCCCACAACGTGTGGAACGACCCCTCCCGATCGGTCCGCCGATACGTGTGCGCCCCAAAGAAGTCCCGCTGCCCCTGCGTAAGCGCCGCAGGCAACCGCTCGGCCCGCAGCGCGTCGTAGTAAGCGAGCGCCGCAGCGAACCCCGGCGTCGGCACCCCCTGCCGGGTCGCCGCGACGATCACCTCACGCCAGTCGTCCTGCGCCGCGGCGATCTCCTGCGCGAACGTGTCGTCGGCCAGCAGGCTCGGCAGATCGGCCCGGGTGTCGTACGCCGCGCGGATCCGGTCCAGGAACGCCGCGCGAATGATGCAGCCGCCCCGCCAGATGGCCGAGACGGCACCCAGGTCGATGTCCCAGTCGTACTCCGCGCGCGCCGCGTCGATCTCGTGGAAGCCCTGCGTGTACGACACGATCTTCGACGCGTACAGCGCCTGCTCCACCCGGTCGGCGAACGCCCCCGCCTCCGCCTCGCTCAGCGGCGACGCCTTGGGCCCGGCCAGCCCGCGGGACGCGTCCCGCAGCGCCGCGTGCCCGGACAGGGAGCGGGCGAAGACCGCCTCCGCGATGCCGGAGACCGGCACGCCCAGGTCCAGGGCGATCTGCACGGTCCAGCGTCCTGTGCCCTTCTGCTCGGCCTGGTCGACCACCACGTCCACGAACGGCTTGCCCGTCGCCGCGTCCACGTGCGACAGCACCTCGGCGGTGATCTCGATCAGGTAGGAGTCAAGACGGCCGGTGTTCCAGGTCCGGAAGATCTCCGCGATCTGCGCGGGCTCGTACCCGGCGACATCCCGCAGCAGCTGGTACGCCTCGCCGATGAGCTGCATGTCGGCGTACTCGATGCCGTTGTGCACCATCTTCACGAAGTGCCCGGCACCGTCCGGACCCACGTGCGTCACACAGGGCGCCCCGTCCGCCGCCTTCGCCGAGATCTTCTCCAGCATCGGGCCCAGCGAGTCGTACGACTCCTTCGGGCCGCCCGGCATGATGCTCGGCCCGTGCAGCGCGCCCTCCTCGCCGCCGGAGACGCCCATGCCGACGAAGTGGATGCCCTGCTCGCGCAGGTCGCGCTCCCGGCGCCGGGTGTCGGCGAAGTGCGCGTTGCCGCCGTCGATGATCATGTCGCCGGGCTCCAGGAGCGGCGCGAACTCCTGGATCACCGCGTCGGTCGGCTCACCGGCCTTGACCATGATGACCAGGCGCCGCGGCCGCTCCAGCGCCGCCACGAAGTCCTTGGCGCTCTCGGCCGCGATGAACTCGCCCTCGCTCCCGAACTCCTCCACGAGCGCCCGCGTGCGCGCCGGCGTCCGGTTGTGCACCGCGACCGTGTAGCCGTTGCGGGCGAAGTTGCGGGCGAGATTGCGGCCCATGACCGCGAGACCCGTGACGCCGATCTGCGCCGAAGTGCTCATACGTTGGCTCCTAGTGACCTCGATATATCAGCGGTGCCGGTCATGCCCGCCAGTACTGCCCCATCGTCCATCCTGACGTGCCGGTTCTCCGACCGCACACCCGGGGTGGCGCGATGTCGCGCAGGCAGATACGCACGGAAGGCCCCACCGCACTCAGCTGTAGCGGGCACCGGGCAACGTGCGTCTGTTCCGCGCCACTTGGCGTGGACGAGCGGCTGAATTGCCGTCTTGTCATGGCCTGTTCGCAGCGCTTACTTTTGCCCCTCCTGACGCATGTCAATGGGGGGCTCCGTCATGGCCGTACGCGGTCGGCACCGCCGGTACCAGCCGAACAGGATCAACCGTGCCTCGCTCACCGTCACCGCGGGCGGCGCCGGTATGGCGCTCCCGCTCATCGGCACCGGTGTCGCGCAGGCGGCCGACGTGGACACCTGGAACAAGGTCGCCGCGTGCGAGTCGACCAACCGGTGGCACGTCAACACCGGCAACGGCTACTACGGCGGGCTGCAGTTCGCCCAGTCGACGTGGGAGGCCTACGGCGGTACGCGGTACGCGGCACGGGCGGATCTGGCCACCAAGGACCAGCAGATCGCCGTCGCGGAGAAGGTGCTGGACGGGCAGGGACCGGGTGCCTGGCCGCAGTGCTCGGTGCGGGCCGGGCTGACCCAGGGCGGGGACACCCCCGACATCCACCCCGCCGGCACCACCAGGAAGACCTCGGTGCAGGACGTCCAGCCGCAGACCACGCCCCAGTCGCGGGCGGGCACGGCCGAGATGTACACCGTGGTCCGCGGCGACACACTTTCGGGGATTGCCGAGTCGCAGCAGGTCAAGGGCGGTTGGCAGGGGCTGTACGCCGCGAACCGGAAGGCCATCGGAGCCGACCCGGACCTGATCCTGCCCGGTCAGCGGCTCGCGCTGCGCGGCAAGGCCGCCCCGACGAAGACCCGGCCGGCCTCCCCCGCCACGTCCTCGCCCGAGAAGAAGACCTCTTCGGACCGGCAAGCTGCCGACCGTGACGCCGCCGAGCGGGAGAAGCAGTCCACTACGGCCAGTCGCTCGCTGGTCGCCCCGGTGAGCTCCCCCGCGGGCACCCCGTACCGCAAGGCCGGGTCGTCCTGGTCGAAGGGCTACCACACCGGCGTCGACTTTCCCGTCCCGACCGGTACCTCCGTGAAGTCCATCGGGGCAGGTCAGGTGGTCGACGCGGGCTGGGGCGGCTCCTTCGGCTACCAGGTGGTGATCCGGCACACCGACGGCCGCTACAGCCAGTACGCCCACCTCTCGGCCATCTCCGTGAAGGCCGGGCAGTCGGTGGCAGCCGGTCAGCGCATCGGCCGCTCCGGGTCCACGGGCAACAGCACGGGCCCGCATCTGCACTTCGAGGTGCGGACGGGGCCCGGTTTCGGCGCGGACATCGACCCGGTGGCCTATCTCCGGGCCGGTGGCGTCAGGATTTGACGCGGATGCGGTGCCGGTCGAGGACCGGCGTCGGGACGTACGGGCCGCCGTAGAAGGGGCCGTAGAGGTTCGGGGGGTCGCCCTCGGGCCGCGGCGCCTCGCCGTCCTCGTACGCGCCCTCCGCGACCTGGGCGGGTATGAGGATGCCCTCGATCCTGTCCGGTACGAGGATCTCGTCACGGTCCGGCACGAGAATCTCGTCACTGTCCGGTACGAGGATCTCCTCGCCCGGCATGGGCCCGGTCTGCTCCGGAACGCCCGCGAGCAGCTCCTCGGCAGGCACCGGCTCCACAGCCGGCCGCGTCGGCTCGGGCAGGGCCCGCTCGGCCGCCTCCTCCGTACGCGCGATCCGCTCCGTCGTCAGCAGGATCAGGCCACCCGCCGAGACCACGCCGCAGCCCAGGGCGAGTACGGTGCCCGTGGTGCCGTACCGGAAGATCTCGCCGAACATCGTGATGCCGACCGCGGCCGCCACCACCGGGTTCACGACCGTCAGCGTGGCCAGCGGGGCCGCGAGTCCCGCGCCCCGGTAGGCGGCCTGGGACAGCAGCAGACCGGCCGTGGCGAAGACGCCTATCGTGGCCAGGGCCGGCAGGTCGGCCGCGGACACCCCGCCGTTCCAGTCGACGGCGACGACCTTCGTGAACACCGAGGACATGCCGAAGGCTATGCCGGACCCGGTCGCGAGCAGCATGCTGCGCACCGCCGGATGGCGGTGGGCCGCCCGGCCCGCGATCATCAGCGCCACGACGAGGCCACCGGTCACCAGGGCCACGCCCACCCGCTCGGCCGTGGCCAGCGACTGCGCCTCGGAGGAGCCCACCAGGGACAGCAGCCCGGCGAGACCCACGGTCGCCATGATCGCGCCCCGCCAGGCCGTCGACCCGGCCTTGCGGCCCACGAACAGCGCCGCCATCGGTAGCGCGAACACGATCGTCAGGGCACCGAGCGGCTGCACCAGGCTCAGCGGACCGAACGCCAGCGCCACCACGTGCAGCACGCCGCCGAGGCCGTTCAGCGCGACCGCCGCCCACCAGCCCGGCCGGCGCATCGGCGCGAACTGCTGCCCCGGGGAGGACACCGCGACACGCTCCTGCACGATCGCCCCGCCCGCGTACGCGACCGCGGAGATGAGCGACAGGAGCACGGACAACGCGAGGGCGCTCATGAGCTGCTCCTCTGCGTGAGGCGGGGGCGGTGACCGCGGCGTGGCGATCGGTCGGCTTCCATAATCAACACGATGCCGCGAAAAGCTCTTCCCGTCGTCGTACCAGAGCACGCACTGTGTCGTACTGCCGATGGAGTATTACGGCGGCTGTCTCATCCCCAAGGCTGGTGACCCCGGATGGAGACCCCGAGGTGATAACCCCGAGGGGCCTTGGTACTACTGCTCCTCGTGGACCTCGACCCCGACCTCGCCGCGCTCCGGCCGCTCGGCGGCTTCTTCGTACTACGCACCGCCGGAGCCGCCGCCCCTCGGTCACTTCCGACCCTGGCGGAGGCGTACGCGGAACCCGCACCGGACTCCCGGGGAAATCCCCTGGATTTCCGCGTCCGGAAAGTCGCGAACGCCCTGGGCGCCCCCGAGTTGCGGGTCGCCGTCTCCGTGGCTCAGCAGGGACTCGCGGCCCGCCTGTGGTCGGTGACGCTCGGCTGCGCCGCCCTGTACGGCAGTGTCCCCGACCTCGACCCGCGCCTGCTGCACTGGGACCCCGACGGCAGCGCCCCCGACGACCTGTGGCTCCCTCAGGTGCGCCCCCTGCCCGCGGACCCGGCGACGATCGCCGACGTCGTCCTGCACGGACACCTTCAGCCGCTGACCGCCGCCCTGCACACCCGGTACCGCGTCGCGGCGGGCCTGCTGTGGGGCAACGCCGGATCCGCCCTCGCGGGAGCGGCCCGGCAACTGGACCAGTGGGCGCGCGCAGGCGGCCGTACGGAGATCGCCGCCCGGGCCCGTGCCCTGAGCACCGAACTCTTCGGCCACCCCCTCCTCGCCGGCACCGGCACCCTCACCGCAGCCGCGTTCCGGCGCCGCAGCTGCTGCCTCTACTACCGCGTGCCGGGCGGCGGCGTGTGCGGTGACTGTTGCTTCCCACGACCCCCGCGCTCTTCCCCACGCGCCACATCTGGGTGACCATGAAAGGGCAACCAGCCGCTGAGAACAGGGGGTTCCGGGTGCGAGTGGGACTGCTGACCCGGGAGTACCCGCCGGACGTGTACGGCGGCGCGGGCGTCCATGTCGAGTTCCTCGCCCGGGAGTTGAGGGATCTCGTCGACCTGGAGGTGCACTGCTGGGGCGAGGGCCGCGGGGTGGGCGTGCAGCGCCACCGCCCCTGGTCCGCGCTGGACACCGCCAACGACGCGCTGCGCACCTTCTCCGTGGACCTCGCCATGGCCGCCGGACTCGAAGGCCGCGAACTCGTCCACTCCCACACCTGGTACGCCAACCTCGCCGGCCACCTCGGCAAGCTCCAGTACGGCATTCCGCATGTGATGACCGCCCACTCCCTGGAGCCGCTGCGCCCCTGGAAGGCCGAGCAACTCGGCGGCGGATACGCCCTGTCGAGCTGGGCCGAGCGTACCGCGATCGAGACCGCCGACGCGGTGATCGCCGTCTCCGGAGCCATGCGCGAGGACATCCTCAGCTGCTATCCGATGCTGGATCCGGCCAAGGTCCACGTCGTGCACAACGGCATCGATACCACTCTCTACCGGCCCGACCACGGCACCGATGTCCTGGACCGCATCGGCCTTGACGCCGATCGGCCGATCGTCCTGTTCGTCGGCCGTATCACCCGCCAGAAGGGCGTGCCCCATCTGCTGCGCGCGGTACGGGACATCGACCCGGCCGCGCAGGTCGTCCTGTGCGCCGGCGCGCCCGACACCCCGAGATCGACCAGGAGTTCCGCGATCTCTACCAGGAGCTGAGCCGGGTTCGCGAGGGCGTGCACTGGATCCCGCAGATGCTGCCGCGTCCGGAGGTGATCCAACTCCTCACGCACGCCGCCGTGTTCGTCTGCCCTTCGGTGTACGAGCCCCTCGGCATCGTCAACCTGGAGGCGATGGCCTGCGGAACTCCCGTGGTGGCCTCGCGGGTCGGCGGCATTCCCGAGGTCGTCGACGACGGCAAGACGGGTCTGCTCGTGCCGCTGGGCGACGACTTCGAGGCCTTCGAGGCCGGACTCGCGCGGGCCCTGGACTCGGTGATCGGCGACCCGGAGGCCGCCCGCCGGATGGGCGAGGCCGGACGGGAGCGCGCGGTGGGGGAGTTCGGCTGGGACGCGGTGGCACGGCGGACGGTCCGGCTCTACCGGGAGATCCTCAAACAGGCTTAGCGCGCGCTACTCAGGGGCAGGCTGGCATCAACCACGGTGAGGGGAGCGGCCATGCGTCGTGGCGGACCTTCGGTGCTCGGAATCGTACTCGCGGGCGGAGAAGGCAAACGCCTGATGCCCCTGACCGCGGACCGCGCGAAACCCGCGGTCACTTTCGGAGGAACGTATCGCCTGGTCGATTTCGTCCTCTCCAACCTCGTCAACGCCGACATCCTGCGCATCTGTGTCCTCACGCAGTACAAGTCGCACTCGCTGGACCGGCACATCACCACGACCTGGCGCATGTCCAGCCTGCTCGGCAACTACGTCACCCCCGTCCCGGCCCAGCAGCGGCTCGGCCCGCGCTGGTACCTGGGCAGCGCGGACGCGATCCTGCAGTCCCTGAACCTGATCTACGACGAACGCCCCGAGTACGTCGCGGTGTTCGGCGCCGACCATGTGTACCGCATGGACCCGCGCCAGATGCTCGCCCAGCACATCGAGAGCGGCGCGGGCGTGACGGTGGCGGGCATCCGCGTGCCGCGCAGCGAGTCGTCGTCCTTCGGCGTGATCAGCCCGGGTTCGGACGGCCTCACCGTGGACCGCTTCCTGGAGAAGCCCGCCGACCCGCCGGGCCTGCCGGACGACCCGGAGACCGTCTTCGCCTCGATGGGCAACTACCTCTTCACCACCAAGACCCTCGTCGAGGCGCTCCAGCGGGACGCCGAGGACGAGAACTCCGTGCACGACATGGGCGGTTCGATCCTGCCCCAGCTCACCGACCGGGGCGAGGCCCAGCTGTACGACTTCAGCGCCAACCACGTCCCCGGCGAGACCAACCGCGACCGGGGCTACTGGCGGGACGTCGGCACGCTGGACGCGTACTACGACGCCCACATGGACCTCATCGCCGAGCGCCCCGCCTTCAACCTCTACAACCGCAGCTGGCCCATCTACACCCACTCGGGCCAGCTCTCCCCGGCCCGCTTCAACGCGGGCGGCATGGCGAGCGAGTCCATCATCAGCGCCGGGTGTCTCATACGCGGTCAGGTCACGCGGTCCGTGCTGTCGCCGGGGGTCGTCGTCGACCCGGGGGCGGTGGTGCAGGGGGCGGTACTGCACGACAACGTGCGCATCGGGCGGGGCGCGGTGGTGCGAGGTGCCGTGCTCGACAAGAACGTCGAGGTGCCGCCCGGCGCGACGATCGGCGTCAATCCGGAGCGGGACGCAGACCTGTACACCGTTTCCAAGGGCGGGGTGATCGCGCTGGGGAAGGGGCAGGGGGTGTCCTAGCGGGCGGTACGGACGACAGGGACATCGGCCTCTTCCGACCTCGATCGCTCATGAAGGGTGCCGTCGGCCCTGGGCGATGAGGTGTCGCCGCGATGCACGATGACCACTGCCGCCAGGCCGACGGCCAGGCCGAGCGCGGTCTGCGGGCCGAACGGTTCGCCGAACATGAGGGCGCCCCAGACCGCCGTGACCGGAGCCATGAGGAACATGAGGGTGTTGACCTTGGTGACTCCGGAGCGCCTCAGGATGAGCCAGTACAGCCCGTAACCGCCGAAGGTCGACAAGGCCACGAGCCAGGTGATCGCGGACCAGAACGCGAGTTCGGCGGGCGGCTTCGCGGCTCCGGCGCTCACGGCCAGCGCGGTGAAGACGACCGCGCTGGTGGCGCAGTGGACGGTCATCGACACCGCGGGTGCGACGCGCGTGCGGGAGCGGCTTTCGAAGAACGTGGCCGCCACCAGCGAGCACATGCCCAGGAAGGGGACGAGGTAGGCCCACCAGGCCGCCCCGGTGCCGGCCGCGGCGTCGGCCACGGTGACGAGGGCGACGCCGCTCACCCCGAGGCACAGGCCCAGCCACTGCCTGCGCGAGACGTACTGACCCAACAACGGTCCGGCGAGTGCTCCCGCGACGAGGGGCTGGACGCCGTCGATCAGGGCGGTGGTGCCGCTGGAGACCCCGAGTTGGATCGCGTAGTACACGGTGAGCAGATAGCCGCTCTGCGACAGCACGCCGATCACGGCCTGCCGGCCCACGTCCCGCAGCGTGAGGCCCCGCCACGACGTTCCGGAGGCGAGGGCGACGACGACCAGTACGGCGGCCAGCGGCAGGAACCGCCACATCAGGATGGTGACCGCGGCCGCACTGCCCGCGCCGAGCTTGGCCCCGATGAACCCGGAACTCCAGCAGAGCACGAAGGCGATCGAGAGCAGGAAGTTCATGCCTTGTCCTTCCCTGGCGCTCAACTAAACAGATCGGTATACCAACTCCCTCCCACTATACAGATCGGTATACTCGTGGACATGGGCACCACCGACAGACCGCGACGGATCACGATGACGCCCGGCGCGCGGCGCGCCCTGGAGGCCGCCGGGAGGCTGTTCTACGAGCGGGGCATCCATGCCGTCGGGGTGGACCTGATCGCCGCCGAGGCCGGGGTGACGAAGAAGACCCTCTACGACCGCTTCGGCTCCAAGGAGCAGATCGTCGTGGAGTACCTCGCGGATCGCGACGAACGCTGGCGTGCCTTCCTGGCCCAGCACCTCGACGCCGCACGGCCGACCCCGACGTCGCGCGTCACGGCCGTCTTCGACGCCTCACGCGCGTGGTCGGCGAAGTACAGCTCCAAGGGATGCAGCATGGTCAACGCGCACGCAGAGATCAGCGACCCCTCCCACCCGGCCTACCCGATCATCACCGGGCAGAAGCAGTGGATGCTCGCCCTGTTCACCGACCTCGCCCGGGACATCACCCCGGACGGGGCCGGCCGTCTGGGCCGGACGCTCATGCTGCTCCACGAAGGAGCGCTCGTCGCCCATGGCCTGAACAGCTTCCCGGACCCCATCGGCCATGCCCGCGAGCAGGCGCGAGCGCTCCTTGCCGGCGCTGAGGCCTCCGCGGCGAAGCGGTGAAGCGAGTGCGGCGCCGCTCGGGGACGCTCGCCAAGTGCTCATCCGTGACGCCTCCCGGGTGACACCCACGGGATGCCCGGCGCCGCAACCTGTGTTCAGGTGACCTCATATGCACCATGAGTCCCGCCCCTATCACCAGGGGTGGGACTTAATCTGCTGTTAACTGTGCGTAGCTTGATCGTACTTGACCGTAATCGCTTCAGGGCGATTGACTTCTGATCCACCCTTCGTCGACGCGAGGCAAGCCATTGACTTCTGACCTGCTCGCCCCTCTCGACCTGGCGTTCTGGAGCATCGAGTCCCCCGAACACCCCATGCACCTGGGTGCGCTGGGCGTGTTCACGGCGCACTCGCCCACCGCCGGCGCCCACGCGGCCGACCTGCTCGCCGCGCGCGCCGCCGCCGTGCCGGGGCTGCGGATGCGGATCCGTGACGCCTGGCAGCCGCTGGACCTCCTCCAGCCGTTCTCCTTCGGTGGCGCGGCCCGCGAGCCCGCCCCCGACTTCGACCCCCTGGACCATGTCCGGCTGCACGCCCCCGCCGCCGACTTCCAGGCGGTGGCGGGCCGGCTCATGGAGCGCCCGCTGGAGCGCGGCCGGCCGCCCTGGGAGGCGCATGTGCTGCCGGGGGAGGACGGCGTGTCCTTCGCGGTGCTGTTCAAGTTCCACCACGCCCTCGCCGACGGCCTGCGGGCGCTCACCCTCGCCGCCGCCGTCCTGGACCCGATGGACCTGCCCGCACGCAAACCCCGCCCCGAGGAGCCCCGGCGCGGTCTCCTTCCGGATGTGCGCAAGCTGCCGGGGCTGCTGCGCGGCGCCGTGTCCGACGTGGGGCGGGCCCTCGACATCGGCGCCTCCGTCGCCGCGTCGACCCTCGCGACGCGCTCGTCGTCGGCGTTGACCGCGGAGCCGAGCGGCACCCGCCGTACCGCCGGAGTCGTCGTCGACATCGATGACGTGCACGTGATCCGCAAGGCCGTCGGCGGCACCGTCAACGATGTCCTCATCGCGGTCGTCGCGGGCGCCCTGCGCCGCTGGCTCGACGAGCGCGGCGACGGCAGCGAGGGCGTCGCGCCCCGCGCCCTGATCCCCGTCTCCAAGCGCCGGCCGCGCACCGCCCACCCACAGGGCAACCGGCTCTCCGGGTACTTGATACGGCTCCCGGTCGACGACCCGGACCCGCTGCGCCGCCTCGCCACGGTGCGTACGGCCATGGACCGCAACAAGGACGCCGGCCCCAACCGGGGCGCGGGCGCTGTCGCCCTGCTCGCGGACCATGTGCCGGCGCTCGGACATCGGCTCGGCGGACCGCTGGTCGGCCAGGCGGCCCGGCTCTGGTTCGACATCCTGGTCACCAGCGTGCCGTTGCCCGGCATCGCCCTGAAGCTCGGCGGCCACCCGGTCACCGAGGTCTACCCCTTCGCCCCGCTCGCGCGCGGCCAGTCCCTCGCGGTCGCCATCTCGACCTACCGCGGACGCGTCCACTACGGACTCGTCGCCGACGCGGAGGCCGTACCGGACCTCGACGTCCTCGCCAGGGCCGTGTCCGAGGAGGTGGCGGCGCTGATCACCGCCTGCGGCCCTTGAGCCCCCTACCCAGCCGGGCTTGACCGTCGGTATGTCCTGGTGCGCGAGGAGCGTCCCGCGCACCAGGAGCGCTGAACCGACCGAGACCCGCTGAACGTCACACGAGGACTCCGCACCTCACCCCTTACGCTAGGTAGACCTACCTACCTAGTGTGGAGCTGTGTTGAGCGAGACGGATCCGAGTGCGACAGCGGGCGGAAGACGGCGTCCGGCCCGGGAGCGGCTGCTGGAGGCGGCGGCCCGCCGCTTCTACGCCGACGGCGTCGCGGCGACCGGCATCGACACGATCACCGCCGAGGCCGGCGTGGCGAAGATGAGCCTCTACAACAACTTCTCCTCCAAGGCCGACCTGGTCAGGGCCTACCTCGACGCCCGGCACCAGGAGTGGCTCGGCCTGTACCGGACCCGCCTGGAGCAGGCCCAGGGCCCGCGCGACGGCGTCCTCGCGGTGTTCGACGCCTACGCCGACCACGCGGCGTTCGCGTACGAGCACGGCTTCCGCGGCTGCGGGCTGCTCAACGCCGCCGCGGAACTCCCGGCCGGAGACGAGGGCCGGGCCGTGGTGCGCGCCCACAAGGAGGAGGTCGAGCGGCTGATCGCCGACCACCTGGAGCAGCTGCTGCCCGACCGGCCCGACGAGGCGCGCGCGACGGCCGAGCACCTGGCCTTCCTGCTGGAGGGCGCGATGGCACGCGCCGGACTGGAGGGCGACGGCGACCGTCTCCGGCACGCCCGCTCCCTGGCAGCCGACCTGCTGGACCGGTGGTGAGGCGGCGCGCCGGACCCGGCCGGTCGGCGGCGACAGGCGCGCTCTGCGTGCTGGTGGCCTCTGTGCTGTGGGGTACGACGGGCACCGCCGCCACCTTCGCCCCGGATGTGGGCCCGCTCGCGATCGGCGCCGTCGCCATGGGCATGGGCGGACTGCTCCAGGCGCTCTTCGCCGCCCCGCAGATCACCCGCCATGCTCCCCGCCTGCGCGAGCAGCGCGGCACGGTAGTGCTCGGTGCCGTCACGGTGGCGGTCTATCCCCTGGCGTTCTACAGCTCCATGTACCTGGCCGGAGTCGCCGTGGGCACCGTGGTGTCCATCGGTACCGCCCCGCTCGCCTCGGCCCTGATCGAACGGGTCGTGGACGGCCGTCGGCTCACGCGCCGCTGGATGCTCGCGGCGAGCCTCGGCCTGCTCGGCACCGTCCTGCTGTGCGGAGCCGAAGCCGCCCATGCCGCCGACGACACCGGACAGGCCTCGGTGGCCGCCACGCTGCTCGGCGTCGGCCTCGGACTCGTCGCCGCCGCGACCTACGCCCTCTACTCCTGGGCCGCGCACCGGCTCATCACCCACCGGATCCCCTCCCGCGCGGCGATGGGCGCCGTCTTCGGACTCGGCGGACTGCTCCTCCTGCCCGTCCTCGCGATGACCGGCGCCCCCCTCATCGGCTCCTGGTCCAACGCGGCAGTCGGCACCTATATGGCGCTGGTCCCGATGTTCGCCGGCTACGTCCTGTTCGGCTGGGGCCTCGCCCACGTCCCGGCCAGCACCGCCACCACCCTGTCCCTGCTCGAACCGGCCGTCGCGGCCGTCCTCGCCGTCCTGGTCGTCGGCGAACGCCTGCCCGCCACCGGCTGGATGGGCATCGCACTCGTCATCGCCTGCCTCGGCGTACTCACCGCCCCAGCAGCCGGCCGCCGACACCGCCCCGGCAAGACGGCCCCGAGCGACGACGCGGCCCAGGGCGACCTGGTACGCCCCAGCGCGATGTAGAGCGCTCATCGCCGCGGCCCCCGGTTTTTGGAGTACCGGCCCCGCGCTCCGTACAATTCCCCGTTCGAAAGCGGACGCGGTCGGAGCGCCGCGCGGGTGATCAGGGAAACGGCAGCGCGATGACGGTGACAGAGGAAGGCTCGGCGACGGCGCACGAGGTCGTGCACGAGCCGGGTGACGAGGTCGTGTACGGCCCCGGCATCGACCCCGAGCGGCTGGCCGTCTGCCTCGGCGTGCTCGAGGAACTCGACAAGCTGGAGGTCGACCACCCCGACGCCATCGCCGTGCGCCGGGCCACCGCCGGCATCTACCGCACCGTCAAGCAGCGCCGCCGCCAGGAGCGCCGGGCCGCCAAGACCGCGCACGACAAGGCGGTCACGGAGGCCACGGCGACCGGCTCCGCCCAGCGCATCGACGACGAGACCGAGGGCCTCCTGCCCTCGTCGGCCACTGAGGAGGGCAGGATCGCGGGGATACTCCAGCGCCCGCGCTCCTGCTACACCTGCAAGACCCGGTACGTGGAAGTCGACTACTTCTACCACCAGCTCTGTCCGGACTGCGCCCGCCTGAACCGCGACAAGCGCGACGCCCGCGCCGACCTCGCCGGAAAGCGCGCCCTGCTCACCGGCGGGCGCGCCAAGATCGGCATGTACATCGCGCTCAGGCTGCTGCGCGACGGCGCCCACACCACGATCACCACGCGCTTCCCGAAGGACGCCATCCGCCGCTTCAAGGCCATGGACGACTCCGGCGACTGGATGCACCGCCTGGAGGTCGTCGGCATCGACCTGCGCGACCCCGCGCAGGCCGTGGCCCTCGCCGACCAGGTCGCCGAGGCGGGACCCCTCGACATCCTCATCAACAACGCGACCCAGACCGTACGCCGCCTGCCCTCCGCCTACGCCGCCCTGGTCGACGGGGAGAGCGCCCCGCTGCCCGCCGGCGAGCTCCCCGCCCACCACGTCATCGGCGCCTTCAACTCCGGCGCGGTCGACGGCCTCGCCGCCCTGCCCCTCGGCACCAGCGGCCTCGACGCCCAGAAGGTCGCCGACCTCGCCCTGGTCGCGGGCAACGCCAGCGTCGCCCGGCACCTCGACGGCACCGCCATCGACGCGGGCGGCCTCGTCCCCGACGTCGTGGACACCAACACCTGGGTGCAGACCATCGAGCAGATCTCCCCGGTGGAGCTCCTCGAGACCCAGCTGTGCAACTACACGGCGCCGTTCATCCTGATCAGCAAGCTGCGGCCGGCGATGGCCGAGGCCGCGAAGAAGGCGGCGAGCGGGCGCGCGTACGTCGTGAACGTCTCCGCGATGGAGGGCGTCTTCGGTCGCGGCTACAAGGGGGCGGGCCACCCGAACACGAACGCCGCCAAGGCCGCGATGAACATGGTCACGCGGACCAGCGCGCAGGAGATGTTCCAGAGCGACGGCATCCTCATGACGTCGGTCGACACGGGCTGGATCACCGACGAGCGTCCCCACTTCGACAAGTTGCGCCTTGCCGAGGAGGGCTTCCACGCGCCGCTCGACCTGGTGGACGGTGCGGCGCGGGTCTACGACCCGGTCGTGCGGGGTGAGGCGGGTGAGGATGTGTACGGCGTCTTCCTGAAGGACTACGCGCCGGGTAAGTGGTAGGCCCCTACGGGGGTGGGGTGATGACGCCGGTGGGAGGCTGCGGGGCGTAGAGGGCCGGTCGGGCAGTTCCCCGCGCCCCTGGGTTGGCCGTGCGGGCCGCGCGTACCCGTGTACCCCCGTCCACCAGCAGGTCCGCCCCCGTCACCCACTCCGCCGCGTCCGACGCCAGCCACACCACCGCCCGCGCCACATCCTCCGGCTCCCCGATCCGCCCGAGCGGCAGCCCGGCCGCCACCTCCTCCTCGTCCGGCTCCCACACGAACCGTGCCATCTCGGTGCGGACGAGCCCGGGGGAGACGGAGTTGACCCGTACCTTCGGGGCCAGCTCGCCCGCGAGCTGCTGGGTGAGGTGGGCGAGGGCCGCCTTGCTGGTGCCGTAGGCGCCGATGTGGGGGCCGACATGGGCGGCGCCCTCCGTGCAGACGTTGACCACCGCGCCGCCGTGCTCGCCCATCCAGGCCCGCCAGGCGCACTGCACGAGCCGCAGGGGCGCCTCGACGTTCACGGTGAACGCCTCGCGCCAGGCCAACGGGTCGACGTCCATGAGGGGGCCGTACGGCAGGTTGGTGGCCGCGTTGTTCACCAGCACGTCGATCCGGCCGAACTCGCGCAGGGCCAGTTCCACGACCGCCCGCAGATGATCGGGGTCGGCCACGCTGCCGGCCGCCCCGACGCCGCCCAGTTCGGCGGCGGTCCGCCGCACCTCGTGGGCGTCCCGCGCGGTCACGCACACGAGCGCACCGGCCCGCACCAGGTGCTCGGCGACCGCTCGGCCGATGCCGCGCGTACCGCCCGTGACGACGGCGGCCCTGCCCCGGAGTGCGTACGACGACGTCATCGCCGTACCGTCTCATGACGGGCCGTCAGTCAACAGCCCCGAGACGCGAGTGCCGTGCCGCCACCAGCTCCAGGACCGTGCGCCAGTCCTCCAGGACCCCGGCGTCGAATCCGGTGGCCCGGCTCTCCTCGATCGCCAGGCGCAGGCGCAGCGCGTCTTCGTCGGTGCCGGGGTTGTGGCGGCGCACGAGGCGGTGGACGCGTTCGCCGAGCAGCGGCCGTACGGCTTGCGCCGCTTGCTCGGTGCGGCGGATCTCGTCGCCCGGGCACAGCAACCGCCCGATGTCGTGCACCAGGCCCGCCACTTGGAGCTCCTTGTCGGCGGGGCGGCTGCGGCGCAGCAGCGCGGCGGTCCGCAGCGCGGGCTGGTGCGGGCAGGCGTACAGCAGATCCATCAGCTCTTCGACACTGCGCAGCTCCATGCGTCAGTCCTCCCGCCGGACAAGCCGTTGCGTACGGCAGCAGATCATGGCCGCCTTGCGAATCGGCCAACGGGACTTGAACTGCGCGGCGTGCTCGCGTTCCGCGCCGGACAAGAAGATGATGTTGACCCGAACGAGTGGCTTTAAAACGGTTCATACCGTAACAAACACGTGAATAACATAGCTGGTAAATACCGGATGACTCCGGATAGTTACACGTTGTTTGCAGCCCCATCGAGCGGGCACCCGCTCATTTGGTTAATCTGTAGCGGACGGACAGCACTACAGGGTCCCAACCCACACCCACGGTCCGTCCCGGGACAAGCCGGTGCACAACGGCCTGCTCGCACACCAGTTACCGGCGCCACCGCGTCCGAGCCGACTTTGAGTAAGACCCGAGCGGGCGTCGAGCACCGGACCGCAGACTGGACCGGCCCGCCCCGAGGGTGATCCGACACAGAAGGAGTGCGCGGTGACACCTGAGAAGACGAATCGCGAACAGCGCCCCAAGGAACGCACGGAGCGCACGGGCAGCCGGTCGGAGGAGATCGGCAGTCTCGATGTGTGGGCCAGGTCCGCCCCCATCCGCTTGGCGGGCTACGAGGACGACCTCGCTGAGCCCCACATCCTGCCCAGCGTCGACTGACGGGGCAGACCCCTTCGCGATCGCCGACCGCATGGGCGTGCGGGACTCACGCCCATGCCGATCAGAGAAGCCGCGGCCGACGGTTGGCCGCGGATTTCGCGTTTTTGGCGTCCCCGACTCCGGCTGCGGCCACGGCGTCGCTTTAGCCGACCGCCTCCAACCCCTCCCGTATTTGCCTAAAGGCTTTAGGTAAATGCATAATCGCTTCTGGCGAAGGGGAGGACGGTTGTGGCACGCGTAGGACTGACCACGGAACGCCTGGTCCGGGCGGGTGCGGAGCTGGCCGACGACGTCGGCTTCGAGCAGGTGACCGTGTCGGAGCTCGCCCGGCGCTTCGACGTCAAGGTCGCGAGCCTGTACTCGCACGTGAAGAACTCCCAGGACCTCAAGACGCGGATCGCCCTGTTCGCACTGGAGGAGCTGGCCGACCGGGCCGCCGACGCCGTGGCCGGCCGGGCCGGCAAGGACGCGCTGGTCGCCTTCGCCGACGTCTACCGCGACTACGGCCGCGAGCACCCCGGCCGTGCCGCCGCCGCGCGGATGCCGCTCGACCCCCAGACCGCGGCCGCCAGTGCGGGCGTCCGGCACGCGCAGATGACGCGGGCGATCCTGCGCGGCTACGACCTGACGGAGCCGGACGCGACGCATGCCGTACGGCTTCTGGGCAGCGTCTTCCACGGGTACTCCAGCCTGGAGATCGCGGGCGGCTTCAGTCACAGCGTCCCCGACTCCCAGGAGACCTGGACCCGGATCCTGGACGCCCTCGACGCCCTGCTGCGCAACTGGCCCACCGCGCCCACCCCCTGACGGACAGGCTGAGGACATGGACACCGAGCACGACTGGATCACCACGCCCGTCACCGCCGACCTGCTGCGCGGCGCTCTCGACGTCGAGCACACCGAGCACGGCGTACTGCCGCACCGGCTGCCCGCCCGGGCACGCGCCCAGAACACCGACGAGCAGCTGGCGATGGCCGAGTCCCAGCCCTCCGGCGTACGGCTGGCCTTCCGCACCCGGGCCGGCGCCGTAGAACTGGACACGCTGCCCACCAAGCGCAGTTATGTGGGAGTACCGCCCCGCCCGCACGGCGTGTACGACCTGCTCGTCGACGGGCGCCTTGCGGGACAGGGCAGCGTGACCGACGGCAACGTCGTGGTCGTCGACATGGCCGCCGGCACCGCCGAGCACCGGCCAGGCCGGCCCGGCACCGTCCGCTTCACCGGGTTGCCCGACCGCGACAAGGACGTCGAGATCTGGCTGCCGCACAACGAGACCACCGAACTGATCGCCCTGCGCACCGACGCCCCCGTCGAGCCCGCTCGGGATCCGGGCCGCCGGGTCTGGCTGCACCACGGCAGTTCGATCAGCCACGGCTCCGACGCCGCGAGCCCCACCGGCATCTGGCCCGCGCTCGCCGCCTCCCTCGGCGGCGTGGAGCTGATCAACCTCGGCCTGGCCGGGAGTGCCCTGCTCGATCCGTTCACCGCCCGCGCCCTGCGTGACACCCCCGCCGACCTGATCAGCGTCAAGATCGGCATCAACCTCGTCAACCTGGGCCTGATGCGGCTGAGCGCCTTCGGCCCCGCGGTGCACGGCTTCCTCGACAGCATCCGGGAAGGACACCCGACGACACCGCTGCTGGTCGTCTCGCCCATCCTGTGCCCGATCCACGAGGACACGCCCGGCCCCTGCGCCCCCGACTTCAGCGCCCTCGGCACCGGACGCCTGCGGTTCGTCGCCATGGGCGACCCGGCGGAACGCGCCGGCGGCAAGCTGACGTTGCGCGTCATCCGGGACGAGCTGTCCCGCATCGTGAAGCAGCGCGCGGCCGACGACCCGCACCTGCACTACCTCGACGGCCGCGAGCTCTACGGCGAGACCGACTCCGCCGAACTCCCCCTCCCCGACGACCTCCACCCGGACGCCGCCACCCACCGCCGCATCGGCGAACGCTTCGCGCGGCTGGCGTTCACGGCCGAGGGACCCTTCGCGGAAGAGACCGGAAAGCGATGATCAGGGCGTGAGCGAACGAGACCATGACGACGGACTCGCCCACCTGTGGGAGGAGCACATGCGCGCGCCGTTCCCGGCGGGCTTCCGCGGAGTGGACTACGACGGGGTGGATCTGGTCCTGCTCGACGCGGACGTCGCCGGGCTCGTCCGGAGCGAGCTCGACGGCGGGCTCGACGAGGAGGGTGTGGCGATCCTCTGGTGGTGCATCGCGGGCCTCGACAAGGTCCTGCCGCTGATCGACGACGAATACTGCGCGTCCTACTACCGGAGACTGCGGACGGCGGCCGGAGTCACAGCAGCGCGCCACATGCCCGGCGCGATCTGAGGACTACGACGACACCGCCTGGTCCAGCGGCGCCGTCCGCTGCCAGGGCCGCAGCTTCTCGATCTGCTCCGCCAGGCCCAGCAGCTCCGCCTCCGAGCCCGGACGCCCCACCAGCTGGATGGCGCAGGGCGCTCCGGAGGGCAGCGTGCCGAAGGGGACCGACAGCGCGGGCCAGCCGGTGAGGTTCCACGGTGGGGTCAGTGGCGAGTAGGCGGTGTTGGCCATGATGTTGCGCAGCCAGCCCCGCTCGTGCCAGGGCTCGGACCTGGGGGAGCGGCGGGCGAGGGCAGGAGTCAGGAGCACGTCGTACTCGGCGAAGAACGGCTCCAGGCGGCGGCGCAGCTGCTCCCGGCTCTCACCGCCCCGCACCTGGCGCAGGAAGCGCCGGCCGACGGCCGCGTGGACCCGGGTCCGGCGGGCGAGCCGGTGCGGGTCGAGGCCCTGGGCGTCGACGGCCGTGCCCGCCGTCCAGTGGGCGAGCGAAGTGAGGCCCAGCGACATCGGATAGGGCGGGTCGGCGCGCCGTACCTGGTGGCCCGCCTTGATCAGCAGCCCCGCGGCCTCCCGGGCGGCGGTCGTATACGGCTTGCTGACGGCGACCCCGGCGAGCGGGCTGCGCAGGGACACGGCGATCTTGTGGGTGCCGGGCGCCTTCGGGAGGGCGACCTCGGTGCCGGCGATGACCGACAGCATCAGACGGGCGTCCTCGACCGTGGTGGCCAGGGGGCCGTTCTCCGACATGCCGAACCAGTCGCCGTCGCTGATGCCGGCCGGGACCACGCCGGTGCCGGGCTTGATGGTGACGAGGCCGCAGTTGGCCGCCGGTATGCGCAGCGAGCCCATGCCGTCGTTGCCGAGGGCGATCGGCACCATGCCCGCGGCGACGGCGGCCGCGCTGCCGCCGGACGAGCCGCCCGCCGTGCGCGAGGTGTCCCACGGGTTGCGGGCGGTGCCGTGGACGCCCTCGGTCGTGCCGAAGACACACAGCTCCGGCACGTTCGTCAGCCCCACGACCACCGCGCCGGCCGCCCGCAGCCGGGCCACGGTGACGTGGTCGTGGTCGGCCGGGGTGTCCGGCGTCGCCGCGGAGCCGACGCGGTTGGACTCGCCGCCCACCGCCAGGTTGTCCTTCACGGCCACCGGCACGCCGGCCAGGGGCAGTTCGGCGAGATCGGCGCGCGAGCCGACCTCGTCGGCCTCGGCGAGCGCCGCCTCGGCCCGGACCACCCGGAAGGCGCCGACGTGGCCGTCCAGCCGCTCGATACGGGCCAGGTGCTCGGCCACCACCTCACGGGGCGTGGCCCGCTTCTCGCGTACGGCGGCGGCGATCTCCGCGGCGGTCCGGCCGACCCAGCTGGTCACGGGCCCTCCTCAGGGCTTACTCGCGAGTATGTAGCAGCACTCTGCCTGGCCGCGCGCCCGGCGTCGAGGGGGTGCGGCGCTTGGATATTCGGGACGGTGTTCTTGGACTTTTCACGACAGCGCTCCTCGGCGCGGCCCTGCTGACCTGCGCATCATCCGATCAATGAGTCAACACAGCGCTTTTCGCGGCCCATTGACAGCCCCTGGGGCCCGCCCAATCATCAGACATCCGATGAATGGGGGTGTCTCATGAGGAGACGCTTGAGAACGGCCGGTGTCCTGGCGGCGCTGACTCTGTTCTCCGCGGTGTCGGAGTCGGTGTCGGTGCCGGCGGTCGCGGAGGAGAAGCAGGGGGCGCCGGTCACGGTGCCGGCCCTGACCGACTGGACACCGGCACCCGGCAGCTACACCTACGAGCGCTCCGCCCGCCTCGTGGCCGACAGCGTGAGCGAACGGCGGGTCGCCGACACCCTCGCCGACGACCTCCGCGACGCGGGACACGGCACGGCCGCCGTGGTGCGCGGCGGTGCCCGACCCGGTGACATCGTTATCGACGTCCGGCCCTCCCGGACCTCCCTCGGTGCGGAGGGCTACGAACTCAGCGCCGGCAAGCGGCTCTCGGTGACCGCGGCGACCGAGACCGGCGCCTTCTACGGCACCCGCACCCTCCTCCAGCTGCTGGCCCGGAGCGACCGCATCCCGGCCGGCCGCACGGTGGACGTACCGCGCTACAAGGAGCGGGGTGTCGGCGTCTGCGCCTGCTACATCCACGTCTCGATGCCCTGGCTGGAGAACCTGGTCCGCGAGATGGCGTACCACAAGCTCAACCAGCTGCTCCTCGAACTGAAGGTGAGGAGCGACGCCCATCCCGAGGCCAACACCTGGGGGTACTACACCAAGGACGAGATACGGCGGCTGGTCGCCCTCGGCAACCGCTACCACGTCGAGATCATCCCCGAGATCAACTCGCCGGGGCACATGGACCCGTGGATCGAGAACCGCCCCGATCTCCAGCTGACCGACTCCGACGGCAACAAGCAGCCCTCGCGCCTCGACATCACCCGCCCCGAGGCCTTCGCCTACTACACCGGCCTGATCGACGAGTACGCCCAGGTCTTCACCGCCACGTCCTGGCACATGGGAGCCGACGAGTACATGCTCGGCTCCGACTTCGCCAAGTACCCGCAGATCCTGAAGTACGCGCAGGACAGGTACGGCCCCGACGCCACACCCCAGGACGCCTTCATCGACTTCGTCAACCGCGTCCACGCCCACGCGGCCGCCAAGGGCAGGAAGCTGCGCATCTGGAACGACGGGCTCACCGGCGCCAACACCGTCCCCGTGGCCGCGGGAACGACGGTCGAGCACTGGCTGAACGTGGCGGTGAAACCGAGCCGACTCCTGGCCCGGGGCTATCCGTTGATGAACGCGGCATACGCCTTGTACCTGGTCCGCGGCGGCTTCCACAGCGACACCAAGGGGCTGTACGACCAGAGCTGGGACCCGCGCAGCTTCGAGGGCGAGAAGCTCGCCTCCAGTGACGGCATCACCGGCGCGAAGATCAGCCTGTGGCCCGACAACGGCCGCGGCGAGACCGAGAACGAGGTCGCCGTCGCCCTGTGGCCCGCGCTCCGGCACATCGCCCAGGCGACCTGGGGCGATCCCCATCCCGACGCCACCTACGCCGAGTTCACCGCACGCGGCACGGCGGTCGGGCACGCGCCCGGGTGGCGGGACCTGACCCGGGTGCCGGTGGCGGACGGGGCGTACACCTTCCGGACGGGCGGCCGCTCCTTCACCGCCGAGGTGGCGCGCACGGCCGACGGTTACATGACCGTGCGGACGGCCGACGGCTGTCTCGAGGTGCGCGGCGGAAGGCTCACGCTCAACGTGCCGTTGCAGCCGGGCGTCGAGGCGGCGCCGCAGACATGCGCTCCGGAGAACACCCTCCAGCGCTGGCAGTTGGAGCCCACAGCCGGTGGCTACCGCCTCGTCAACGCCATCACCCGGATGACGGTCAGCGTGGCCTCCGACGGGCGGCTCGTGCAGTACCCGCCGGACCAGCGCACGCCCGCCGTATGGCATCTGAGCCGATGACCTGACCTGAGGATCTGACCAGAGGAGCCGCCCCATGGCCGTATCCCGACGCGTCTTCGTCGCGACAGCCGCCGCCCTCGCAGTGACCGGCGCCGCCAGACCCGCCCTGGCGGCACACCGAGCACCCGCCGCCGCCGAAGACCCCCACTACCGCATCCCCGTCAGCCCCGACGACACCGAGGCCGACCTGGTCCGCAAAGCCTCCCAAGTCCGCCCCACCGCACGGCAGATCGCTTGGCAGCGCCTGGAACGCACCGCGTTCCTGCACTTCGGCGTGAACACCTTCACCGGCCTGGAATGGGGCACCGGCGACGAGGACCCGGACGTGTTCCAGCCGACCGGCCTCGACACCGACCAGTGGGCCCGCGCCCTGCGCGACGGCGGCTTCCGGCTCGCCGTCCTGACCGTCAAGCACCATGACGGCTTCGTGCTCCATCCGTCCCGCTACACCGACCACTCGGTGGCATCGAGCAGTTGGCGCGACGGTCAGGGCGACGTCCTGCGTTCCTTCGCCGACTCCATGCGGCGGCACGGCATCAAGGTCGGCGTCTACGTCTCACCCGCCGACGAGAACCAGTACCTCCACGGCGTCTACGCCAACGGCAGCGCCCGCACCGACCGCACCATCCCCACCCTCGTCGACGGCGACGACCGCACACCGCCACGGACGTACACCCTGCCGGCCACCGACTACGGCGCCCATATGCTCAACCAGCTCTACGAGGTCCTCACCGAGTACGGCCCGGTCGACGAGGTCTGGTTCGACGGCGCGCAGGGGCGCATCCCGCCGGACAAGGTGGAGAAGTACGACTGGGACAGCTGGTACACCCTCGTCCGCTCCCTCGCGCCGGACGCCGTGATCGCCGTGTCCGGCCCGGATGTGCGCTGGGTCGGCAACGAGGGCGGGCTGGCGAGGGAGGACGAGTGGAGCGTCGTACCGGTCCAGGAGAAGGATTACGGCCGGACGGACTACGCCCTCGCCTACGACGCCCCCGACATGGGCAGCAGGGACGCCCTGGTGAAGGCCCGGCCGGTCGCCGACCACCTCCAGTGGTGGCCGGCCGAGTGCGACGTGTCCATCCGGGACGGCTGGTTCTACCACGCCGACCAACAGCCGAAGAGTGTCGAGCAGTTGACGGACATCTACTTCCGGTCCGTGGGCCGCAACTCGGTGCTTCTGCTCAACATCCCGCCGGACACGGACGGTCTGCTGCCCGCGGCGGACGTGGCGCGGCTGCGGGAGTTCCGCGAACGCGTGGAGCGCGAGCTCCCGCAGGACCTGGCACGGGGCGCCCGGATCACCGCTTCCCCGGGGCGCATCGCCGTCGATCTCGGCCGGGAGCGGGAGGTGGACCGGATCCGGCTGGCGGAGGACATCGGGTACGGGCAGCAGGTGGAGAGCTTCGTCGTCGAGGCGCATCGCGACGGTGCCTGGACGGAGGTGACCAGGGCCGGGACGATCGGCCTGAGCCGGATCGTGCTGCTGGCGGCTCCGGTGCGGGCGCGGCGGTGGCGGGTACGGGTGACCGGTTCGCGGGCCGCTGCCCGGCTCGTGGAGTTCGGGCTGTACCGGTCGAGGGTCTGACCGGGTTCCGTGGGGCGGTCACCAGGGCTTCGGCGACGTGGTGACCGCCCTCCCTCGCGTCAGCGCGGTCCGGCGCCGTGATAGCGCTGGGCGAGCCGCGCCAGTGCGACCGCGCCGAGCAGCAGGCCGAAGTCGCGCAGCGCGATGTCGTAGTAGTCGGGAATCGTCAGCAGGTTCACGATGATCCCCGCGAGCCAGCCGGCCACCAGCCAGCCCCCGAAGCGCGGCGCCACCGCGACGGCCAGACCGGCGACGATCTCGATCACGCCGACGGCATACATGGCGGCCTGCGCGCTGCCGGGGACGATGTCGTTGATCCACGGAGCGAGGTACACCGGCCAGTCGACGAGCAGGTTGGTGAACTTGTCCAGCCCGAACAGCACCGGCGCGACGGCGAACCCCACGCGCAGGATCCAGAAGGCCTGGTAGCCGGGGTCCGTGGTGATGGCATGCCGCCCGGTGCCGGGCGTGGCGGTCGAGGATGCGGACGACATGGCGCCCTCCTTCTATAAACAATGTCTGTTATCGATAGAAGCGCATCCTGTCTCTTTAGTCAATGCCGGTTGGTTTTACACTGGCCTCGTGGACCACTCGAAGGACGCACATCGCGACGACCTCTCCGCCATCGCGGCGCTGGAGGAGCCGACGCGCCGTCGGCTGTACGAGCATGTGGCGCGCAGTTCGGGCCCCGTGGGCCGGGACGAGGCCGCCCAGGCCCTGGGGCTGGCCCGGCAGACAGCGGCGTTCCATCTGGACCGCCTGGCCGGCGAGGGGCTGCTGGACGTCGTCTACGAGCGGCGCAGCGGGCGAACGGGGCCGGGTGCCGGGCGGCCGGCCAAGCTGTATCGGCGTTCGAGCCGGGAGGTCGGCGTAAGCCTGCCCGAGCGGCGCTACGACCTGGCCGGGCGGCTGCTGGCCCAGGCGGTGGAGGAGTCCGACGCCACGGGCGAGCCGGTACGCGCGGTGCTGCACCGCAAGGCGACCGCGCTGGGTGAGCGGCTGGGCGGCCAGGCGGCGACCGGAGTCGTGGACCTGCTGGAGCGGTACGGCTTCGAGCCGCGCCGTGAGGGGGAGGCCGTCGTCCTCGGCAACTGCCCCTTCCACGAGCTGGCGCGTGAGCACACCGAGACGGTGTGCGGGATGAACGTCTACCTGTTGCGCGGTGCGCTCGCTGCCTCGGGCGACACCTCGTTCGAGGCGCGCCTGGCGCCGGCTCCGGACCGGTGCTGTGTGGTGCTGGAGCCGGTCCCCTGAGCCCGGCCGGGGATTCCGGCGAGGCGATCAGTCGGTGCGGGCCGCCCCCGTGCTCTCCCGTGCGATCAGCCGCGGCACCGGCACCCGCACGGTCCGAGCCGGGCCTCCGTCCAGCAGCGCCGTCAGCTCCGTCGCCGCCGTACGGCCGAACTCCACGCTGTCCCGGGACAGCGCGGACAGCCACGGCTTGACCATGCGGCACAGCGCGGAGTCCTCCCAGGACACCACCGAGACGTCCGCCGGTACCGCGAAGCCGAGTTCGCCCGCGGCGACCGCCCCGGCGACGGCCATCACGTCGTTGTCGTAGATCAGGGCGGTCGGGGGAGTGCGGACCTCCAGGACCCGGCGGGTGACAGCCGAGCCCTCGGCGTCGGAGTAGTCGGTGGTCACCGACCGCACCTCGGTCAGGCCACGGCGCCCGGCCTCGGCGCGCAGGGTGCGGATACGGCGCTCGGTGTGGGCGAGGCCCGGCAGGCCGGCGATGTGCACGATCCGCCGGTGGCCGAGGCGGGCACTTCTCCCCACGCACACCAACACCAGCTGGGAGGCCGCCAAGTTCGAGGCCTGCAACCACCGCTTCGTGCACCTGGAGGAGCCGGGCTGGAGCGTCGCCCTCGTCAACGACTCGACGTACGGCCACGACGTCACCCGCACGGTCCGCACCGACGGCGACCGCGGTACGACCACCACGGTCCGCGTCTCCCTCCTGCGCGCCCCGCGCTTCCCCGACCCCGAGACCGACCAGGGCGTCCATCGCTTCCGGCATGCCCTGGTGCCGGGTGCGGGCATCGGGGACGCGGTGCGCGAGGGCTGGCGGATCAATCTGCCGGAGCGGTCGATGAGCGGTGCGCGGGAGGTGGCGCCCCTGGTGACGGTGGACCGGGAGGCCGTCGTGATCACGGCCGTCAAGCCGGCCGACGACTGCAGCTCGGACGTGGTGGTACGCCTCCACGAGGCCCACGGCGGACGGGTACGGGCCACGCTGGAGGCGGACTTCGAGGTCGCGGACGTCACGGCGACGGATCTGCTGGAACGCCCGCTGCCCGAGGCGCCGTCGTACGACGGGCGCCGAGTCGCCCTGCGTCTGCGGCCCTTCGAACTGGTGACCTTGCGGCTGCGGCGGGGTCAGGAGCAATGAAACCGACCGGCGGCGCGCCGACGTGATAGCGGATGCCAACTGGCCCCACACTCAATCCAGTTGGCATCCGTGATGTCCCTAATCCTGGCGCGCCCTGGAGGCAATCATGAAGCTCGTCACACGGGCCCAGCTCGGCTGGCCCGCATCCGCCGCACCGGCGCAGACATCGACCAAGGGCGTGAAGGTCCACTACGAAGGCGCGCCCGTCAGCACCAAGCTCCTCGACGACCACGACCTCTGCATCGCCGAATGGAAGTCGATCCGGGCCTCCCACCTGGCGAACGAGAAGGAGAACTACTCGGACATCGCCTACAACTACGGCGCCTGCCCGCACGGCCACCTCCTCGAGGGCCGTGGTCTGCGCAAGCGCACCGGGGCGAACGGCAACCAGGAGCTCAACCGCGGCCACTACGCGATCGTCGGCCTCGTCGGCAACAAGGGGCTCACCGAACCGACGGACGCGATGCTCGGCGCGATCCGCGACGGGATCGAACTGCTGCGCCGCCATGGCGCCGGCAAGGAGATCAAAGGGCACAGGGACGGTCACGCCACCGCATGCCCCGGAACCCACCTGTACGCGTGGGTGCAGAAGGGAGCCCCACGGCCGGGCGGTGGGTCGGGCGGTTCGGACCCGGGCCCGGCTCGGCCGGTGGTGGATCTGTCGCGGGTGGTCGCCGCGGCCCTGCACGACCCGGCCAAGGCCGGCACGCCGGTGTCGTACGCGGGGGTGAAGACCGTGGAGAAGGCGCTCGTCGCGGAAGGCCTCCTCGAAGCGAAGTACGCGGACGGCCACTTCGGCGGGGCCACCGTCAAGGCGTACTCCGCCTGGCAGCACCGGTGCGGATTCTCCGGCGCGGACGCCAACGGCATCCCCGGCAAGGCCACCCTGCTCGAACTCGGGCGACAGCACGGCTTCGACGTGAAGTCGTAGCTCTGAGGCGTCCCGCCGATCGGGCCGCCGCGGTCAGGAGTGGATCAGATCGAGCAGCCAGCCGATGACGGCACGGGCCGAAGCGGTGATCGAGCCGATGAACAGGGCCCGCGCCAGCGGCCTGCACTTCGTACGGGTGGCCCGGTCACGCAAGGCGGGGCCGTCGGACTTGCGGTCAAGGGACATCGTTCCTCCAGGTGAGGCGTTGGCGGTCCGGTTTGGGACAACCGGTCGCCGACGAGCCTCGGGCCCATTTCGGCGCGCTGCCTCAGTTGCGACGAGCACACCGGTGGGACGCGAGCTCGCGCCGGTCACGCGCACGGGACCGACCCGGTGCGAGAGCATGATGCGATGAGTGGCGACCACGGGGGCGGACCCACAAGGCGGCCGCGGAGGCTGGCACGGGCACGGGCGGGGCCGGGCCCGTTGGGCGCTCTGAAGGACTTGCTGTACCGGGTGTACCTGGCGGCGGATGCCCCGACGCTGGACGAGATCGTCGAGGACATCGCGGCAGACGATTCCCTGACCGGGGCACCCGGGCGTGACACGGTCCGACGCTGCATCAGTGCACCCGATGTGCCTGCCAACCAGGCCGACGTGCTTGCCGTGGCAGTCGTACTCGGCCGTCGCGCCGCCTGGAACCGCGAGGAACTGACCATCAGGGTCAGCGAGTTGTGGGTCGATGCGCACCTCGACGAGCAACCGGGCAAGCCGCTCTGCGCGGTCTGCGACCCCTTCGCGCTGGAAGTGCACCGGGCCATCGACCTCGGCCCGCCTGCGGCCGGCACGGCGCTGCCGGAATTGCCGGTCTACGTCGCACGCGCCCACGACGCGACGCTGCTCACCGTCGTGGCGGAGGCCGCGGCGGGCAGCAGTCGTCTCGTGACGCTGGTGGGCGAGTCGTCCACCGGCAAGACACGCGCGTGTTGGGAAGCCCTGCGCGCCCTCCCGGCCGGATGGCGCCTGTGGCACCCGATCGACCCCACGAGGCCCGAGGCGGCCCTCGCCGAACTCGCCCTACTGGCGCCGCGCACCGTGGTCTGGCTCAGCGAAGCCCAGCACTACCTCCTCACCCCCGCCGCCGACCTCGGCGAACGCGTCGCCGCGGGGCTGCGTACCTTGCTGGACGACCCGCGCCGCGCACCGGTCCTGGTCCTGGGCACGATGTGGCCCGAGTACTGGACGAGGCTCACCACCTCGCCGGCCGCACGGACCGGCGTGGATCCCCACGCCCAGGCCCGCGCGCTGCTGACTGGTCACGAATTGCGGGTCCCGGCCGCCTTCAGCGGACCGGACCTGAGGGCGGCCGCCCGGCACGCGGAGCACGACCCGCGTCTGAAGTACGCCGTTGAGCACGCGGAGCAGGGGCAGATCACCCAGTACCTGGCCGGCGCTCCCGCCCTGCTGGAGCGGTTTCGCACGGCGCCTGCCGCGGGCAGGGCCCTGATCAAGGCCGCGATGGACGCCCGGCGTCTCGGGCACGGACTCGCCCTGCCCCTGAAACTGCTCGAAGCCGCTGCCGAGGGCTATCTCACCGACGATCAGTGGGATCTGCTCGGTGACGACTGGCTGGACGCGGCCCTCGTGCAGGTCGCCACGCCTCTGCGCGGCACCCGCGGTCCCCTCAGCCGCATGCGGCCACGGGGCGGACGGACACTGCCGGCGGAACCCTGTCTCAGACTCGCTGACTACCTCGACCAGCATGGCCGCGGCATCCGGCGTACGGCCCCCGTTCCCGAAGCACTGTGGAACGCCCTCGCCGCACATGCGGCCCCGGGCGACCAGCTCAAGCTCGCCCGGGAGGCCCGCGATCGAGGGCTTCTCCGGATCGCGGCCCGTCTGTACGACTCGGCCGCGGCGGCGGGCGACCCTGGTGCTCTCCTGGCCTTGGCCGACATGCTGGACGAAGCCGGGCGCCCGGACGAGGCTCTCGACTGCTGTCGGCGCGCGGCGGAGAGCGGGGGCGTGCCCGCCGTCTGGGCCGCAGCGGAGATGCTGCACGACAACGGACGTGCCGCCGAGGCCCTCGCCTGGTTCCGACGTGCGGCCGAAGCCGGTGACGAGCGGGCGGTGCGAGCGGTGGCGGAGCTGCTGGAAGAGGCGGGCGGCGCCGAGGAGGCGATCCCCTGGTACCAGCGTGCCGCCCGCGCCGGTGACCGCCACGCCCTGCGGGTGGCGGCCCACCTGTTGAACCAGCTGGGCCGGACGGACGAGGCCATCGCTTGGCTGAGACCCTGGGCGGAGGGCGGCGACGGCCAGGCAGCGCGCATCATGGCCAGATTCCTTGGCCGGGCGGGCCACCTGGAGGAGGCCGCCGAGGCCTATGGGCGCGCTACCGCCCTCGGTGACCCGCATGCCGCACGGGAGATGGCTCTCCTGCCGACACGGCCGGGCCGGGGGGCCAGCGCCAGGGCCGTGAGGGACTCGGCTGGCGGCCGTCCCGACACGATGGAGAGCGAGGCCGGGCCGCGGGCTGGTGAGAGCACCGAGGAGACGCTCGCGCGCTTGCGGGGCCGCGCCGACGAGGGCGACGGGCAGGCCATGCGGGCCATGGGGGAGACACTGCGGGACGCCGACCGCACGGACGAGGCGTTGGCATGGCTGCGCCGTGCTGTCGACGCCGGTGACGCCGGCGCCATCATGCCGCTCGGCGACATGATGGCCGAGGCCGGCCGTATCGACGAGGCACTGGGCTGCTATCGGAGAGCCGCGAACGGCGGGGAAGCCGGCGCGGTGTGGGCGGCGGCACGGATGCTGAACGAAGCCGGACGTGTGGACGCGGCGCTGGACTGGTACCGGCAGGCCGCCGAGGCGCACGGTGACGGACACCAGTGGATGGCGACTCGCACGTCAGCTAGGGAGGAGCGGCTGGAAGAGGTCGTCGCATGGCTTGAGGGCGTGGCAGGCGACGGTGACCGCGAGGCCGAGCAAGTCGTGGCTGCCAGGCTCGGGGAGACCGGCCGGGTCAGGGAGGCGGTCGACCGGTACCGGCAGGCTGCCGAGGTCGGCATCGACGATGCGGTGGAGACCGCTGCCGAACTGCTGGCCGAAGTGGGCGAGGTCGACGAGGCGCTCGACCTGCTCCGGGAGGATGCCGACGTCGGCGACACCGACGCGCTGTGGGATCTGGCGAGCATGCTGCGCGAGGCCGGGCGAACGGAAGCCGCGATCGCTGCCTACCGCCGGGCTGCGGCAGCGGGCAGCGAGGACGCCGTGTGGTCCCTCGCCGCCCTGCTGTGCGAGGAAGGCCGGGCGGTCGATGCCCGCGACTGGCTGCGCTTCGCCCCACCCGGGGGCACGCCGATGTCGGGCACCGAGATCGTGGACACCGTGGCCGGGATGCTGGACGAGGCCGGCCACCTGGACGAGGCGATCAGCTGGTACCGGCATGCCGCCGACGCCGGAAGCCGCCTTGCCCTGGAGCGGGCCGTCGAACTGAGCGCTGAGACGGGCCGGACGCAGGAGACACTCGGCTGGCTGCAGCGCAGGGCGGAAGGCGGAGACACACAGACGGCACGGACCATGGCCGAGATCCTGGCCAAGGCGGGTCGGGTCGACGAGGCGTTCGCCTGGTACCGGCGTTCGGCCGAGCAGGGCGACCCGTATGCGGCCCGGGAGGCCGCGGACATGTTCGCGCGGGCCGGCCGACCATCGGATGCCCTCCTGTGGCTGCGGGAGCACGCACAGGTCACAGGAGACGTCAACTGCCTGTGGAAGGGCGCCGGGATGCTCCTGGAAGGGGGCCGCATCGACGAGGCGGTGGCCTGGTACCAGCAGGCCGCCGACTGCGGTTACCCGCTCGCGCTGCCGCGGGCGGTGCAGTTGCTGCACACCGCCGGTCGGACGGACGAGAGCCTGCGACTGCGCCGGTTCGGCTGGGAACCGGACGGCTCCATCGCCGGGCCCTGGCAACCGCGGACTCCGGGCGGCGTGCCGGGCCGGAGCACCGCCGGCGAGGGCCACGTCCGGACCACCGCGCGAGGTACGGTCACGTACTGAGCTGCGCCCGCAGCCACTCCTCCACCTCGCCCACATGCGCGGCCGCCGCGGCCCGTGCCGCCTCCGGGTCGCGGGCGACCAGGGCGCGGTGGATCGCGGCGTGCTCGCGGCGGGTGCGGGCGAAGGCGCCCTCCTCCTGGTAGCCGCGCCAGACGCGGGCGCGGAAGGTGCGCGAGGACAGGCCCTCCAGGATCGCGGCCATGGTGTCGTTGCCGGCGGCGGCCGCGATCTCGCGGTGGAAGGCCAGGTCGTGGGCGAGGATCTCCTCGGGGTCGTCCGTGGCGTTCATCGCGGTGAGGTGCTTCTCGACCTCCGCCAGCTGGTCCGGTGTGATCCGCGCCGCCGCCAGGGCCGTCGCCGTCGACTCCAGAATGCGGCGCACCTCGAGGAGTTCCACCAGACGCGGGCCGCGGGAGAGGTCGGCGACCACGCCGAACGTCTCCAGCAGGTCGCCGGCCTCCAACTGGGTGACGTAGATGCCCGAACCGTGCCGGGCCTCCAGCACGCCCAGCACCGTCAGCGCCCGGATCGCCTCCCGCATCGAGCTGCGGGAGATGCCGAGCCGGCCCGCCAGATCGCGCTCGGTGGGCAGCCGCTGGCCGGGCTCCAGCCGTCCCTCCGCGATCATCGCCTTGACCGCCTCGATGGCGCGCTGCGTCACGGTGCCCTTCTGCGGGGCTGTCTCGTCCACGCCGTTCCTCCCGTCGCCCGAGGCGCCTGAGGGTGCCCGGTGTGCGGCAGTGTAATCACCAGGGTGGTCGGACCACTATGGCCGGAAACTGCGAAATTCCGCTCCCGAAGGGTGTTGTATCGGCGAAGTGGTCTGATAAATATGCGGGCATCTGCTCGGACCATGTGCTCGAACACGCTCAACGAGGAGCCGCCAGATGCACGGCACAACAGCGCGGAAGCAGAACAGCTCACGCAGGGGCAAAGCGGTGGCCGCGGTCGTCGGCGCCTCGCTGGTGCTCGCCGCCTGCGGCAGCACCAAGGACACCGGCGCCGCGAGCGCGGAAGGCGGCGGCAGCGGCAAGGTCGGGGTGATCCTGCCGCTGCTGACCTCGCCGTTCTGGCAGTCGTACAACGACTACGTGCCGAAGATGGCCAAGTCCGAGGGCGTCGACACGCTCAAGACGGTCAACTCCAACAGCGATCCCTCTCAGCAGATCACCGACATCAACAACCAGCTCAACCAGGGCGTGAAGGGCCTGGTCGTCGCCCCGCTGGACAGCGCCGCCATCGAGGCCGGGCTCGACCAGGCGGAGCGCAAGGGCGTGCCGGTCGTCGCCGTCGACGTGGCGCCCGACAAGGGCAAGGTCGCGATGGTCGTGCGGGCCGACAACATGGCGTACGGCGAGAAGGCCTGCCAGTACCTCGGCAAACAGATCCCCTCCGGCAAGGTCGTGCAGATCATGGGCGACCTGGCCTCGGTCAACGGCCGTGACCGCTCCGAGGCGTTCCGGGCCTGCGTGAAGAAGAACTTCCCCAAGCTGAAGGTCCTGGAGATACCGGCGAAGTGGGAGTCCGACACCGCGGCCTCCAAGCTGGACACCCTCCTGAACGCCAACCCGGACATCAAGGGCATCTATCTGCAGGCCGGCGGCGTCTACCTCGCGCCGACCCTCCAGACCCTGAAGTCCAAGGGGATGCTGAAGAAGGCCGGGCAGGCGGGCCACATCACGATCGTCTCCAACGACGGCATCCCGCAGGAGTACGACGCCATCCGCAAGGGCGAGATCGACGCGACCGTCTCCCAGCCCGCCGACCTGTACGCCAAGTACGGCATGTACTACATCAAGGCGGCGATGGAGGGGAAGACCTTCCAGCCGGGGCCGACCGACCACGACTCGACCATCGTCAAGCTGCCCAGCGGCATCCTGGAGGACCAGCTGCCCGCCCCGCTGGTCACCAAGGACAACGTCGACGACCCCAACCTCTGGGGTAACGCGGTCGAATGAGTACGCAGGTACGGAAGACCGTGATCACACCCCTCGTCGAGGCCCGCGACATCGTCAAGCGCTACGGCCCCACCACTGCCCTCGCCGACGGCCGCCTCACGGTGCTCCCCGGCGAGTCCCACGCCCTCGTCGGACGCAACGGCGCCGGCAAGTCGACCCTGGTCAACATCCTCACCGGCCTCCAGGCGGCCGACGAGGGCGAGGTCCGCTTCGACGGCGACCCCGCGCCCGCACCGGCCGACCGCGACGCCTGGCGCCGCAAGGTGGCCTGCGTCTACCAAAGGCCCACCGTCGTCCCCGAGTTGACGGTCGCCGAGAACCTGTTCATCAACCGGCAGCCGCTCAACCGAGGAATCATCAGCTGGCGCAAACTGCGCGCCGAGGCCGCCGAACTCCTCGACACCTGGGACGTCCACGTCGACCCCGAGGCCCGCACCGCCGACCTCAAGGTCGAGGACCGTCAAATGGTGGAGATCGCCCGGGCGCTCAGCTTCGGCGCCCGCTTCATCATTCTCGACGAGCCCACCGCCCAGCTCGACAACCGCGAGATCGAGCGGCTCTTCACGCGCATGCGGGCGCTGCAGGACTCCGGCGTCACCTTCCTGTTCATCTCGCACCACCTCCAGGAGGTGTACGAGGTCTGCCAGACCGTCACGGTCCTGCGCGACGCCCGCTGGATCACCACCGCCCCGGTCGCCGAACTCCCGCGCCGGGCGCTGGTGGAGGCCATGGCGGGGGAGTCGCTGGAGGCCATCGCCGAACAGGCCGTACAGCAGCCGGAAGTCGGTCACGACGCCCCCGTCCTGCTGGAGGCACGGGGGCTGACCTCACCGGCGTACCGGAACATCGACCTCACCGTCCGCCGGGGCGAGGTCGTCGGACTCGCCGGGATCAGCGGCAGCGGCAAGGTCGAACTCGCCGAGTCCTTCGCGGGACTGCACACGCCGACGGCAGGTACGGCCCAACTCGACGGCAGGCGGCTGCCGTTCGGCGATGTGCAGAGCGCGCTGAAGGCCGGAGTCGCCTGCGTCCCCCGCGACCGGCACGACCAGGGCCTCGTCGCCGGCATGACCATCGGTGACAACGCCACCATGAGCGTCCTCGACCGGCTCGGCCGCTTCGGCTTCGTCGGCACCGACCGCAAGCGCGGCTTCGCCGACGCCCTCATCAAGCGTCTCGACATCCACACCGAGGGCCCCGACCAGCCCGTTTCCGACCTGTCCGGCGGCAACGCGCAGAAGGTCGTCATGGCCCGCGCCCTCGCCTCGGACCCTCGGCTGCTGGTGCTGATCAACCCGACCGCGGGCGTCGACGTGAAGTCCAAGGAGTCCCTGCTGGCCCGCGTGGACAGCGCCCGGGAGGACGGCATCGCCGTGCTCGTCGTCTCCGACGAACTCGACGACCTGCGCCGCTGCGACCGCGTCCTCGTCCTGTTCCACGGCCGTGTCGTCGCCGAGCACCCGGCGGGCTGGCGCGACCACGAGCTGATCGCCTCCATCGAAGGAGTGGACAACCATGGCTGACACCAAGGCCCCACCGGCCCTGCCCGTGAAGGTGCCGGACGCCCGTGCCGCCAGGACGGTCCTGCTCCGCCGCGCCCGTGAACTCGCCCTCGTACCCGCCCTGTTGCTGCTCCTGGTGCTCGGCGCGGTGGTCAACGACTCGTTCCTCACCGAGCGCAACCTGATCTCCATCCTCGGTGCCTCGGCCGCGCTCGCGATGGTCGTGCTCGCCGAGTCGCTCGTCCTCATCACCGGCAAGTTCGACCTGTCCCTGGAGTCGGTGGTCGGCATCGCGCCCGCCGTGGGAGCGCTCCTCGTGCTGCCCGTCGCCCAGTCCGGCTGGGGCACCGAACTCCCGGCCGCGCTGGCCCTGTTGGCGGTCCTCGTGGTCGGCGCGGCCGTGGGTGCCTTCAACGGCATCCTGGTCGTGAAGTTCAAGCTCAACGCGTTCATCGTGACGCTCGCGATGCTGATCGTCCTGCGCGGTCTGCTGGTCGGCTCGACCAAGGGCAAGACGCTGTTCGGGATGCCCGACAGCTTCTACTCCCTCGCCACGACCACGTTCCTGAGCATCCCGATGTCGGTGTGGCTCGCGGCAGCGGCCTTCGCGATCGCCGGGTTCGTGCTCAAGTACCACCGCGTCGGACGCGCCCTGTACGCCATCGGCGGCAACGCGGACGCCGCCCGCGCGGCAGGCATCCGCGTCGAGCGCGTGATGCTCGGCGTGTTCGTCGTCGCGGGAACGCTGGCCGCCGCCGGCGGGATCATCCAGACCGGCTACGTCGGGGCGATCAGCGCCAACCAGGGCAACAACATGATCTTCACCGTGTTCGCGGCCGCGGTGATCGGCGGCATCAGCCTGGACGGCGGCAAGGGCACCATGTTCGGCGCCCTGACCGGCGTACTCCTCCTCGGCGTCGTCCAGAACCTGCTCACCCTCGCCCAGGTCCCGTCCTTCTGGATCCAGGCCATCTACGGCGGAATCATCCTGGTCGCCCTCATGATCGCCCGCCTGACGACGGGTCGGGCCCAGGACTGACCCCGCGCCGACCTCATCATCGACGGCACCGACCGAAAGGCCCTCCGTGTCCCCGACCCCCGGCACCCCCGCCCGCATCACCGCGGTCGACACCTACGACATCCGCTTCCCCACCTCACGCGAGCTCGACGGCTCCGACGCGATGAACCCGGACCCCGACTACTCGGCCGCCTACGTCGTGCTGCGCACCGACGCCGCCGACGGGCACGAGGGGCACGGATTCACCTTCACCATCGGGCGGGGCAACGAGGTCCAGGTCGCCGCGATCGAGGCACTGCGCGGACATGTCGTAGGCCGGCCCGTCGACGAACTGTGTGGCGACCCGGGGACCCTGAACCGCGACCTGATCGGCGACAGCCAGCTGCGCTGGCTCGGCCCCGAGAAGGGCGTGATGCACATGGCGATCGGGGCGGTCATGAACGCCGTATGGGATCTGGCGGCCAAGCGCGCCGACAAGCCGCTGTGGCGGCTCCTGGCCGACGCCGACCCGGAGTGGATCGTCCGGCAGATCGACTTCCGGTACCTCACCGACGCGCTCACGCCCGAGGAGGCGCTGCACCTCCTGCAGCGGGGCCGGGAGGGGGCGCAGGAGCGCACGGTGCGGCTCCTGGAGCGCGGATACCCCGCCTACACCACCTCGGCCGGCTGGCTCGGCTATGACGACGACAAGCTCACCCGGCTCGCCGCCGACGCCGTCGCCGACGGCTTCCGGCAGATCAAGCTGAAGGTCGGCGCCGACCTGGCGGACGACGTACGGCGTTGCCGCGTCGCCCGCTCGGTGGTCGGGCCGGACATCCGCATGGCGATCGACGCCAACCAGCGCTGGGACGTCGAGGAGGCGATCCGCTGGACCAAGGCCCTCGCCGAGTTCGACCCGTACTGGATCGAGGAGCCCACCAGCCCCGACGACATCCTCGGCCACGCGGCGATCCGCAGGGCCGTCGCCCCGGTGAAGGTGGCCACCGGCGAGCATGTGCAGAACAGGGTCGTCTTCAAGCAGCTTCTCCAAGCCGGCGCCCTCGACGTCCTGCAGATCGACGCGGCCCGTGTCGGCGGCGTCAACGAGAACCTCGCCATCCTGCTGCTCGCCGCCAAGTTCGGCGTGCCGGTGTGCCCGCACGCGGGCGGCGTCGGCCTCTGCGAACTCGTCCAGCACCTGTCGATGTACGACTTCGTCGCCGTCACCGGCACCACCGAGGACCGCGTGATCGAGTACGTCGACCATCTGCACGACCACTTCCTCGACCCGGTGGTGATCAGGGAAGGTCACTACACGGCACCCACCGCGCCGGGCTTCTCGGCCGCCATGCGACCCGAGTCGATCGCGCGGTACACGTTCCCGGACGGCGCCTTCTGGGCCGCCGACCTCCAGACGCAGAAGAAGGGGCACGCGGCATGAGCGACTTCGACGGTCTCAAGGCGCTGGTGACGGGAGGTGCCTCCGGTATCGGCCGGGCCACGGCCGAACTCCTCGCCGCGCGTGGCGCCCAGGTCGCCGTCCTCGACCTGGACCCGTCGTCGGTGGAGAAGCCACTGCTCGCCTTCCGTGCCGACGTCACCGACGACGCCTCCGTGCGTGAGGCCGTGTCAGCCGCCGTGGCCGACCTCGGCGGACTGGACGTGGTGATCAACAACGCCGGCATCGGCGCCCAGGGCACCGTCGAGGACAACGACGACGCCGAGTGGCACCGGGTCCTCGACGTCAACGTCGTCGGCATGGTCCGGGTCGCCCGCGCCGCCCTCCCGCATCTGCGCGCCTCCGCGCACGCGGCGATCGTCAACACCTGCTCCATCGCGGCCACGGCCGGGCTCCCGCAGCGGGCGCTGTACAGCGCGACCAAGGGCGCCGTGTACTCCCTCACCCTCGCCATGGCCGCCGACCACGTCCGCGAGGGCATCCGCGTCAACTGCGTCAACCCCGGCACGGCGGACACGCCCTGGGTCGGCCGCCTCCTCGATGCCGCCGCCGACCCGGCCGCCGAACGTGCCGCCCTGGAGGCCCGCCAGCCCACCGGCCGCCTCGTCTCGGCCGCCGAGGTCGCGGGCGCCATCGCCTACCTGGCGAGCCCGCTCTCCGGCGCCACGACCGGCACCGCCCTCGCCGTCGACGGCGGCATGCAGGGCCTGCGCCTGCGGCCGGTGGGCCAGTGAGGCGGCTCGGCGGCAGCGGCGTCCAGGTCAGCGAACTGGCCTTCGGCGCCGCGGCCATCGCCAACCTCTACACCGAGGTCGGCGAGCAGCAGGCGTACGAGGCGGTGGACGCCGCCTGGCAGCGCGGCATCCGCTACTTCGACACCGCCCCGCACTACGGCCTCGGCCTGTCCGAACGCCGCCTGGGTGCGGCCCTGCGCGAGCGCCCCCGCGACCGGTACGCGATCTCGACGAAGGTGGGCCGCCGCCTGGAGCCGTCCGACGCCATGGGCGACGACCTCGCCCACGGTTTCGCCGTCCCCGCCACCCACCGCCGCGTCTGGGACTTCAGCGAGGACGGCGTACGCCGCACCCTGGAGTCGAGCCTGCGACGCCTCGGCCTCGACCGCGTCGACGTCGTCTACCTCCACGACCCCGACGACCACGCCGAGTGGGCCTTCCGCGAGGGCTACCCCGCGCTGGAGAAGCTCCGCTCGGAGGGCGTCGTCGGCGCGATCGGCGCCGGCATGAACCAGGCGAAGATGCTCACCCGCTTCGTCCGCGACACCGACGTCGACGTGGTGCTGTGCGCCGGCCGCTACACGCTGCTCGACCAGGAGGCGCTCGTCGAGTTGCTGCCCGCCGCCGAGGCACGCGGCACGTCCGTCGTCATCGGCGGCGCCTTCAACTCCGGCCTCCTGGCCGACCCGAAGCCGGGCGCGACGTACAACTACGCCACCGCGTCACCCGAGTTGCTGCACCACGCCCTGCGCCTGAAGTCCGTCGCCGACCGCCACGGCACCACCCTGCGCGCCGCCGCGCTGGCGTTCTGTGCCGCCCATCCGGCGGTCGCGAGCGTGCTCGTCGGTGCTCGCTCGGCGGCCGAAGTCGTCGACTGCGCCCACCAGTTCGCGGCTCCCGTGCCGGCCGCCTTCTGGCAGGAGCTGCGCGACAGCGGTCTCCTGCCGCCCGACGCCCCCGTGCCCGCCCTCGTCGAGGAGCCGTGATGAGAGTCGCCCTGCACACCAAGGTCCGCGCGGACCGCATCGCTGAGTACGAGGCCGCCCACCGCGAGGTCCCGAAGGAGCTCACGGACGCCATCCGGGCCGCCGGCGCCACGTCCTGGACGATCTGGCGCAGCGGCACCGACCTCTTCCACCTCCTGGACTGCGAGGACTACGGCCGCCTCCTCGCCGAGCTGGAGAAACTGCCGGTCAACGTGGACTGGCAGGCCCGCATGGCCGAGCTGCTCGACGTGGTGCACGACTACTCCGGCGAGGGCGCGGACGCCGGCCTGCCCGTCGTATGGGAGCTGCCGTGATCGTCGACGCCCACGTCCACGTCTGGGACCTGTCGGTACGGGACCAGGACTGGATCGACGAACCCAGCCCGCTGCGCAGGAACTTCACGATCGAGGACCTCGCACCCGACGCCCGCGCCGCCGGAGTCGACCGCACGGTCCTCGTCCAGACGATCACCGTGCCCGAGGAGACCCCGGAGTTCCTGGCCCTCGCCGCCGAGCACGAGCTGATCGCGGGCGTCGTCGGCTGGACCGACCTCACCCGCCCGGACGTCGCCGACGAGCTGGCCCGGCTGCGGGAGCTGACCGGCGGGCCGTATCTGAAGGGCATCCGCCACCAGGTCCAGGGCGAGCCCGATCCGGAGTGGCTGCTGCGGGCGGACGTACGGCGCGGACTGGCCGCCGTGGCAGCGGCGGGGCTGGTCTACGACCTGGTCGTGCTGCCGCACCAGCTGCCGGCGTGCGTCAAGGCCGCCGCGGACCACCCCGGCCTCACCTTCGTCCTGGACCACCTGGGCAAACCGCCCATCGCCGCCGGCGCCCTCGAACCCTGGGAAACCGCCGTCCGCTCCCTGGCCGCCCTCTCCAACACGGTCTGCAAGCTCTCCGGCATGGTCACGGAGGCCGACCTCGCCTCCTGGACGGTCGACGACCTGCGCCCGTACGCCGACGTCGTCCTGGACGCCTTCGGCCCGGACCGGCTGATGTTCGGCTCCGACTGGCCGGTGTGCACCCTGGCGGCGTCCTACGGCCAAGTGGTCGCCACGGCGCGGGAGTTGACCGGCGAGTCCGATCACCAGCAGATCTTCGAGGCGACCGCCACCCGCGTCTACGACCTCTGAGCGACCCCGGCCAGCCTGGTCGGCGGCAGATACTCCCGCACATACGTCCGCTCCCAGCACGCGCCCGTCTCGCGCAGCTCACGCCAGGTCGTGTAGCGGTAGCGGAAGAGGCGGGCACGTACGTAGCGGGGCGGGGCGTCCGGTGGGAACGGTGAGCGGCGCAGGAGCTTCAGCGTGTCGCGGTCGTTCTCCAGGAGCCGCTCCACCAGGGCGCCGAACCACGCCCCGGCATACGCGGGCGACAGCGCGGCGAACCACATCAGCCAGTCCAGCCGCAGGTGGTAGGGCGCGAACTGGCGCGGCCAGCGCCGGGGGTCGCCGGGCTTGCCCTTGAACTCGTACTCCCGCCAGTCCGAGTCCTCTCGCGGTACGTCGTCGTCGGTGCCCTCGATCACCACCTCGTACCGGATCCTGCTGACGCTGCCGAACGCGCCGTAGGTGTTGACCAGATGGAGCGGGTCGAAGGAGCGGTTCATGATCTGGCGGCGGGAGATCATGTTGGCGACCGGGTGGTAGCTCAGGAACACGAGCAGTGCCGCGACCGCCAGGACCACGACCTCGTACCACAGCGGCGCGTCCGGCACGGCCGGCGGATCGCTCGGCCACTGGACCGCCGACAGGGCCAGCACGATGGTGATCCAGTTCAGCCAGGAGAAGTTGCCCGACAGAACCAGCCACAGCTGGGTGACGATCATCAGGGAGGCGGCTGCCGTCGCGATCGGCTGCGGGGTGAACAGGAGGACCGGCACGACGAGTTGGGTGAAGTGGTTGGCGGCCACCTCGACACGGTGCACGGGCTTCGGCAGATGGTGGAAGAACCAGCTCAGCGGCCCCGGCATCGGCTGGGTCTCGTGGTGGTGGTCCAGGCAGGTGAGTTTTCGCCAGCACTCGTCGCCGCGCATCTTGATCAGACCCGCCCCGAACTCGACCCGGAACAGGATCCAGCGCAGCAGGAACAGCACCACGACCGGCGGCGCCACCTCGTCGTTGCCCAGGAACACGGCGAGGAAACCGACCTCCAGCAACAACGACTCCCAGCCGAACGAGTACCAGGTCTGACCGACGTTGACGATCGAGAGATACAGCACCCACGGGATCAGCCACAGCAGCATGGCGCCCCACAGGGGCACCATGGAGTCCAGCCCGGCCAGCAGCGCCGCCGACACCGCGCAGCCCGACCAGGCACAGACGGCGAAGAACCGGTCCGAGTAGTGCAGTTGGAAGACGCTCGGGGCGGCCTTGAAGGGCACCCGCTCGACGAAGCGCGGCACGGGCAGCATGCCGCGTTCACCCATCAGCGCCCGGAACTGCAGGGCCGCCGTCAGGAAGGCGACGAGATACACGCCGGCCAGAGCCCGCTGGAAGACCAGCCGGCTCGTCCAGTACTCCGGTGCGATGAACCACTCCACGGCCGTGTCCTCCTCTCCTCATTGTCGCGCCGCCGACCCGGGTGACACTGCGTATACCACGCCTCCGTTTGCGTAACCCAAGTGAGTGAAGCAGACAATGGTGCAGGCAGTGGGGGACGACATGCCCGACGACAGGCGGGAGGACATGGTGCGGACACCCACCCGAACCATCGTCACGGCCTGCACGCTCTCGGCGGCGCTCGCCGTCACCGGCTGCGGCGCGGACGACGGCGACAAGGCCCCGGAATCGAGCGGGGAAGTCCTCCTCCAGCCCGCGGCGGGACAGGGGCCGGATCCCTTCACGGACACCACGGCGACCTCGACCGTCACCCCGTCGCCGGTCACCCGAACGCCGAGGCCGGCGCACTCGGGGCGGGCCGGGCTCCGGTCTCTGTCCGGCGAGACGCCCGGCCTGTACGCCGGTACCCGGGGCGCCGGCAGCTGCGATGTCCAGCGGCAGATCGACCGGCTCACCGCCGACCGGGCCAGGGGCCGGGTCTTCGCCCAGGCCGCGGGCGTCTCCCAGGCATCGATCCCCGGCTATCTGCGCGGACTGACCTCGGTCGTGCTGCGCGCCGACACAAGGGTCACCAACCACGGGTACCGCGACGGCATGGGAACGGGTTACCAGTCCGTCCTGCAGGCGGGAACCGCCGTCCTCGTCGACAGCCGCGGTGTGCCGCGTGTCCGCTGCGCCTGCGGAAATCCGCTGGCCCCGCCCGTCGGCCTGCGCGGCAGACCCGGCACCAGCGGCCGGGCTTGGCAGGGATACCGGCCGGACCAGGTGATCGTGGTGGCCCCGACGACGCAGCTGATCACCAACATCACGATCATCGACATCGCCGACAACACCTGGATCGAACGGCCGATCGGCCATCGTGGCCACGGCCGCGACCACGTCGTACGGCCGCCGAAGCCGGTGACCCCGACCCCGGTCCCACGCCCGCACGACAGCGCCTCCAGCGCCTCGCCCGGCGAGAGCAGCGCGTCCCCCTCGCACAAGTCGCCGACCGACTGCGCGACCCCGACGGTCACCGTCACCCCCAACCCTGGCGCCACCGACCCGCCGCCGAAGACCGTTCCCGCCGAGTGCCCGTCGGCCACCGTCACGGCGTCGCCCCCGACGGCCGACCCCGGCCGTACGCCCGCGTCGCCGGAATCCTCCGAGCCCGCGGAGTCCCCCGAGGAGTCGACCCCGTCCGACTCCCGGACGACACCGGACACCTCCCCGAGCCCTCCGGACGCCCAGCAGGAGACCGGCCACCCCGAGGCCGTCCCCGACACCCCCGACGTGCCCGACGGCGGCGGGCGGATCCCCGACGACCCGGGCACCACCGACAGCATCTTCGGCAGCCCCACCGACGTCTTCGACGGCTGACCGGGGCAGGGGCGACGTCCCGCCCACGGTCCGCAGGCAGTTCCGTCGCCCCAGTCGAAGATTCCGGCAAATCCTGGCAAGGTGGCCCCATGGTTGATCGGGGAGCGAGCGCCCTGTCACTCCCGGACGACTGGCCCGCCCACCCGGATCCGATCCTGGCGCTCAACCGCATGGGCAGTTTCGACTGGGACCTGGACACCGGTCTGTTCCACATGGACGCCCAGGCCCACGAGGTCTTCGACCTGCGCCCCGACGAATACGACGGGCACCCCACGACCCTCGCGGTCCGCGTGCCGCCCCCCGAGGCCTACCGGCTGGACGGCCTGGTCTCCAAGGCCCTGAAGGACGGCAGCGAGAACTACGGCGCCTACTTCCGCATCCGCTGCCGCGACGGCACGCTGCGCTGGACCCACACCCAGGGCTACATCCGCCGTGACGACACGGGCCGCCCGCGCCGCATCATCGGCATCCTCCGCGACGCCACCGACGAACTCGCCGAGAGCGAGGAGCGGCGCGAGCAGGCGGCCGAGGACGAGGCCCGCCGGCAGCAGACCAGCGTCGTCCAGCTCACCACGGCCGCCCTCGCGCACGCCCGCACCGTCCAGGACGTCATCGACGTCCTCAAGGACACCCACGGGCTGAGCAACCTCGGCGCCACCAGCCTCGTCATGGGCCTGGTCGAGGCCGGCCGCATCCGGCTGGTCGCCGAGGGCCCCGCGGGCAGCTTCGTGCCCGGAACCCTGGTCACCCGAATAGACGAGCAGTACCCGATGAGCGAGGTCGTGCGGACCCTCAGCCCGCGCTTCATCGAGTCGCCGGAGGAGTTCGCGGACCGCTACCCGATCCTCTGGCCGCACATCACCGACCTGAACATCACGGCCGCCGCCTATCTGCCGCTGATCGCCCAGGCCCGGCCGATCGGCGCCATCGGCCTGCTCTACAGCGACCGCGGCGGCTTCTCCCCCGAGGACCGCAACGTGCTCGTCGCCCTCGGCAGCAGCATCGCGCAGAGCCTGCAGCGGGCCATGTTCTACGAGCAGGAGAAAGACCTCGCCACCGGTCTCCAGCAGGCCATGCTGCCGCGCACCATCCCCAGCGTGCCCGGCGCCGACATCGCCGTCCGCTACCGCGCGGGTTCTGCCGCAGGCTCCCTCGGCCGGGACATCGGCGGCGACTGGTACGACCTGATCCCACTGCCGGGCGGCCGGGTCGGCGCCGTCATCGGCGACGTCCAGGGGCATGACACGCACGCCGCCGCCGTCATGGGCCAACTGCGCATCGTCCTGCGCGCCTACGCCGCCGAAGGACACACCCCGGCCACGGTGATGGCCCGCGCCTCCGTGTTCCTGCACGAGCTGGACACGGACCGCTTCGCGACCTGCCTGTACGCGGAGGCCGACCTGTCCACCGGAGTCGTGCAGGTGGTCCGCGCCGGCCACATCGACCCGCTGATCCGGGAGCCCGGCGGCGCCTGCCGTCGCGTCCCGGTCGAGGGCGGGCTGCCCCTTGGCCTGTCCGCGGAGTTCGGCCGGCTCGAATACCCGGTCGGCACCATCGAGCTGGACTCCGACCACACCCTGCTGCTGTGCACCGACGGCCTCGTCGAACAGCCCGGCGTCGACCTCGACGACGGCATGCGGACCCTGACCGCGCTCATCGCCACCGGCCCGGACGACGTGCGCGACCTCGCGGACTGTCTCATCGACGTGGCCGAGGAACGCGGCGGCGACGACGACGTGGCCCTGCTCCTGCTCCGCCGCCGCGTCCTGGACGCCCCACAGTCCGGCGGCCGCCTCCAGCAGCATGTCGCCCCCGGCGATCCCGAGGCCCTCACCGGAGCCCGGCACATGATCCGCGCCGCCGTGCGCGCCTGGGGCGCGGTCGACCGGGCAGACGAGGTCGAGCTGGTCGCCGACGAGCTGATCACCAACGCCCTGATGCACACCGAGGGCTCCGCCATCGTCACCCTGCGGGTCCTCACCGGCTCCGAACGCCGGCTGCGCGTCGAGGTCGAGGACTCCTCCAGCGCACTGCCACGCCGCCGCGAGGCGGGGGAGTCGGGCGTCTCCGGGCGCGGCCTGCTCCTCGTCGACCTGCTCACGGACGTGTGGGGCGTGGAGGCCCGGGGCGGCGGCAAGGCGGTGTGGTGCGAGTTCGTGGTGCCGGAGCGGAGCTGAGGCTGTCGGTGCCGGGTGGCACTCTGGACGTATGCCGGAACTCCCCGAGGTCGAAGCGCTCAAGGACTTCCTGACCGAGAACCTGGTCGGCCACGAGATCGTCCGTGTGCTGCCCGTCGCGATCAGCGTCCTCAAGACATACGACCCGCCGGTCACCGCCGTCGAGGGCCACGAGGTCGGCGCAGTGCACCGCTACGGCAAGTTCCTCGACCTCGTCACGGCCGACGGCCCCCATCTGGTGACCCACCTGGCCCGCGCGGGCTGGCTCCACTGGAAGGACGAGCTGCCGAGCGGGCTGCCCCGTCCCGGCAAGGGCCCGCTGGCGCTGCGCGTGGCCCTGGAGACCGGCGCCGGCTTCGACCTCACCGAGGCCGGTACCCAGAAGCGCCTGGCGGTGTACGTCGTGCACGATCCCCAGGAGGTCCCGGGCATCGCCCGCCTCGGCCCGGACCCGCTCGCCGCCGACTTCGACGAGACGCGGCTCGCGGCCCTGCTGAAGGACGAGCGCCGCCGGCTCAAGGGCGCCCTGCGCGACCAGAGCCTCGTCGCCGGGGTCGGCAACGCCTACAGCGACGAGATCCTGCACGCGGCGAAGATGTCCCCCTTCAAACTGGCGTCGTCACTGACACCCGAGGAGACGGCGAGACTGTACGAGGCCCTGCGGACGACCCTCACCGAGGCGGTCGAGCGCTCGCGCGGGGTGGCGGCCGGACGTCTGAAGGCCGAGAAGAAGAGCGGCCTGCGCGTCCACGGCCGCACCGGCGAACCGTGCCCGGTGTGCGGCGACACCATCCGCGAGGTCTCCTTCAGCGACTCCTCGCTCCAGTACTGCCCGACCTGCCAGACGGGCGGGAAACCATTGGCGGACCGGAGACTGTCGCGGCTGCTGAAATAGCCTCACCGCGGCTGGAGCGTCACCAGGTGCTCCCCGCCCGCCGTCCTGACCTCGTAGCGGACGATCTCGTCGGAGTGCATGGTCGAGGCGCCCCTCATGGTGTTCGCGCGGGCATCGTGGTCGGAGCCGTGCCAACTGGTCACGGTCTCTTCCGAGCCGTCCCGGCCGATGGCGATCAGGTGGCAGGGACGCTGACCCGACGCGTCCTTCACCTTCAGCTCCACCTGGCTGCCGTAGGCCTCGTTCTCGGTGGTGACCTGCGCCCACACACCCGACCGCGCGTCGGTCGCCTCGACGACCCGCACGGCCCCGCCGTCGCTGCCCGCCACCATCGCGACTCCGGGCCCGGCGAGGGCGATCACCACCGAGGCGGCCACGGCGTACATCGTGCGTCGGCGCCGGGCGCGGTGGCGGGCCGCCACCGTTTCGAGCAGCCGGTTCAGCAGCTGCGGGCCCGGCTTGGCCATGGGGTGCACGAACTGCGGTGTGGACCGCCGGTACAGCATCAACTGGCGCGTGACGGGCCCGAACTCGGTCACGTGTGCCGCGCAGCGCGGGCACTCCATGAGGTGGTCCTCGAAGCGGAATGCCTCCGCCTCGTTCAGCACGCCGAGCGCGTACGCGGCGACGTCGCGATGCCTCTCCAGGGACCTCATGCCGAATCCTCGTGCCGTTGGGTGTGGGGTGGGTTACTCCTTGCGCCCACTGGTACGCACCAGGCAGTCGAATCACTCAAGCCACGTACAGAATCGCAACCGAATGATTCGGAGCCGCCCGGGACGAGGATTGGTCCGAGGAGAAAAGAACTTAGAAAAGATGGATGGCGAGGTGCCCGAGCGGCAGTCCCAGCTGCCACGCCGGGGTCCACACCTTCGGCCCCTCGTCCTCACCGACCAGCGCACCGCCGCCCGGCACCGCGTTCAGATCGGGCGCGAGCAGCTCGGTTTCCTGCAGCCAGCGCCAGGCCGCCTCGGCCAGCTCCAGGTCGGGTGCGGGCCGGCCGGAGTCGACGGCCTCGGCCGCGAGGCCCGCCATGCGCTCGCGCACCCAGTCCTGCCACGGCTGGTCGTACGCCGTCAGCGACAGCCAGGTCTCCAGCTGGGAGACGACCCGGATGCCGGAGAGTTCGCCGTCGGTGTCGGACAGGAAGATGGTCAGCGCCAGGGCATCGCGCCCGGCGCGGAACTCGAAGGACGTCGGCGGCATGAGATCGCCGGTCCGCAGCAGCTCGTCGGCGATGTACTCGGCGTACAACCACGCCATGGGGACGGTGAGTTCACCGCCGCCGGTGCCGTCCGTGCTCTCTTGACCTCTGTGCAGCATCCCTTCCTGCCTTCCTCCGGTGAGTGCGTCGCCCGACGACCCCGGGCCCCGATCCGGAACACGGATGAGGACAGCCGATTACTCAACCGGGGTGTTCAGCAAGGCGCTTTACGGAGGTTTGACTCAGCCATTGGTTTCATTGCAGGTCGGCCGCGTATCCCGGAAGCACCCTGCGCAGGGCGCGCAGCGCGTAGTAGGCGCGAGACTTCACCGTACCGGGCGGGATACCCAGGGTTTCCGCGGCCTCCGCAACACTCGCCCCTTGGAAGTACACGAGCACCAGGACTTCACGGTGCTCCGGAGTGAGTGTCTTCACAGCCTCGCGGACATCGAGCATCTCCGCGGCGCGCTCGGCGTGGTCGGAGATCACGCGCGCGTTCTCCAGGATCGCGTCCCCGACCTCCGGCGGCCGCGCCTGCCGGGCCCGCCGCGCGTCGATCGCGAGCCGCCGCCCGACGGTCAGCAGCCAGGGCCGTACGGAGTCGAAGTCGTCGGCGCGCAGGGCCTCGGGATGCTGCCAGGCGCGCACCAGTGTCTCCTGCACGAGGTCCTCGGCGCGCTGCCGGTCGCCGTCGCAGAGCCGGAGCAGCAGCGCGAAGAGGGGCCGGCCGTGCTCGCGCTGCAGTGCGGCGAGCTCGTGCTCGGCGGTCGTCGTCCCGTTCGTGAGGGTGGTTCCGGCCGTCATGGCCGTATGGCATCGCAGGCGGCCGTTGTGGGACAGAGCACACACACGGATCTGCGGCGGACGGTCGATCGCGTCGGCGAACGGTACGACGAACGGTTCCTTCCGCCTAGCCGGGGCGCGCCGGACGGGCTAATGGAAGCGGCCGGATTGTTTGCGAGGCTGCCCGGTTTCATACGTATTGGTGGGTAATACGACCACACGGGGTGAGCTGATGATTGCACGCAGTCGACTCGTGGCCCTCGCTCTGACGGCCGCCCTCGCCGCGGGCGCCGCCTGCCAGGCCAACGACCACAAGGCGCCGGGACACCCGGGCGCCTCCGCCAAGGGCCCCCGCGGCTTCACGCTCGTCGCCTCCGGCGACATCCTCCCGCACACGTCGATCATCGACCGGGCGCGCTTCGACGCGCGCGGCTCCGGCTACGATTTCCGCCCGATGTTCGCCGGCGTCGAACCCGTCGTCTCCCGCGCCGATCTGGCGCTGTGTCATATGGAGACGGTCTACGGCGCGGACGGCCGGTACTCCGGCTACCCGGCCTTCAGGTCCCCGCCGGAGGTCGCCAAGGGGATCGCCGCCACCGGCTACGACGGGTGCTCCACCGCCTCCGACCACAGCCTCGACGACGGCGCCGCCGGCATCCTGCGCACCCTGAACGCCCTCGACGGGGCGCGCGTACGGCACGCGGGGACGGCGCGCACCGAGGGTGAGGCGCGCTCCGTGAGGGTGCTGCGCGCGGGCCCGGCCAAGGTCGCGCACCTCGCGTACACGTACGGCGTCAACGGCTTCCCGCTGCCGCCCGGGCAGCCCTGGGCGGTCAACCTGATCGACGAGAACAAGATCCTGGCGGACGCCCGCGCCGCCCGGAAGGCGGGCGCCGACGTGGTCGTCGTCTCGCTGCACTGGGGTACCGAGTGGCAGGACGCGCCCGACGCCACGCAGACGACCCTCGCCCGCGACCTCACGGCCGCCCGTGCCGGTGACCGCCCCGCCATCGACCTGATCCTCGGCACCCACGCCCATGTCCCGCAGGCGTACGAGAAGGTCAACGGCACCTGGGTGGTCTACGGCATGGGCGACCAGGTCGCCGGCGCGATGTACAACGAGCAGGGCGTCCAGGACCCGCGCGGCAACCAGTCCACCCTCGGCCGCTTCACCTTCACCGCGCCGGACGAGCCCGGCGGCCGCTGGGAGGTGTCGAAGGCCGAGTTCATCCCGCAACTGTTCGACATCGACGCCGGCCGCGTGATCAACCTCAACCGGGCGCTCGAACAGGGCGCCGAACTGCGGGGTGTGCGTGACCGGATCCGGGACATCGTGCTGAGCCGGGGCGCGGCCAAGGACGGGCTCACCATGGGGGAGTAGGTCGGTCCACGTCGGTCGGGCCGCGTCCGTCGGTCCATGTCGCTCACTCCATGTCGGTCAGTCCGCGTCCATGTGGTCGAAGGTCTTCAGCATCTCCTTCAGCACGCGCACGCAAGCCCGCAGCTCGCCCTCCGTCAGATCGCCGCCGACCTGCCGGTTCAGGGCGTGCTCGCGGGCGAGGATCGCGGTGATGACGGCCGTGCCCTCGTCCGTGATCCGGATCAGCGAGGACCGCTGGTGCGCGGGGTTGGGGGTGGCCTCGACCCAGCCCCTGGCCGCCGCCTCGTTGACCATGCGCTGTACGAACTGCCGGGTCAGCGTCATGACCCGGCCCATCTGGGGCACCGTCATGGGCCCGTACCGGTGCAGCAGGACCAGGACGGAGCGCACGCCGACGGACACGCCCTCGACCTCCTCGCCCTGTTCGAGCTTGCGCAGGCCGCGCCGGTAGAGCGCGCCGATCAGGTCGAACACCTCGCTGATCCGGTCGCCGAGGTCGTCGGGGGAGAGGGGCTTGCCGGAGTCGTCCACCGGACCATCATGACACCTGGGTTGCCAAACTTCCCTGAAGGTGACACCTTGGTTGTCATGATGACAGCGACGACAGCTTCGGATCTGCGTTTCTTCGCCTCCCCGGACGGCGACCTCGCCTACCGCGACACCGGTGCCGGGGACCTCGTGGTCCTGGTGCACCCCGGGTACGTAGACCACCGCGTCTTCGACGACCAGATACCGGCGCTGGTCTCCGCCGGCTACCGCGTGATCGCGCCCGACGTACGCGGGCACGGCTGCTCCGCCAACGCGAGCAAGCCGTTCCGCTGGGCCGACGACCTCGGCGACCTGCTGCGCCATCTCGATGCCGGACCCGCCGTCCTGGTCGGTGTGTGCATGGGGTCGGCGGTCGTCACCGACACCGTGCTGGAGTACCCCGAGCTGGTGCGGGCGGTGGTCGTCAACGGCGCCGGGACCAGCGCGTTCGAGTACTCCGATCCGTGGACGCTGGAGCGCGTCGCCGAGTCGGCCCGCATGCTGGGGGAGGGCGACGTCGCGGGCTGGATCGAGGCCTTCGCCAAGAACGTCTCGGGGCCACATCGCGCCGTCGACGAGGTCGCCCCCGACGCCGTGCGCAGGATGCGGGAGATGGCGACGCACACGATCGCCAAACACACCGCCGGCGAGACGGACTGGCACGTGCCCCTCGACGCCCCCTGGAGCCGGGTGCCCAAGATCGACGTACCCGTCCTCGCCGTCCACGGCGCACTCGACGCGGCCGACGGCATCGAGATGGCCGAGCGGGTCGTCCGAACCGTGCCGAACGGCCGCTCGGTGACGATCGAGGACACCGGGCACTACCCGAACCTGGAGAGGCCCGAGGTCTTCAACGAGATCCTGGTGGACTTCCTACGGGCTCTCTGAGGCCGGTCGGTTCAGCCCTTGGCCGGGCGTCCCGCCCGCCCTGTACGGCGGGGCCTACGGCACCACCGTCACCGGCCACCGCCCCGCCTTGACCAACCGCACCGCGACGGAGCCGACGATCCGGTGCCCGGCCTGCTCCGAGGCGCCCACCACCACGGCGTCGGCCTTCAGGTCGTCGGCCGCCTTCACCAGGCCGTTGTAGGGGTCGCCGTGGAAGGTGTGGAACTCCCAGCGGACGTCGAATATCCCCTTGAGCCGCTCGGCCGCGTCCCGGATCTGGGCGATCAGGTCCTCGGCGATCTCGTCGGTCGTCTCCGCGACCGGCGCCCCGAGCGCCGCGCCTGCCGTCATCACCGGCTGCACGTACACGACGGCGAGCAGCGCGTGCTGCCGTCGCGCGAGACCGCCGGCGTAGGCCGCCGCGCGCAGCGAGGAGTCGGAGCCGTCCACCCCGACCACGATGACCTTGGGCCCGTCCGTGCCCCGCTCGAACCGGTGCGCGTGCTGTTCCGTCACGGCACGGAGGCTATCGGAGACCGCAGGTCCCGCCGCCGGGCAGGGCGCTCGACGGGCGAACGGGCCCAGGGCTTCCTACAGTCGGAACATGAGTGCCACCGTGGAGGCCGTCCCGGACAAGGACACCACGGGCCGGATACGGTCGCCCGGCGACGGCCTCCTGAGCAGGGTGCCGGAGGGTTTCGCGACGTTCTTCGGCGCCCTCGGACTGCTCTGCGTCCTGCTGGCCCTCATCCCGCCCTTGCGCACCGCGCTCCGCCCGGTCGTGGCCGCCCTCGACCAGATCATCGTCCCCGTCAGCGCCAACCTCGCCTACGCGGTTTTTCTCTTCCTGCTCGCCGCCGCGACGGCCGCCCGCAAGAAGATCGCCTGGTGGCTGGTCGTCGTCTACCTGGGCCTGCTCGTCCTGGCCGACCTCCTCGGCACGGCCCTCGGCGAGTACGCCGACGCCGTCCCGTCCCTCGTCGTGTGCGGCCTCGCCCTGGCCCTGCTGGTCGTCGCCCGGGGGGAGTTCTACGCCGCGTCCCGCCATGCCGCCGTACGACGGGCCCTCGGCGTCCTGGCCGCCGGGCTCGGCATGGGGATCCTCGTCGGCTGGGGGCTGGTCGAGCTGTTCCCCGGCACGCTGCCGCGCGGCCAGCGGCTGGCGTGGGCCGGCGACCGGGTCTGCGGCGGCCTGGTCTCCGGCGCCTCCTACGACGGACGGCCGCCGCGCCCCCTGTCCTTCCTGCTCGGCCTCTTCGGCGCGCTCGCCCTCCTCAACGCCGCCGCGACGCTGTTCCGCTCGCAGCGCATGGAGGCCGCCCTGCACGACGACGAGGAGGCCCGTATCCGCGCCCTGCTCAAGGCGTACGGCGACCAGGACTCCCTCGGCTACTTCGCCACCCGGCGCGACAAGGCCGTCATCTTCTCGCCCAGCGGCAAGGCCGCCGTCACCTACCGCGTCGAGGCCGGCGTGTGCCTCGCCGGCGGGGACCCGGTCGGCGACCGGGAGGCCTGGCCGCACGCCATCGCCGCCTGGCTGGACGCGGCCCGCCGGCACGCCTGGGTGCCCGCCGCGATGGGCGCCTCCGAGGACGGCGCCCGGGCATACGCGCGCGCCGGACTCGGCGCCCTCCAGCTCGGCGACGAGGCGATCCTGAACGTGCCGGACTTCGACCTCGACGGCCGCGACATGCGCGTGACCCGGCAGGCCGTCCACCGGGTCCGCCGCACCGGCGCCCACTGCCGCATCCGCCGCCACTCCATGCTCACCGAGACGGAGATGGAGCAGGTGATCGACAAGGCCGACCACTGGCGCGACACCGAGACCGAACGCGGCTTCTCCATGGCCCTGGACCGCCTCGGCGACCCGGCCGACGGCGGCTGTCTCCTGGTGGAGGCCCTCGGCGAGGACGGCGAGCTGCTCGCCCTGCTCTCCTTCGTGCCCTGGGGCAAGGACGGCATCTCCCTGGACCTGATGCGCCGTGACCGCGGCGCCCCCAACGGCGTCATGGAGTTCATGGTCGCCGAACTGTGCGCGGTGGCCCCGAAGATGGGCATCCGCAGGATCTCCCTGAACTTCGCCGTGTTCCGGTCGGTCTTCGAGGAGGGCGCCCGCATCGGCGCCGGACCCGTGCTGCGGCTGTGGCGACGCCTGCTGCTGTTCTTCTCCCAGTGGTGGCAACTGGAGGCCCTCTACCGCTCCAACGCCAAGTACCGGCCGCAGTGGTTCCCCCGCTTCCTCTGCCACGGCGAGGCCGCCTCCCTCGCCCGCATCGGCCTCGCGTCCGCCATCGCCGCGGGATTCCTCTCCGTACCCTCGCTGCACAAACTCCGCAGAAACGGGCACCCGCGAGGCGGGCCGCGTCCCGCGACCACCGAAGGACTGCCCTCGCTGGCGGCGCTCGGCCTCGCCGGAGGGGACGAGGCCGGGGCGGCCCGGCCGGATGCGGGCCTGCCCGAGCAGGTCCGCATCCGGCACCACACCCTCGACCGGCTGCGCGCCGACGGCATCGACCCCTACCCGGTGGGCATCCCGGCCCGCACCCACGCCCTCGCCGACGTCCGAGCGGGCGAGCAGGTCACCGTCGCCGGCCGGATCATGCTCGAGCGCGACTTCGGCGGCCTCGTCTTCGCCGTACTGCGCGACTGGTCCGGCGACCACCAACTCGCCCTCACCCGGAGGGACACCGGCGCCGCCCTCGACCGCTTCACCGCCGACACCGACATCGGCGACCTCGTCACCGCCACCGGCCTGGCCGGCGTCAGCGACAAGGGCGAACCCACCGTCTTCGTCACCTCCTGGCAGCTCGTCGGCAAGTGCCTGCGCCCCCTGCCCGACAAACGCCGCGGCCTCGCCGACCCCGAGGCCAAGGTCCGCATGCGCTACCTCGACCTGGTCTCCAGCCCCTCCGCCCGCGACGTGGTCCGCACCCGCTCCACCGCCGTCCAGGCCCTGCGCCAGGGCCTGCTGGAGCGCGGCTACCTGGAGGTCGAGACACCGGTGCTCCAGCAGATCCACGGCGGCGCCAGCGCCCGCCCCTTCACCACCCACATCAACGCCTACGACCTCGACCTCCATCTGCGCATCGCACCCGAGCTGTACCTGAAACGGCTGTGCGTGGGCGGCCTGGAGAAGGTCTTCGAGATGGGCCGCACCTTCCGCAACGAGGGCGTCGACCACAAGCACAACCCCGAGTTCACGATCCTGGAGGCCTACCAGGCGTACGCCGACTACGACGTGATGCTCGACCTCGTCCGCGAGCTGATCCAGGGCGCCGCGACCGCCGCCTTCGGCTCACCTGTCGCCCGCAAGGACGGCGAGGAGTACGACATCTCCGGGCAGTGGCCGGTCAGGACGGTGTACGGCGCGATCTCCGAGGCGCTCGGGGAGGAGATCGACCCCGGCACGGAGCTGCTCAGGCTGCACAGGTACTGCGACCGCGCGGGCGTGCCGTACACGGCCGACGACGGCCACGGCGACATCGTGCTGGAGATGTACGAGCGGCTCGTCGAGGAGAAGACCCGGCGGCCCACCTTCTACAAGGACTTCCCGACCGACGTCTCCCCGCTCACCCGTCGGCACCGCGACGACCCCCGGCTCGCCGAGCGCTGGGACCTCGTCGCCTTCGGCACCGAACTCGGCACCGCCTACTCCGAACTCACCGACCCCGTCGAGCAGCGCCGCCGCCTCACCGCCCAGTCCCTGCTCGCCGCCGGGGGAGACCCCGAGGCGATGGAGCTGGACGAGGACTTCCTCGACGCCCTCGAGTACGCCATGCCGCCCACCGGCGGCCTCGGCGTCGGCGTCGACCGACTGGTCATGTTCCTCACCGGCCTGACGATCCGGGAGACCCTGCCGTTCCCCCTGGTGCGCCGCCGCTGACACGCCGTCATGAGCTCCGCGGCCGACGCAACCGGAGCTGCGCCGGTCGGGCGTTTTCCTGCCGCCGTACCGGTGTCGCCGTGGTGCGTCGGCCCCTCACCGGGCGACTGATCACTCATGACGAAGGATCAGTCGCCCACCCGTCCGCTCACGCGACGCCGTGCACTGTTCGCCGGTGCCGCCGCGGTCGGAGCCGCCGGCACCGCCGGACTGTTCGCGACGGTCACGGACGAGGAGCCGGTCAGGACCGCCGCCCCGGCCGCGGGCCCGCAGGCGCACCGCGCGCTCAAGCCCTCCGCCTACCGTCTCGAACCCCTGACGGGTTACGGCCCGCCCCGCGCGGCGCACCGCCGCACGCTCGTACGGCGGGCACCGTACCTGCGGGTGTCCGGCAGGGGCCGCACCATGGTGCTGACCTTCGACGACGGCCCCGACCCCCGCTACACCCCGCACATCCTGGACACCCTGCGCGAGTACGACGTCCGCGCGATGTTCTTCGTGTGCGGCGAGATGGTCGCCGACCACAAGGGGCTCGTGGCGCGGATGGCCGACGAGGGCCACGTCGTCGGCAACCACACCTGGTCCCACCCGCTGCTCACCCGTCTCAGCCGCGGCCGGATCCGCGCCGAGATGGAGCGCACCTGCGATGTCGTCGAGGAGGCGTACGGCGAACGCCCGGCGTGGTTTCGCGCGCCCTACGGCGCCTGGAACCGCGCCACCTTCCAACTCGGCGCCGACCTGGGCATGGAACCGCTCGCCTGGACCGTCGACACCCTCGACTGGACCACGCCCGGAACCCGCACGATCGTCGACCGGGTGGAGCACGGTGCCGCCCCCGGCGTCGTGGTGCTCTCGCACGACGCCGGGGGCGACCGCTCCCAGAGCGTTCGCGCACTGCGCGCCTATCTGCCGCGGCTGCTGGACTCCGGCTATTTCGTCACCGTCCCGGAACGGAAATACCGCTGACGGCTCTCGCCGGCCCGGCCGGGGAAGGCTCAGCGGACCTCGACCAGGCTGGCGAAAGCGACGACGTTCCCGTCATATCCGTTCTGCTTGGAGAAACCGCCGCCGCAGGTGATGACCCGCAATTCGGGGGTCCCCTTGGAACCGTAGACCCGGTCGCCGGGGAAATCGTTCTTCTGGAACACCTCGATGCCGTAGACCTCGAAAACGGCCGTCTTTCCGTCCTGTCGGACGATCTCGACGCGATTCCCTTTCTGCAGGCCCCCGAGACCGTAGAAGACGGCGGGGCCCTGAGCGTTGTCGACATGGCCGACGACCACCGCGGTGCCCTTCTCGCCGGGGGAGACGGAGCCGGTGAACCAACCCGCCAGGTTCGGGTCCTCCGGCGGCGGCGCGCCGACCCAGCCGTCCACGTCCAGACCGACCGGGATCACCGGTGCGTCGACCTGGATCCCGGGGATCCTGACCCGGTCCGGCAGGGCGTACGGCAGCGGCTGCACGGCACCGGCGAAGATGCTGCCGGACACCCGGCCGCCGTCCGCCGCGGCCGCCGTCGCGGGCTGCGGCGGCCCCACGTCGAACTCCCCCGAACCATTGCGAATGAGTGCGAGGCCGGTGAGCAGAACCAGCGCTATCACGCCCCAAGGAGCACGCTTCTTCCGGCGTTCCTCCTCTTCGGCCAGTTCGGCCAGTTCGGACGCAGACATTCGACTTCCCCTCTCGACGCGGCCGTCGCCACGTCATTCGCGCATACCAGAACGCTAAGTCCCGGGCGCGCAACCGGCGACGGGGCGGATACGAACGGGTGGTCCGACGCCCTTCGGTGCGCCATCCGAGTTGCCGCTGACAGGAAAATTCTGACGGTCCGTGACCTGCGGCAATATCCGATTGTGGGCTTATGCGGCGGCGTGTCCTCTCACCAGGACGGACCATCGCCGAAATGCGGCCCCGGGCACGGCATCTGAGGGTCTTTCTGGGAGGTGCTTTCTCGCCGATCGACCGGGGACGGTTCCCGGGGCGCCTTCCGCGGAGGATCACATGCGAACTACTCGTGCCCTGGCGGCCGCTGCCACCGCGGTCGCAGCCCTCGGACTCGCCGCCCCGGCGGCCACCGCTCGGGACGGCATGATCGGCCCGAGCAATATCGTCGCCCTGCCCAGTGTCATCGCCCGCGGGGCACCGCTGACCATCACCGTCGACGGCTGCCCGCACGGCGGCACGGCGACCTCGGACGCGTTCCGGCCCACGCGGTTGACCCCGGTCGGCGGCAGCACGGCCAAGGGCACCGCGATCATCGACAGACACGCGAAGCCGGGTGCGCACAGCATCACGGTCACCTGCACCGGCGCCGGCAGGCCGCTGACCCACCCGAACGCCTTCACCGTCATCGGCGGCGTGCGTGGCGGTCTCGGCGGCAGCAGCTCCACCGGTGCGACACCGACCGACATGGCCATCGGAGGTGGGCTCATTGCCGCGGCCGTCATCGGTGGCGGGGTGTTCTGGATGCGCCGCCGGGCGGAGAAGCGGATCTGAGCTGTTGCCCGTCGCCGACATGTCGCAGGTTCCCAGGCCTTCGCCCCGGCCCCCGTCGAGGGGATCCGGGGCGAAGGCCTGTGCGGGTGGGGCCTGACGTCAGGTGTCGTCCTCGCCGGTGGGGCGCCGGGACAGGTGGTACGCCGTCCCGAGCGAGGCCGCGATGAGCGCTCCGCCCAGGCCGATCTCCTTCAGGTCCAGCCCGGCCAGACTGCCACCCTCCCCGGCGTGCACGCCATGCTGCGGGTGAGGACGCATCGGCCCGGGCCGCCCGCCGGCGATGGTGAGGTCGACGCTCTGCCAGAAGGTGCCGCAGTAGAACGACACCTCGTACACGGCCCCCGGTCTGGCGTCCCGGTCGACCGTGACCCTCGTCGTCGTCCGCCCCCTGGGGATGGTGACCGTGTCGAACACCCCCGACGAGACGGCCACGCTCTGGTCGCAGCCGGTCGCGCGCAGCTTGACCTGGCCGCCGGGCGCGACCGTGGTGGGCAGTACGTTGACCCAGAAACCCGAGGCGTCGCCGCGCGCCTGGGCGGCGGGGGCGGCCATGGCAAGGGCGCTGACGGCCAGCAGCGCGGCCGAAGCGATGCGTATCGCGTGCATGGTGTTTCCTCCCGGGTCCCCGAGGAGCAGCCGCGGACTTGTTCCGCTTGCGCCGGAAATGCACCTCGATGACCGGAACGCTAGAAAGGCGCACACACCTGCGCGATCGCTGTCGTGCGAATGGGGCAAGAGTGTGGGCCGCTCAGGGGACGCCGTTCCCGCGACCGGGGGACGCGAGCGACATGGCTGATGCTCGCCGAGTGCCGACGCCGCCTCTCGCCGCGTCCCCCGTCGGTCAGTCAGGTGCGGGCCGGTCAGCCCTTGATGTGCGGGAAGAGGTCGAGGAACGGTTCCGCCGACGCCGTGACGCCACGGCTGTAGGGGGCGTCGAAGTCCCAGATGAGGAAGAGCAGGAAGGCGATCAGCGCGGAGAACAGCCCGGCCAGGATCAGCTCGCGGGCCGTGCGCCGGATCTGCAGGGCGAAGATCATCCCGATGGTGACGACGCCCCCGGCGATCAGCCCGAACCACACCACGCCCGGCATGGTCTCCCCGGTCGAGCTCGCGCGGGCGTTGCGCGCCTGGTCGGCGGCGGTCACCTGATCGACGAGCGGCTGGTAGGCCTGCGCCTCGAAGTCCGACCTCGGCTCGTAGTCGGTGATGTCCTCACGGAGGCGCTGCAGGAGCTCGGTGCCGCGTTCGGTGACCCGGCCGTCCTCACTCATCGTCTTCCATTCGGTGGTGACGACGTGTCCGACATAGACGTTGACATCGTCGCGAATACGGTCACGGATGTCGGCCGGATAGACCCGGACGCGTTCCGAGATCTCGTGCAGGGCCACGGCCTCCGCCTGTACATGGTCCTCGGCGGCGCTGCGGCCCTCCCACACGCCGGCGATGGCCAGACCCAGGACGATGGCGTACACCACACCAATCCACATCGTCATGTACTCGATGACGTCCGGGGTCTCGGAGGGATCCTCGTCCTCGGGGGCCGTGCGGTGCCGTAGGAGGGTGATGATGACCACCACGGCGCAGGCGGCCAGCATCGCGAGGGTGAGAACAAGCCATTCCGGCAACAGAAGCCTCCAGGGTCAGCGCGGTCGCAGTGCGGCGACGGCGACGATCGCGGGCGCCGCGATGAGCAGGACGAAGGTGAGGGGTGACGGGGCGTCGTGCGCCGGCCGCCGGTGCGGCATGGCGCGGTAGGGCGGGTAGTGCACCGGGGCCATGGACGGACTCGGGGCGGGCTTGGCCGACGGCTTCGGCGTGGGGGTCGGGGTGGGTGTGGGTGTCGGCGCGAGGGTCGGGCGCGCGCGAGGTGGAGCGGGCGGGGGAGGCGGAGCCGCCGGAGGCGGGGGCGGGGGCGGGGTCGGGGGAGGCGGCGGTGGAGGCTCGGGTTTCGGGGTGGGCGTGGTCTTCGGGGGTGGCGTGGGCGTGGGGTCCGGCGTCGGAGTGGGTGTGGGTGTCGGTGTGGGGGTCGGCGTAGGGGTCGGCGCCGGGCACTGCGGGGGCGTCGGCCAGGTGAGGGTTCCGACGACCGCCACCGCCTTGGCGCCGTCCGGGCCGGTGTCGGCGTACGCGCAGACGTCGGCCACCGCCACACCGGCCGGTGCCGCCACCAGGAGCCAGGTCAGCGTCACCACCGTCAACACCCTTGTCGTCAGGGTGGATTGGGTCGGTTCGAGTCCATACACGACCAAGATCTTGAGGCCATACCGCGCTTCCACGGGCCCGAGTAAGGGCGGATTGCCCCGAACGAGCGACCCGAGGCCCCTGAAACGTTTGAACGGCAGGCGCGGATGTGACCGCCGAGACGCACGCACGCACGCGCGTGCGACGCGAGACGGGGGTGTCAGGGGGGGAGAGGGGCCTGCGTTCACAGGGCGGACGCGGGTGTTGTCACAGCAATCCGAAAGAAATTCGTGCGTCGGTTGAACACGACCATGGCTTTCGTGCGTACCCCTTGTCGTGCGGCGGCGCAGCAGGGCGCTGCAACACCCTTGTGATTATGGGGAGTTGAAGATGAAGACCTCGTGGCGGAGCGCCTCGCTCGTGGTGAGCGCCGTGGCGGTGGCGGCGCTGACGACGGCATGCGGCTCGGAGACCGCGCCGCCGGCGAGCAGCCAGAACGTGGGTGCCACGGCCGCGGCCGGTGATTACGGAAGTGCCGGTACCGGCCTTGGGAACGGATCCGGATACGACCCCGGTGCGGCGGGTCAGGAGAGCGCCGCCACACAGGCCGCCACCGCCGGTGAGCTGTCCGTTTCCACCAACCAGGAACTCGGCGAGGTACTGACCGACAGTGCCGGTCTGACCCTCTACCGCTTCGACAAGGACACCGCGGACCCGGCCAAGTCCAACTGCGACGGCGACTGCGCGAAGAAGTGGCCGCCGGTCCCCGCGGACGACGCCACGGCCGGCGCCGGTATCGACAAGGCGCTGCTGGGCTCGGTCACCCGCTCCGACGGCACCAAGCAGCTGACGGTCGACGGCTGGCCGGCGTACCGCTTTGCGAAGGACACCAACGCGGGCGACGTCAACGGCCAGGGTGTGGGCGGCACTTGGTACGCGCTGTCCCCCGACGGCAAGAAGGCGCAGGGGGAGGGCGGTGCCGAGGCGGCCGGCCTGCCCGGTCTGTCCACCCGCAAGGACCCCAAGCTCGGCGAGATCGTGATCGACAAGAACGGTCACACGGTCTACCGCTTCATGAAGGACTCGCCCTGGCCGATGAAGACGGCGTGCACCGGCGAGTGCCTGGAGAAGTGGCCGGTCATCGAGCCGGTCGACGCCGAGGACACCGAGGGCATCGATCTGAAGGGGTCCGGTCCCAGGGGTCAGGGTTACGTGGTCTTCGACCGGCCCGACGGGCTGAAGCAGCAGACCATCGACTGCGTCCCGATCTACACGTTCGTGAACGACAAGAAGCCCGGCGACACCAACGGCCAGGGCGTCGGCGGCACTTGGTTCGCCATCCGCCCCGACGGCCAGCCGGTCGGCGCGCCGGAGCAGTAGAAGATCACACCTCGCCAAGGTTGATCCCCGGCACGCCCCGCTCACCGGTCCGCCCCCTGAAGCCTCACGCGCAGGGGGCGGACCGGTTTGTCGTCATTCACCGTCCTTCACCGTGATTCTTCGCCCTCTTTCGCCATCGTTCGCGGCTCTGTGGAATGCTTCGGATGCTTTTGACGGAGGGCACACGGGGGCATCAATTCGGCACGTGCCGCTGGCAGTGACCGGGAACGGATGGTCAATTTCCGTTTCCGCTCGCTCCTTTGGCGGGCGATCAGTAGCCTCAGCTCGAACACCGGATCGCCTACGCCTGGAGAGATAGATGGAGCGTCCCGCCTGGGCCCCACGGAGCATCGATATCTCGGTGCCCAGTGTCTCGCGAATCTACGACTACTACCTGGGCGGTTCGCACAACTTCGAGGTCGACCGGGAAGCGGCCCGCAAGGCCATGGAGTTCATGCCGGGGCTCCCCAAGATCATGCAGGCCAACCGGGCGTTCATGCGCCGCGCGGTGCGCTTCGCGGTCGACGAGGGCATCACCCAGTTCCTGGACATAGGCTCCGGCATCCCGACGTTCGGCAACGTCCACGAGGTGGCCCAGGCGGCCGACCCCGCCGCTCGCGTGGTGTACGTCGACCACGACCCGGTCGCCGTGGCACACAGCCAGGCCGTCCTGGAGGGCGTGGACGGCGCGGACGTCGTCGCCGCGGACCTGCGCAAGCCCCGGGACATCCTGGGCAGTTCCGTGGTCGAGAGCCTCATCGACCTGAACCGGCCAGTGGCACTGCTGCTCGTTGCCATACTGCACTTCGTGGAGGACGAGGACGACCCGTACGAGGCGGTGGCCCAGCTGCGCGACGCGCTCGCGCCCGGCAGCCTGCTGGTGCTCACGCATGCCTCGTACGAGGGAATCCCGCTGCCCGAGGAGCGGGCCAAGGGCACGGTCGACGTATACAAGGACATTCGCAACCCGCTGATCATGCGCTCGCGCGACGGAATCGCGCGGTTCTTCGAGGGGTACGACATGGTGGAACCGGGACTGGTGCCGATGCCGCTCTGGCGGCCGGACACAGCACCGGAGGACGAGGATCCGTTCGCCTTCTCCGGGTTCGCCGGCGTGGGGCGTACGGCGTGAGCGCGGGGCCGGACGGGCCGGAGGACAGACTGCGCCGGTTCGCGACGATCTGGAGCCGGGCCGTCTTCCCGGTGACCTCGACGTCGTCGACCCGGCCGGAGTTCGAGGAGCAACTGCTGCCGCTGGCCCGGCGGTTGAGCGAGGCACTCAGGGCCAGGACCTTCGACGCGAACGCGGGCAAGGCGGTCGGTGCCGCGCTGGTCACCGCGCACTGCACCGATCCCGAGGCGCTCAGCCGCTCACTGGACTGTGTGGACGCCTACCTGGTGCTCTACTGCGGCACCGAGGGCGACCAGGAGGACCAGCGGGCCCGCTCGGCGCGGCTGCAGCACGCCATGGCCGCCGGGTTCGCGCAGGCGCTGCGCGAGCGGACACTGGCCGAGCAGGAGGCGATCTCCGCGGCCGCCCTCAAGGCGCAGGGCGTGGTCGCGCAGGCGCTGCACGCCACCGAGGCCCGCTTCCGCGCGGTCTTCGAGGGCGCGGCCATAGGAATCGGCATCGCCGACCTGGAGGGCAACATCCTCCAGGTCAACGGCGCCCTGCTGCGCATGTTCGGCGTCTCCGAACAGGCACTGCGCAGCCGCAACGTCATGGAGTGGACCCACCCCGAGGACGCGCCGCAGACCTGGAAGCTCTACGACGAACTCGTCCGCGGCGAGCGCGAGCACTACCACGTCGAAAAGGCCTTCTACCGGCCTGACGGAACGGTCCTGTGGACCAACCTCACGGTCTCCCTGCTGCGCGACCCCGACGGCAACCCGCAGTACCAGCTGGCCCTGATGGAGGACACCACCGAACGGCGCCTGCTCAACCTGCGGCTGCGCTACGAGGCCACGCACGACGCGCTGACCGGCCTGCCCAACCGCACCTTCTTCTTCGAGCGCCTGGAGAAGGCACTGGGCGCCGGGGAAGGCCAGCGGTTCGGCCTGTGCTACCTCGACCTGGACGGCTTCAAGACCGTCAACGACAGCCTCGGCCACGCGGCCGGCGACCGGCTGCTCGTCGAGGTCGCCGACCGGCTGCAGTCCTGCGCAACGGCGCCCGGCGAGATGGTCGCGCGGCTCGGCGGCGACGAGTTCGTGGCGCTGACCACCGGCCCCGACACCGAGCACGAGGTCGACGAGCTCGCCGCCCGCATCATGAACGCGCTCATCGCCCCGATCAGCGTCGACGGCCGGGAGCTGACCGTGCGCGGCAGCATCGGCATCGTCGAGGGACCGGCCGGGGAGCGCAGCCCGGCGGAGGTGCTGCGCAGCGCGGACATCACCATGTACCGGGCCAAGTCGGCGGGCGGCAACCGCTTCGAGCTCGCCGACGAGGAGGCCGACGCCCGCGCCATCACCCGGCACGGGCTGACCACGGCGCTGCCGACGGCCCTGGACCGGGGCGAGTTCTTCATCGAGTACCAGCCGCTGGTCCATCTCGGCGACGGCAGCGTGCGCGGCGCCGAGGCCCTGGTGCGCTGGCTGCACCCGCAGCACGGCATCCTCGGCCCGGACCGGTTCATCCCGCTCGCCGAGCACACGGGACTGATCGTTCCGCTCGGCCGCTGGGTCCTGGAGCAGTCGGTGCGTCAGGCGCGCGAGTGGCGAGAACGCCACGACGACGCGGGCCCCCTCCGCATCAACGTCAACCTCTCGCCGTGCCAGCTCACCCACCCCGGACTGGTCCAGGACACGGTGGACATCCTGGAGCGCGCGGGCGTGGCGCCGGACGCCCTCTGCCTGGAAGTCACCGAGTCCGCCCTCATCGGCGCCGACGACGACCTGCTCAAGCCCCTGCGCCGGCTGGCCGAGATGGGCGTCGACATCGCCCTCGACGACTTCGGCACCGGCTACTCCAACCTCGCCAACCTGCGCCGGCTGCCGGTGAGCGTGCTCAAGCTGGACCGCTCCTTCACCCAGAGCATGCAGCAGTTCCCGGCCGACCCCGTCGACCTGAAGATCGTCCAAGGCATTGTGTCCCTCGCCCACAGTTTGGACCTGGCGGTAACGGTGGAGGGCGTGGAAACGGGCGCCCAGGCCGAACAACTGCGCATCCTCGGCTGCGACACGGCCCAGGGCTGGTACTACGCGAGGCCGGGCCCACCGGAGAGGCTGCACGAACTGGCGCTGGTGGATGCAACGGGCTGAGGGGCGCGGGGAACTGCGCGCGCGACCACCGAAGACCCGCAGCCCCTCACGGCGCTGACACACAACGGCGCTTCCGGGGGACGGCGCCCGAGCGGACGGTCACCGCTCGAGCAACATCCGCTGCAACTCCCGCGCGGCCCGGGGCGGAGCCACATCACTGCGGTGGGCCAGCGCGATCGTCCGGTGCAGCCCGGGCCGGGCCAACGGGGTGACCCGTAGCCCGCGCCCGGACCGCGCGGCCACCATCCGCGGCACGACCGCAACCCCCAGCCCTGCCCGCACAAACCCCAATACCGCGTCCATCTCCCCACCCTCCACCGCGAAATCCGGCTCGAACCCAGCGGAGCGACACGCGGCCACGGTCAGCTCCCGCAGGTCGTAGCCGTGCCGGAACATCACCAGGCGTTCGCCCTCCAGGTCGGCGATGCGCACGGTGCGCCGGCCGTCGCCCGGCCGGGGCGCCTCGGGTGAGGAGACGACCACCAGGTCCTCGCGCAACAGCTCGACCGTGGTGAGCGCGGGGGACGGGGTCGGCAGGGGCAGGACGACCAGCGCGAGGTCGAGGGCGCCGCGCGCCAGCTCCCGTACCAGGTCGTGCGAGCCGCTCTCCTCGATCAGCAGCTGGATGCCGGGATAGCGGTCGTGGAAGGCGCGCAGCACGTCCGGGAGCAGGCCCGTGCACAGGCTCGGGGTCGCGCCGAGCCGGACCCGGCCCTGACGCAGCTGCACCAGTTCCTGCACCTCGTGCCGTGCGGTGTCCGCGTCGGCCAGGATGCGCCGGGCCAGCGGCAGCAGGGCCTCTCCGGCGTCCGTCAGCGTGATGTTGCCGCGCGCCCGCAGGAACAGGTCCGCGCCCAACTCCCGTTCCAGAGCCTTGATCTGCTGCGACAGCGAGGGCTGGGCGACATGCACCAGGTCGGCGGCCCGGGTGAAGTGCCGGGTCTCGGCGACCGCCACGAAGTACTGGAGCTGCTGGAACTGCATCCAGCCAGCATAGCCAGTGCCTATCGAAACGAGCCGGACCATGTCTTGGACCGATAGGGAGGTTCGGCCCTAGCGTCCTGTCCATGGCTCTGGCAACGCGGACGGATCGACGGCCGTCCATGGCACGCACGGTGTGGAACTCCACCGTCGGCAAGAAGACCGTGATGGCGGTCAGCGGGCTGATCATGCTGCTGTACCTGGTCGTCCACATGATCGGAAACCTGAAGATCTTCTTCGGGGCGGGCGAGTTCAACCACTACGCGCACTGGCTGCGCACCGTCGGCGAGCCCTTCATGCACTACGAATGGACGCTCTGGCTCGTCCGGGTCGTGCTGGTCGCCGCCGTGGTCGCCCACGCCACCTCGGCGTACCAGCTCAGCCGCCGCGACATCAAGGCGCGCCCGAGCAAGTACGTGCACAAGAAGCCGCGGGCCTCCTACGCCACCCGCACCATGCGCTGGGGCGGCATCATCCTCGGCCTGTTCATCGTCTGGCACATCCTCGACCTGACGACCGGCACCGTGCACTCCGGCGGCTTCCAGGAGGGCCACGCATACCAGAACGTCGTGGACACCTTCTCCACCTGGTACGGCAACGTCATCTACATCGTCGCGATGCTCGCCCTCGGCCTGCACATCCGGCACGGCTTCTGGAGCGCCGCCCAGACCCTCGGCGCCGGCAGCCGCACCCGCGACCGCGCCCTGAAGACCGTCGCGAACGTCCTCGCGCTGCTGCTCACGGCCGGCTTCATCGCCGTACCCGTGGGCGTCATGACCGGAGTGGTGAGCTGACATGACTTCCTATGTGGACTACAGGACCGGCGAGCCGGTCGTCGACGGCAAGGCACCGTCGGGCCCGGTCGACGAGCGCTGGGACAAGCGCCGTTTCGAGGCCAAGCTGGTCAACCCGGCCAACCGCCGCAAGCACACGGTGATCGTGGTGGGGACGGGGCTGGCCGGCGGCTCCGCGGGCGCCACGCTCGCCGAACAGGGCTACCACGTCGTCCAGTTCTGCTACCAGGACTCCCCGCGCCGCGCCCACTCGATCGCCGCGCAGGGCGGTATCAACGCGGCCAAGAACTACCGCAACGACGGCGACTCCATCCACCGGCTCTTCTACGACACCGTCAAGGGCGGCGACTTCCGGGCGCGGGAGTCGAACGTGCACCGGCTCGCGCAGATATCGGTGGAGATCATCGACCAGTGCGTGGCGCAGGGCGTGCCGTTCGCCCGGGAGTACGGCGGTCTGCTCGACACGCGCTCCTTCGGTGGCGTCCAGGTGTCCCGGACCTTCTACGCCCGCGGCCAGACGGGACAGCAGCTGCTGCTCGGCGCCTATCAGGCCCTGAGCAGGCAGATCGTCGCGGGGAACATCGAGATGCACCCCCGTACGGAAATGCTCGACCTGATCGTCGTCGACGGGCGGGCGCGCGGGATCGTGGCCCGGGATCTCATCACCGGCAGGATCGACACGTACTTCGCGGACGCGGTCGTACTCGCCAGCGGCGGCTACGGCAACGTCTTCTACCTGTCGACGAACGCCATGAACTCCAACGCCACCGCCATCTGGCGGGCCCACCGGCGCGGCGCCTACTTCGCCAACCCCTGCTTCACCCAGATCCACCCCACCTGCATCCCGCGCACCGGCGACCACCAGTCCAAGCTGACGCTGATGAGCGAGTCGCTGCGCAACGACGGCCGGATCTGGGTGCCGAAGGCCAAGGGCGACGACCGTCCGGCGAACAAGATCCCCGAGGACGAGCGCGACTACTACCTGGAGCGCATCTACCCCTCCTTCGGCAACCTGGTCCCGCGCGACATCGCCTCCCGCGCCGCGAAGAACGTCTGCGACGAGGGGCGGGGCGTCGGGCCCGGCGGCCAGGGCGTCTACCTCGACTTCGCCGACGCCATCAAGCGGATGGGGCGCAAGGCCGTCGAGGCCAAGTACGGCAACCTCTTCGACATGTACCAGCGGATCACCGACGAGGATCCGTACGAGGTGCCGATGCGGATCTACCCGGCCGTGCACTACACGATGGGCGGCCTGTGGGTGGACTACGACCTCCAGACCACCATCCCGGGTCTCTTCGCGATCGGCGAGGCCAACTTCTCCGACCACGGCGCCAACCGCCTCGGCGCCTCCGCGCTGATGCAGGGACTGGCCGACGGCTACTTCGTGCTGCCGGCGACCATCAACGACTACCTCGCCCGCAACCCGCACCACGAGTCCGTCACCGCCGAACACCCCGCCGTACAGGAGGTGTTGGCGGAGACCGAGGACCGGCTCAATCTTCTCCTGTCCGTCGACGGCGACCGCACCCCCGACTCCTTCCACCGTGAGGTGGGCGAGCTGATGTGGGAGTTCTGCGGCATGGCCCGCACCGACAGCGGTCTGCGCAAGGCCCTGGAACGCATCCCGCAGATCCGCGAGGAGTTCTGGCGGCGCATCAAGGTGCCGGGCACCGGCGAGGAGTTCAACCAGTCGCTGGAGAAGGCCAACCGCGTCGTCGACTACCTGGAGCTCGCCGAGCTCATGTGCCTCGACGCCCTGCACCGCAGCGAGTCCTGCGGCGGCCACTTCCGCGAGGAGTCGCAGACGCCGGACGGCGAAGCGGCCCGCAGGGACGAGGAGTTCGCCTACGCGGCCGCCTGGGAGTTCACGGGCACCGGCGAGGCGCCGACCCTGCACAAGGAAGACCTGGTCTTCGAGTACGTCCACCCCACCCAGCGGAGCTACGCATGAAGCTCACCCTGCGCGTCTGGCGGCAGAAGAACGCCGACGCCGAAGGCGCCATGTCCACGTACGAGGTGGACGGGATCTCCTCCGACATGTCCTTCCTGGAGATGCTCGACACCCTCAACGAGGAGCTCATCCTGCGCGGTGAGGACCCGGTCGCCTTCGACCACGACTGCCGTGAGGGCATCTGCGGCGCGTGCTCGCTCGTGATCAACGGCGATGCGCACGGGCCCGAGCGGACGACCACCTGTCAGTTGCACATGCGGTCGTTCAAGGACGGCGACACGATCGATATCGAGCCGTGGCGGGCGTCCGCGTTCCCGGTGATCAAGGACCTGGTCGTGGACCGGTCCGCGTTCGACCGGATCATCCAGGCCGGTGGTTACATCACCGCGCCGACGGGGGCGGCTCCCGAAGCGCATGCCACGCCGGTGCCGAAGCCGGATGCCGACTTCGCGTTCGAGCACGCCGAGTGCATCGGGTGCGGGGCGTGTGTCGCCGCCTGTCCGAACGGGGCGGCGATGCTGTTCACTTCCGCCAAGATCAATCACCTGAATGTGCTGCCGCAGGGGGCGCCTGAGCGGGAGACGCGGGTGCTCGACATGGTGGCGCAGATGGACGACGAGGGCTTCGGAGGATGCACGCTCACCGGTGAGTGCGCCACCGCCTGCCCCAAGGGCATCCCTCTGATGTCCATCACGAGCATGAACAAGGAGTGGCTGCGGGCCACCCGGAAGGTGAAGCGGTAAGCCGGGCCGCACAGCAGACGTTCGCCGACAGGTGCGGACGGGCGGGGCCGGGAGTGGTGCTCCCCGGCCCCGTCTCGCGTTTTTGCGCCCGCCAAGTGAACGGCACCGGATCGGCCGGCTGACCGTACGGGCACCGGAACATGGACGGCCGGTACCGGCCCGTGCCGTTCAACATTCGCACATCCACTCTCCTGGCACCGGTCACGCATACGCCAACCGGCATCGGAAGAACAGGGGCGGCACATCGCATCGCTCCCACCGCTCTCCGCTCGCCGTCCCCGGCCCGTGACCAGGAGTAAGCCATGACCGGCGCACTGACCGTCGAACGCCCCCCGCAGCCCACGGCACCCACCCGCTACACCGTCGGCCTCGCTCGCCACGAGGAGGACGTGCGCGCCGCCCAGCGGTTGCGGCACGATGTCTTCGCCGGTGAGATGGGGGCCCTGCTGTCCACCCCGCAGCCGGGCCTCGACATCGACGCCTTCGACGCGTACTGCGACCACCTGCTGGTCCGCGAGGAGGTGTCCGGGCAGGTCGTCGGCACCTACCGGCTGCTGCCGCCGGAGCGGGCCGCGGTCGCGGGCCGGCAGTACTCCGAGGGCGAGTTCGACCTCACCCGCATCGACTCACTGCGCCCGAACCTGGTCGAGGTCGGCCGCTCCTGCGTCCACCCCGACCACCGCGACGGCGCCGTCATCAGCCTCATCTGGGCCGGCATCGCCCGCTACATGGTCGACCGCGGCCATGAGTGGCTGGCCGGCTGCTGCTCGATCCCGCTGGCCGACGGCGGCACGCTCGCCGCCGCGACCTGGGACCGCGTACAGGCCAAGCACCTGGCCCCGGAGGAGTACCGCGTACGACCGCTGCGCCCCTGGCAGCCGACCGCCCCCGCACCGGCCACCCGCACCGAACTCCCCGCCCTCCTGCGCGGCTACCTCCGCCTCGGCGCCTGGGTCTGCGGTGAGCCCGCGCACGACCCGGAGTTCGGCGTGGCCGACATGTACGTGCTGCTGTCGATGCGCCGGGTCAACCCGCGCTATCTGCGGCACTTCCTCTCCCTCGTCCCGGCGTGACGGACGTGGCGGCCATGAGCACCCACTCCCTCGGTGCCGTGCGGGTCCCCACGGCGACCGCCCCCGAGGCCGGGACGACCGGCTCACCGGCCGGGCGGGCCCACCCCGTCGAGGCGGCGAACCTCTGGCGACCCCACGCGCCCTGCACCCCGCAGGCGTGCGTGGACGCGACGGGGCCCGCCAGGGCCGTACCGCTGGCCGTTCTGCACCTCACGGCGGTCCTGTTCCTGCTGGTCGTCGGCTGCCTGGCAAGTCCGCTGAGCGCGCGGATACCCGCGGCACTGATCCGGCGCTGGTGCGGCTGGGTCGCCCGGGCCGCCGGAGTCCGGGTCCGCATCAACGGCGGCGCCGCGCCCGACGGCGGGCTGCTGCTCGTCGCCAACCACGTCTCCTGGCTGGACATCCCGCTGCTCGCCGCCGTGCGCCCGGCCCGGATGCTCGCCAAGTCGGAGATCCGGCAGTGGCCGGTGGCGGGATGGCTGACCGCCCGAAGCGGCGCCCTGTTCATCGACCGCGACCGTATCCGCGCACTGCCCGAGACGGTGGCCAGGATCGCCGAGGCGCTGCGGGCCGGCGAGGCGGTCGCCGTCTTCCCCGAGGGCAGCACCTGGTGCGGCCGCGCCCAGGGCCACTTCCGCCGGGCCGCCTTCCAGGCAGCCCTCGACGCGGGCGTCCCCGTCCAGCCGGTCCGCCTGCACTACCGGACGGCCCAGGGCGCGCCCGGCACGGCGGCCGCCTTCGTCGGCGAGGACTCGCTGCTCACCTCGGTGTGGCGGGTGGTGCGGGCACGTGAGCTGGTCGCCGAGGCGGAGGTACGGGAGCCGATGGCGCCGGGCAGCCGACCCGACCGCCGTTCCCTGGCCCGGGCGGCCGAAGCGTCCGCGCTTGGCGGGGCGCGGCAGGTCCAGGTCCCCGGCCCGCGGCGCACCGTGCCCTTCCCGGTGCCCGGTGCTGTCCGCACGGCGCCCGTCGCCGGCACCGAACAGCCGCCGCCGGTCCCGGCGCGCGAGGCCCTTACGGCATGACCCGGGCGAGATACGGCGCCGTTGCGCTGCCTCTCGCCCGCGCCACCCGGGCGGGCGGACCCGCCGCCACGATCCGTCCGCCCGCGTCACCGCCGCCCGGCCCCAGATCGATCACCCAGTCCGCGCCCGCCACGACGGACATGTCGTGCTCGACCACGACGACGGTGTGCCCGGCGTCGACCAGCCCGTGCAACTGGCGCATGAGCACCTCGACGTCGGCCGGGTGGAGCCCGGTCGTCGGCTCGTCGAGGAGGTAGAGGGTGTGGCCGCGACGGCCGCGCTGGAGCTCGCTCGCCAGCTTGATGCGCTGGGCCTCACCGCCGGACAGCTCGGTGGCGGGCTGCCCGAGCCGCAGGTAGCCGAGACCGACGTCGAGCAGGGTGCCGAGGCTGCGGGCGACGGCCGGCGTGTCCGCGAAGAAGTCCGCGGCCGACTCGACCGTGAGGTCCAGCACCTGCGCGATGTTCCGTCCCCGGTAGGCCACTTGGAGCGTCTCGGGGTTGTAGCGCGCCCCACCGCAGTCCGGGCACGGCGCGTACGTGCTCGGCAGGAACAGCAGCTCGACGCTGACGAACCCCTCGCCCTGACAGGTCTCGCAGCGCCCGCCCACGACGTTGAAGGAGAAGCGCCCGACGCCGAAACCACGGGCCCGCGCCTCGTCGGTGGCCGCGAACACCTTGCGCACGACGTCGAAGAGCCCGGTGTAGGTGGCGAGATTGGAGCGCGGGGTGCGGCCGATCGGCTTCTGGTCGACCGAGACCAGGCGGCCCACTCCCGCGAGGTCCTCGGTGATCTCGCCGATGAGCGTGGACTTGCCCGAACCCGAGACGCCGGTGACGGCCGTGAACACCCCGAGCGGGAACTCGGCGGTCACCCCGCGCAGGTTGTGCCGGGTGACCGGGCCGACCTTCACCTGGCCGTGCGGTGCGCGCACTTGGCGTACGGCGGCGGGGGAGTCGTCGAAGAGGAAGCGCGCCGTCGCCGACTCCGCGACCGCCGCCAGCTCGGCCACCGGCCCGCTGTGCAGCACCTGCCCGCCGTGCTCACCCGCACGCGGCCCCACGTCGACCAGCCAGTCGGCGCCGCGGACGACGTCGAGGTGGTGCTCGACCACGAACACCGTGTTCCCGGCCGCCTTCAGCCGCTCCAGCACCGTCAGCAGCGCCTCCGTGTCCGCCGGGTGCAGTCCCGCGGACGGCTCGTCGAGGACGTACACGACACCGAACAGCCCGGACCGCAGCTGGGTCGCGAGCCGCAAGCGCTGGAGTTCGCCCGCCGAGAGCGTCGGCGTGGCGCGGTCGAGGCTGAGGTAGCCGAGGCCGAGCTCGACGACGGGTGCGATACGGGACTTGAGGTCACCGGTGAGGACCCGGGCCGTCTCCGACGAGGCTTCGCCGTCCAGCGTGCCCGCCAGCTCCGTCAGCGGCAGCGCGGCCAGCTCGGCGATCGTCCGGCCGGCGAAGGTCACCGCCAGCGCCTCGGGCCGCAGCCTGCTGCCGCCGCACGCCGGACAGGGCGCGGAGGCGAGGAACCGCTCCGCCTTGGCCCTGAGGGTGGGGCTCTTGGAGTCGGAGAAGGTCTTCATGACGTACCGCCGGGCGCTCATGTACGTGCCCTGGTACGGCCGTTGGATGCGGTCGGCGTCGCGCACCGGGTGGACGGTGACGACCGGCTGCTCGTCGGTGAACAGGATCCACTCGCGCTGCTCGGCGGGCAGCTCGCGCCAGGGCCGGTCGACGTCGTGGCCGAGCGCGTCGAGGATGTCGCGCAGGTTCTTGCCCTGCCAGGCCCCCGGCCATGCGGCGATCGCGCCCTGCCGGATCGACAGCGACGGGTCGGGGACCAGCAACTCCTCGGTCGTACGGTGCACTTGGCCCAGGCCGTGGCATTGCGGGCACGCCCCGGCCGCCGTGTTCGGCGAGAAGGCGTCCGAGTCGAGCCGCTCGGCGCCCGGCGGGTGGTCGCCCGCGCGGGAGAACAGCATCCGCAGGGAGTTGGAGAGGTTGGTGACCGTGCCGACGGACGAGCGGGACGTCGGCGCCGAGCGGCGCTGCTGGAGCGACACGGCGGGCGGAAGACCGCTGATCTCGCCGACCTTCGGCGCCCCGACCTGGTGGATCAGCCTGCGTGCGTACGGCGCGACCGACTCGAAGTAGCGGCGCTGGGCCTCCGCGTAGATCGTGCCGAAGGCGAGCGACGACTTCCCGGAACCGGACACGCCCGTGAACACGGTCAGCACATCCCGCGGAATGTCGACGTCCACGCCCTTGAGGTTGTGCTCACGGGCGCCGCGGACGCGGACGTACGGGTCGTGCGGGGAGTGCATGGGTACGAGCTCCGGGATGCGTGAGTCGGCGGCGTGGGCAAACCCCGCGATTCTATGCGAACCAGACGCTCGCCCGTTCGAGCCACCTGATGTTCACGAGGCCGTCGGCTCACTCACACCGGCCACCCATAACGTCTCGCCAGTCTCCCTTCCTACCGAGGAGTATCGTGAGCGTTTCAGCTCTGAGCACTCTCACCGCCGCGCTGCTGATGGTCTCGGGCGCCGCCGCCCCGCAGCCGGTCGCCGTCTCCGCCCGCGTCGAGACACCCGCCGTCCACGACGACGAGGCGGGCGGCAACGCCGACGCCGACGACCCGGCCGTCTGGATCGACCCCGACCACCCGGGCCGCAGCATCGTGATCGGCACCCTCAAGGAGGCCGGCCTCGACGTGTACGGCCTCGACGGCAGACGGCTCCAGCACATCGCGGCGCCCGAGGCCCCGAACGACGACGCCGCACCCGGCCGCTTCAACAACGTCGACGTCGTCTACGGCTTCGAACTGGGCGGCAAGAAGACCGACTTGGCCCTGGTCAGCGACCGCGGCCGGGACCGGATCCGGGCCTACGCGATCGACCCGGCCGCCGTGGCGGCGGGCAGGCCCCCGCTGAAGGACGTGACGGCGGCCGACGCCGCGCCGGTCTTCTCCGCGAGCGAGGCCGAGGTCGACGACCAGCGCACCGCCTACGGGCTGGCCGCCTTCAGCGACGACGACCACGCGTACGTTGCCGTCTCGCGCCGCTCGGAGACCCGGGTACGGCTGCTCCGGCTGGAGGACCGCGGCGGCCGTATCGGGTACCGGACCGAGGACACCCTCGACCTGCCCGCCTCCTTCACCCTGCCGAACGGCAGCAGCTGGACGCCGTGCGCCGACCCCGGTGACCACGCGCAGGTCGAGGGCATGGTCGTGGACCAGGAGCAGCACGTCCTGTACGCGGCCCAGGAGGACGTCGGGCTCTGGCGGATCGACCTCGACGACGAGGAGTTCGACCGGCCCGAGCTGATCGACCGGGTGCGGGAGTACGGCACCCCGTGGACGTACGACGCCGAGGAAGAGGAGTGCGTCCTCGACACCGCCCACGACCCCGGCTTCGGCGGTGAGCACCTGAGCGCCGACGCCGAGGGCGCCGCGATCTACCACGCCGCCGACGGCACCGGATACCTGCTCGCCTCCAGCCAGGGCGACAACACCTTCGCCGTGTACGAGCGCCAGGGCCGCAACGCCTACCTCGGCTCCTTCGCCGTCACCGACAGCGCCGCCACCGACGGGGTGCAGCACTCCGACGGTGCCACCGTGGTCAACGTCCCGCTCGGCCGGTCCTTCCCCAAGGGCCTGCTCGTCACCCACGACGGCGAGGCCACGCCGGCGGACGGCGACCGGGAGGGCACGAACTTCAAGCTGACGGGCTGGGAGTCGGTGGCCACCGCGTTCCCGAAGCAGCTGACGATCGACACCCAGTCGTTCGACCCGCGCGACACGGACTGACCCGCGGCCGCCCGCTCGCCCGGATCATGCCCCGACGATCCGGGCGAGCCGCCGGTAGGAGTCCACCAGGGCATCGCGGTCGTACGTACTGGTCGTGACCAGCACCTCCTGCGCGCCCGTCTCCTTCAGCAGCGTCTCCAGCTCGTCCGCGACCTGCTCCTCCGTGCCCGCGATGTGCCCGGTGAGGCCGCCCTCGTAGAAGCCGCGCTCCTTGTCGGTCATCTTGTCGGTCATCGTGAGCGCCTCGACGCGCTCGGCGGGCGGGAGCGGAGGGAAAGTGCCGTGCGTGCGGGAGTAGGCCATGGACCAGGCCTCCGGGACCAGCAGACGCCGGGCATCCTCCGGAGTGGCGGCCACCGCGACCGTGCCGGAGATCACAACATACGGCTCGCTTGCCCAGGGGGAGGGGCGGAAGTGGTCACGGTAGTGGTCGATGCCGCGCCGCATCCCGGCCCGGTTCCGGAAGTCACCGATGACCATCGGCAGGCCCGCGCGGGCGGCGATGTCCGCGCCTTCCCCCATGGCCAGCACGAACGGCGGCACGGTCAGGCCCTCGGCCGGCCGCGCGTGCACCCCTGTGGGCGAGGTGCCGAGGAACCAGCCGAGCAGCTCCTGGAGCTGAGCGGCGAAGTCCTCCGCGTCCCCCTTGTCCCGCCCGAGCGCCTTGCGCACCCCGTCCGTGAAGCCGACGGACCGCCCCAGCCCCATGTCGATACGGCCCGGAAAGAGGGACTCCAGGACGCCGAACTGCTCGGCCACGACCAGCGGTCGGTGGTTGGGCAGCATCACCCCGCCGGTCCCGACCCGGATCGTACGGGTCGCGGACGCGACAGCGGCGGCCAGCACGGTGGGCGCCGAGCCGGCGACGCCGGGTACGCCGTGGTGCTCCGAGACCCAGATGCGGTGGTAGCCGAGTGCCTCGATCTCCTGCGCCAGCCGTACGGTGTCGCGCAGCGCCTCTCCGCCGGGGTGGCCCTCGCGCGTGCGGGAGCGGTCGAGGACGGAGAAGCGGGTCGCGGCGATCACGGAACTCATACAGGGTTCAACACCTGGGAGCCCGCCGGATTCCTCACGGTGCGACGTTGTGGTTGAGACGGAACAGGTTCCCCGGGTCGTAGCGCCGTTTCAGATCCCTGAGACGGGCGTAGTTCGCGCGGTAGTTGGCCTGGACGAGGTTCTGGTCGTCGCCGTCCATGAAGTTCACGTACCCGCCGCCCATGGAGTGGGGTTCGAGCGCCCGGTGGAAGGCGCGCACCCAGCCCTTCTGGGTCTCGCAGTCCTCACGCGTGGTCAGGGTGGGGCTGAGCCCGATCGAGAAGTCGGCGTCGCGGTAGGAGAAGGCGGTCTCCTCCGGCCCGACCCGGTGGCACGCGCCGTCGAGCGCGAAGACGACGCTGACGCTCTGGATGGACGGGGTGTCGGCGCCGTACTCGACGAACGCGTCGATGGCGCCGTCCGGCAGGCCCCTCATGAAGGAGCCCTTCCAGTAGTGGTAGAGCCCGGCGGGAACCAGGTCGTCGAAGAGGGTGTTGATCACCGGGTACGGCATGCGTTCCAGGTGCCTGCCGAGCACCGGCCCGAGCGCGGCGACGCGGGCCCGGATCGCGTCGTCCTCGTCCTCCGGACCGGTCCAGCAGGCGATCATCCCGCAGACCGGACGCCCGTGCCAGCGTTCGGGCAGGAACGGCACCGGCGGCCCGAGGCCGACGACGAAAATGGCGCCGAGTCTGTCGTCCGCTTCGGCGATCAGCTCCCGGTATCGGCGGATGACGTCGCCGTCGAGCGGGAAGAAGGTCGGTCCGCCGAGGATGCCGTCGATGGGGTGCAGACGGTACGCGAAGGACGTGACGACCCCGAAGTTCCCGCCGCCGCCGCGCACGGCCCAGAACAGGTCGCTGTGCTGCTCGGCGCTGCAGGTCACGAAGTGTCCGTCGGCCGTCACCAGGTCCACCGAGACCAGGTTGTCGCAGGCCAGACCGCAGCGGCGGTCCAGATAGCCCATGCCCCCGCCCGTGGTCAGACCGCCCACGCCGGTCGTGGAGACGATGCCGCCGGTGGTGGCGAGACCGAAGGCGTGCGTGGCGTGGTTGACGTCCGCCCAGGTGCAGCCGCCCTCGACCCACGCCGTGCGGGTCTCGGGATCGATGCGGATCCCGCGCATCCGTCCGAGGTCGAGGACGACACCGCCGTCGCAGGTCCCGTAGCCGGGGACGCTGTGGCTGCCGCCGCGCACGGCGAGCGGCAGGCCCTGGTCGCGGGCGAAGTCCACCGTCGCGATGACGTCGCCCGCGTCGACCGCCCGCACGATGATCGCGGGCCGCCTGTCGTGCATCGCGTTGTAGACCTTGCGGGCCTCGTCGTAACCCGGATCGCCGGGCTCGACGATGTCACCGCGCACGGCCCCGCGCAGCCGCTCCAGCAGCTGGTGGTCGAAGGTCGGCGTGTAGGTGGTCATGATCGCCACCTGCCTTCCGCTCCTGAGTAGGGAAGGGGTTGCTCGAGCAGGGGAGGGGGCACTCCCCGGTCCGCGCCGGAACTCTCGCACTCTGCGAGCAGGACCGGCCCCTCACCAGAATAGGCAGGCCGGGCGCCGCGGGACTCAGTGCACGGAGACCTCCGCCGGCGCCGCGTGCTCGTGGTCGCAGACGTCGTCGATGCCGTACGTGTCCCAGGCGGGGAACGGGTCGGCGGCCGGGAGGCCCTCGCCGTCCGCCATGAGGCACTCGGCCAGGGCGGCCCGGAGCGGCTCCGCCCGCAGATGCGTGCCGATGAAGACCAGCTCCTGCGCGTACGGCGCCTCGGTGTCCCGGGCGGCGCTGGGCTCGAAGCGGGCGACGGCACCGGCCTGCGACCACAGCCCCGTCACCTGCGGGCGGCTGGCGAGGGTGAAGAACCCCTTGGAACGCAGCACCTTCCCGTATGCGCCGCTGTCGAGCTCCTCGGTGACGAAGGTGAACAACCGCTCGGGGTGGAAGGGGAGTTCGGAGCGGAACACCGTGGAGGAGATCCCGTACTCCTCGGTCTCGGGGACGTGGTCGCCGTTGAGTTCCCGCACCCAGCCCGGGGCCTGTTGGGCGCGCTCCAGGTCGAACAACCGCGTGCCGAGCACCTCTTGGAGCGCCACTTGCCCCTGTACCGTGTCGACGATCCGGGCGGCGGGGTTGAGCCGGCCCAGTGCCGCCCGCAGCCGGTCCGCCGTCACGTCGTCCACCAGGTCGAGCTTGTTCAGCACGATGACGTCCGCGAACTCGACCTGGTCGATGAGGAGATCGCTGACGGTGCGCTCGTCGTCCTCGTACTGGTCGAGGCCGCGCTCGGCGAGTTCGTCGCCGCTGTCCAGCTCGGTCAGGAAGCCCGCGGCGTCGACGACCGTGACCATGGTGTCCAGCAGGGCGAGGTCGCCGAGGGTGGCTCCGTCGTCGCGGGCGAAGGCGAAGGTGGCCGCGACCGGCATGGGTTCGGAGATGCCGGACGACTCGATGAGGAGGTGGTCGAAGCGGCCCTCGCGGGCGAGCCGGTCGACTTCCTCCAGGAGGTCGTCGCGCAGGGTGCAGCAGATGCAGCCGTTGGTCATCTCGACCAGGCGCTCCTCGGTCCGCGACAGCGCGGCCTCGCCGCCGCGCACCAGCGCCGCGTCGATGTTGATCTCGCTCATGTCGTTGACGATGACCGCGACGCGCAGTCCCTCACGGTTCGCGAGGACATGGTTGAGCAGGGTCGTCTTGCCCGCCCCGAGGAAACCGGACAGGACGGTGACGGGCAGACGGCTCTCGTACGGCATTACCGGTCAGCCCTCGGGGCGCAGCAGCCCGCGCTCGTACGCCTTGACCAGGTGCTGCGGCACGAGGTGGCTGACGCCCTCGATGGTGACGGGCACGAGCTGCGGCGTGCTCGCCTTCCACTGGGCGCGGCGGTGACGGGTGTTGCTGCGGGACATCTTCCGCTTGGGGACAGCCATGACGGACCTCCTCGGTGGGTGAACACCGAGGACGCTACATGAAAATGGATCCCATTAACAATTGCCTGCTGTTCGGCCCGCGGTCAGCGACGGGACCGCACCCGTGCGTCCCGTGGCGGCCGGATGAACTGCAGCTCCAGCGTGACGGGCGGATCGGCCAGGCCCGGTCCGCCCGCGGCCGCCCACCGCACGATCTCCTCGATGCCGTCGTCGTCCATGGCGAAGCCCACCCAGGTGGCCCGTCCGCCGGCCCGGCGCCCGGCGCCCGACGGCTGGACGACGATCACGTTGGCCTGGTCGCAGGGGCCCAGGCAGTCGGTCGTACGGACCTGGAAACCGTGCTCGGCCCCGGCGGCGCGCAGTTGCTCCACCTGCCCGGCGTGGTCGGTGCCGGGGTGCTTGCGCGGATTGCCGCAGCAGCAGCCCCGGCAGACGACGAGGGTGCAGGGGCGCTCGCGGGCGGCGCCGATCAGGAACGTATGAGTGGGCATGACAGAAGCATCCCCTACTCCTTGGTGCCCACCAGCATCCGCACCTCGAACTCCTCGTAGGCGGCGTCCTCCTGCGGCTCCTGGCGGTGGCTCAGCACGGTGCCGAGCCAGCCGAGGAAGAAGCCCGCCGGGATGGAGATGATGCCGGGGTTCTGCAGCGGGAACCAGGCGAAGTCGGACTCCGGGTAGAACGAGCCCGGCGTGGAGGAGACGACGGGGGAGAACAGGACCAGCAGGACCGAGCAGGCCAGGCCGCCCCAGAGGCTGAGCAGCGCCCCCTCGCCCGTGAAGCGGCGCCAGAAGAGGGTGTAGACGATCGTCGGCAGGATCGCGGACGCCGCTATGGCGAAGGCGAGGAAGGCGAGCGTCGCGGTGTTGGCGCCCCAGGAGACGAGGGCGAGCATCATGGCGAGGACACCGATGACGGCCGCGGACAGCCGGGCCACCATCAGTTCCTCGGTCTCGCTCGCGCGGCCCTTGCGGATCACCTCGCCGTACAGGTCGTGCGCGAGCGACGAGGCGGCGGCGAGGGTGAGGCCGGCCGCGACCGCGAGCAGGGTGACGAAGGCGAGGCAGGACAGCAGGGCGGTGAGGATGCCGCCGCCGAGGGCGTTGGCGAGGAGCAGGACCGCGGAGTCGCCCTTGTGGTCCGTCTCCGCGATGGTCTCGCGGCCGACGATCGCGGTGGCGCCGAGGCCGAGGATGCCGGCGGCCAGGCACACCAGGCCGACCAGGCCCACCGCCCACACCAGGGAGGAGCGCAGTACGTCGACCTTGCGCGGGGCGAGCAGGCGCATCAGGACGTGCGGGAGCGCGGCGAGGCCGAGGACGATGGCCAGTTCCAGGCTGAAGAAGTCGAGTTTGCTGGTGGTGCTGACGCCGTAGCGCAGTCCGGGTTCGAGGAACTGTGTGCCGGTGCCGCTGTGGTTCGCGGCCGCGGAGAGCAGGGCGTTCGGGTTCCAGTCGTAGTGGTGCAGCACCATGACCGCGGTGACCGTCACGCCCGCCACCAGCATCACGGCCTTGATGATCTGGATGACCGTGGCGCCGGGCGCGCCGCCGATGGCGGCGTACACGATGACGATGGTGCCGATCACGATCACGCACAGGGTGCGGGTCGCGGCGCTGGGTTCGCCGGTGAACTGGGTCAACAGGGCCATGCTGCCGACGAGTTGGGCCACCAGGTACAGCGTGGTGATGGCCAGGGTGCACACGGCGAGGGCGAGCCGTGCCGGGCGCTGGAGCCGGGGCAGGCGCAGGGCCAGGGTGTCGCCCAGGGTGAACCTGCCGGTCCGGCGCAGGGGTTCGGCGATCAGCAGCAGCACCATCATCCAGGCGACGACGGTGCCGGCGAGGTACAGCAGTCCGTCGTATCCGGTGAGGGCGACCAGGCCGGTACTGCCCAGCAGGGTCGCGGCCGACAGATAGTCGCCGCACATGGCGAGGCCGTTGCGCAGCGGGGACATGGTGCGGTTGCCGAGGTAGAACTCGCTGAGCTCGTCGCGCTGAGGGGCTGTCAGCAGCGCCATGAACAGCGTGACCACGACCACCGACAGGAACAGCACGAACGTCAGGTTCAGGCTGAACCGGTCGACGATGCCTGCGGACATGGTCACCACGTGCGGTACCCCCTGGAGCCGGGCTGGACGGTCGGCTGACTCTCGCCGCGGTGCGCGGCGGAGCGGAGCGAGTTGGCCTCGTGCTGGTCCAGCCGCGAGCCCAGGCCGCGGGCGAGCGGGTCCACCCGGGTGCGCATGTGCCGGACATGGCACCAGGCCGTCACGCCCATCACGACGAACTGCCCGAGACCCAGGGCGAGACCGAGCGTGAGGTGACCGAGCAGACGCTGGTTCATCAGGCCGGGGACGGAATGCGACAGCAGGACGTAGAGCAGGAATCCACCGACGGACAGGAGTGTCGCGCGGACTCCGAACCTGCGCTGGGCGCGGCGCAGTGAGTGAAATTCGGGATGCTCGGATATGCGCTGGGACGGCGCGGGCCTTGCGGGTTCATTACTCGGGGAACTGGATGTGAAAGAATTGTCGTGCCAAGGTGAAAACTCGGGCACAGGCGCACCTTCTTTGCTGCGGCATGCCGGACGTACGGGGGCGCGGGCTTTGTGACGGGGAGTGGGTGAGCGGCGGCGAGTCCGGAAGCCGGAGTATGGCAGCGGGCTCTTTGAAGAATCAACCGCCGCGATGAATTGCCCTGCTCCGGTGGCGCGTTCACGCCCCTCGTGATAATTTCGCTGCCTTGTATGGCCTGCGAAAAGAGCCCTCCGGGAAATAGTCCGGACCATTTGTTCCGGCCGGACTGTCTCAAACACGCCTCGTGCGGGACAGCCCGGCCCGAGCGGTTCAGAACCGGGCGCCGACAGCGGCGCCGCTGCGCGGCACGAGGAAGCTCGGCGCCGACGGTAGCGATCCGTCGGCGGAGCGCGGGCCGGTGATCGGGGTCGGGTCGGTGCTGAGCACCGAGGACGCGTTCCAAGTCCCGCCCAGGTTCCAGGAGTTGCCGCTGGCGGTCGTCCCCGTGCCGACGGCCGCCGCGCGTGCGTCGGCGACGGACAGATTGGCCGTCAGGGTGGCGGTGCCGCCCGAGACGTCGGCGTCGAATCCGGTGCCGGCGTTGGCCCACGTCGTGGTGCGGGTCATGGTCAGGGCGCCGGGATTGCCGTTGTCCGTGACGCCGTGCGCCGCGTTCCGATACGCGATCGAGTTGCGCAGGGCGTGGCCCACCGACGGGGCCGGGCTGCCGCCGCCCATCTTGAAGCCGTTGCCGTCGCCCGAGAAGTCCGGGAAGTTCCAGCGGTTGTAGCCGTTGCCGTACGCGATCGTGTTCTCGATCAGAATCGGCGAGGTGAACTTCCAGGCGTCGAACCCGTCGTCGACGTTGTTCCACAACCGGGCACCGCGCACCACGTTTCCGGTTCCGCTGCCTTCCTTGATGGCCAGGCCGTCGGCGCTCTCGCCGTTCTTGCGCGGGTCGCGGTTGCCGTAACTGTCCAGATTCAGGATCTGGTTGTTGCTGGAGGAACCCTGGAGCTGGAAGCCGGACTCGTAGTTGTCGTGCGTGATCAGCCGCGAGAAGACGTTGTTGTCGCAGCCGTCGCAGTAGAGGCCGTACGGGCCGTTGACCAGCTCCAGACCGGAGATCCGCCAGTGGGAGGCCTCCATGTGGATCGCCCCGCGTTCGGCCCGGGGAATGCTGCCGCCCACCGGCGTGTGACTGGCGGGCAGTTGCTCGCCGTCGACGACCACACGCTCGCCCTGGTAGGGGCCGAGGCCGATCGGCTGGGAGGCGGTGCCCGAGGTGGTGATGGTGATGTTGTCGGTGAGGGCGTAGGTGCCGCCTCGTACGGTGATGACGTCGCCGGGCTGCGCCAGGTCCACGGCCCGCTGGATCGTCCGCAGCGGCTGGGCCAGGGTGCCCGGCGCCGAGTCGCTCCCGTCGGTCGCCACCACGAGTGTCGTCGCGCCGGACGCCGCACTCGCCGGGCCCAGTACCGTCATCAGGGCCGCACCCACCGCTGCCGCCGTCCAGATCGCCGTACCGCGCATGCCGCTCGCCGTGTTGCGCATGGGGCCTCCCGCCTCCGCCTGTATGCCGTGTCGCACAGCAGTGGCCGCCCGGGGCGCGGAGGTTGCCGGGGTGCGGGGCGCGTGGCAGGGGGGAATTGCCGGGCAGGACCTAGGGTGAGTGCTGTGACCGACAGCAGCAAACGCCCGCTCGCCGTGTTCGACCTGGACAACACCCTCGCCGACACGGCACACCGTCAGCACTTCCTGGAGCGCCAACCGCGGGACTGGGACGCCTTCTTCGCGGCCGCCCCACAGGACCCGCCCCTCGCCGAGGGCATCGCGCTGGCGCTGGAGAGCGCGAAGGAATGCGAGGTCCGCTATCTGACCGGACGGCCCGAGCGCTGCCGGCGTGACACGCTCGACTGGCTCGCGGCACACGGGCTGCCCGAAGGGCGTGTGTACATGCGGCGCAACGACGACCGCAGGCCCGCCCGGCGCACCAAGCTCGAGATCCTGCGCCGCCTCGCCCGCACCCATGAGATCCGGGTGCTGGTGGACGATGACGAGCTGGTCTGCGAGGACGCCGAACGGGCCGGTTTCACCGTCGTACGGGCGCGCTGGACCGCCCCCTCCGCCGCGCTGAAGGTGGCGCAGGAGCGGGAGGGGCGGACCTGAGGACCGGGCGCCGTCGGCACATCCCGCCTGCTCTGCGGCGCCCGGCACGCACCGCTACTCGGCTTCCTCCAGACGGAAGCCGACCTTCATGGTCACCTGCCAGTGCGCGATCTGCCCGTTGTCGAGCTGGCCGCGCACCTCGGTCACCTCGAACCAGTCCAGGTTGCGCAGGGTCTGCGAGGCGCGCTCGATTCCGTTGCGGATGGCCTGGTCCACGCCCTCGGGCGAGGTGCCGACGATGTCCGTGACCCGGTAGGTGTGATTCGACATGCGGGTGCTCCTCTCACACACGTCACTCCACGGTGCCCCAAGGCGGGACATCGCGCGAGCCGTCCGTCACCGCGCCACGCTCAACGACAGCGCGAAACGACCCTGACCGTCCGTCCACCAGTGCGCCAGCTCCAGCCCGGCCGCCGACAGTTCCGCGCGGACACCGTCCCGCCGGAACTTCGCCGACACCTCGGTGCGCATCTCCTCGCCCGCCGCGAAGTCGACGGCGAGATCGAGCGCGGGCACCTTCACGGTCTGCGCCGTACGGGAGCGCAGCCGCATCTCGATCCACTCGTTGTCCGCGTCCCAGAGCGCCACGTGGTCGAAGGAGCCGGGATCGAAGTCGGCGCCCAACTCGCGGTTGATCACCGTCAGCACGTTCTTGTCGAAGGCGGCCGTCACCCCGGCCGCGTCGTCGTACGCCTCGACCAGGACCCTCTCGTCCTTGACCAGATCCGTGCCGAGCAGCAGCGCGTCACCGGGCGAGAGCAGGGCGCGGACGGAGGCGAGGAACGTGGCCCGCTCGGCCGGCAGCAGGTTGCCGATGGTGCCGCCCAGGAATGCCACCAGCCGGGGCCCCGGCGTGTCCGGCAGGGCCAGCCCGCCGGTGAAGTCGGCGATCAGCGCATGCACGTCCAGCCCGGGCCGCTCCTCGATGAGCGCGTGCCCGGCCTGGGTGAGCGCGCTGTCGCTGACGTCCACGGGGACGTACGTGTGCAGCTCGGTGAGCGCGTCGATGAGGTACCGCGTCTTCTCCGAGGAGCCGGAGCCCAGTTCGACGAGGGTGCGGGCGCCGGTGACCGCGGCGATCTCCCTGGCCCGGCCGACGAGGATCTCGCGCTCGGCGCGCGTCGGGTAGTACTCGGGCAACTCGGTGATCTGCTCGAAGAGTTCGCTGCCCCGCGCGTCGTAGAACCACTTCGGCGGCAGCGTCTTGGGTGTGCTCGTCAGGCCCTTCAGGACGTCGGCGCGCAGTGCGGCGTCGGTGGCGTCCTCGGGCAGGGTGCGGGTGACAAGGAACGGGCTCACGTGCTGGGCTCCTTCGGTGGTGCCGGTGCCAGGGTGTCGCTCGGGTCCTTGAGCGGGGTGAGCAGCACATCGGTGCCGCTGGCCGCGAGGAGGGTGCGGTCGGGGACCTCCTGCCAGTGCGGATCGTCGTCGTAGGGCTCGGAGGCCACGACGGTGCCGCCGCCGGTCCGGGTCAGATACCAGAGGGTGTCGCCCCAGGCGGTCGCGGTGATCGTCTCGCCGTTGGTGAGCAGCAGGTTCAGCCGGGAGCCGGGGGCCGCCTCGGCGACCTCGAGGACGGTGTCGGCCAGTGCCTGCCCCTGCTCGTCGCCGCCGCGCAGCCGGGCCAGGACCAGCGCCCACACGAGCGCCGAGTCGTTGCGGGCCTCCATCGACAGCAGATCCGTCGCGGGCAGGGCCGGGACCAGCGGCGCCAGTGAGCCCGGCCAGCCCTTCACGGCGCCGTTGTGGCTGAACAGCCAGGGGCCCGCGGCGAACGGCGCCGCCGCGGCCTCCGCGTCGGCGCCCGCCAGCGTCGCGTCCCGTACTGCGGCGAGCAGCGCGGTGGACCGTACGACGCGGGCCAGATCGGCGAAGGACAGGTCCGCCCAGATGGGCCCGGCCCGGCGGTAGCGCGCCGGCACCGGGTCCCCCTCGGCGTACCAACCGACCCCGAAACCATCCGCGTTCACGGTCCCGTACCGCTGCCGCCGAGGCGCCCACGACTGGCGGTACAGGCCGTGTGCGGGTTCCACGAGGAGCCTGCCGAGCGGTTCCTCGGGGCCCACATAGGCGAGGTGACGGCACATCAGACGCCCCCCGCGGAGCGGGCGGTGCGGAATCCGGAGAAGATCTGCCGCCGGATCGGATAGTCCCAGTTGCGGAAGGTGCCCCGGCAGGCCACCGCGTCCACCGCGAACGAACCGCCGCGCAGCACCTTGTACTCGGGCCCGAAGAACACCTCCGAGTACTCCTTGTACGGAAACGCCTGGAACCCCGGGTACGGCGCGAAGTCGCTCGCCGTCCACTCCCACACGTCACCGATCAACTGCCGTACGCCGAGCGGCGATTCGCCCTCCGGGTAGCTACCGGCCGGCGCGGGGCGCAGATGCCGCTGGCCGAGGTTGGCGTGCTCCGGTGCCGGGTCGGCGTCGCCCCACGGGTAGCGCATCGAGCGGTCACCGGCCGGGTCGTGCCGGGCGGCCTTCTCCCACTCGGCCTCGGTGGGCAGCCGGCGCCCGGCCCAGCGGGCGTAGGCGTCGGCCTCGTACCAGCACACATGCACTACCGGCTCGTCGGGCGGGACGACCTCGGTGACGCCGAAGCGGCGCCGCAGCCACTGCTTGCCGTCCCGGTGCCAGAACAGCGGGGCGTTGATGGAGTGCTGCCGGATGTGCGCCCAGCCCTCCGGCGTCCACCAGCGTTCGGTGTCGTAGCCGCCGTCCTCGATGAACGCCTGGTACGCGGCGTTCGTCACCGGGGTCGTGTCCATGTGGAAGGGCGCCACCTCGCGCCGGTGCGCCGGGCGTTCGTTGTCCAGCGCCCACGGCTCGGTGGAGGTGCCCATGGTGAACGGGCCGCCGGGGACCAGGACTTCGGACGGCCCCGTGAACAGCGGCGCCGGGTCCGGGTCGGGGGCGGTAAGGGCCTGCGGTCCCTTGCGGAGCTGATGGGTGATCAGCATCGTCTCGTCGTGCTGCTGCTCGTGCTGCGCGATCATCCCGAAGGCGAAGCCCGCCTCGGTCAGCCGCGTCCCGTGGAAGGCCGTGCTCTCCAGCAGGTCCAGCACCCGGCCGCGCACTTCGGAGGCGTAGTGGCGGGCCTCGGTCGGTGGCAGCAGCGGCAGTGAGGGGCGTTCGGCGCGCGGGTGCTCGAAGGCGTCGTAGAGGCCGTCGATCTCGGGCCGCATCGCCTCCCGCCCCGCGACCGCCCGCAGCAGCCACTGCTCTTCCTGGTTGCCGATGTGCGCGAGGTCCCACACCAGCGGGGACATCAGCGGCGAGTGCTGGGCGGTGAGGTCGGGGTCGTCGACGCAGGAGGTCAGCAGGGTCGTACGGGCACGAGCGGTGGTCAGGGTGGTGAGCGCCCGCTCGCGCAGCGCGTCCGCGTCGAGGGCGGGGTCGGTCATGTGCGGATGTCCTTCCCGTGCAGGGTGCGTTCCGTGCCGTACAACTCGTCCAGCAGGTCGTCGGCGGGGCAGCGCCCCTTGATCACATAGCGGTCCCGGAACGCCGCCACGGCGGCCGTGACCTCAGCGGTGGCCCCGAGCCGGGGCAGGGCCTCCAGTGCCGCCGCGAAGCAGACGACGGCCACCTCCTGAAGCTCGGGGTCGGCGAGGCCCGAGCGGGCCGCGTCGATCCACAGTGGGTTGTGCGGCGCCGGCAGCGACAGGGAGCGCTCGGCCAGGGGCTTCACGGCGCGGTAGGCGGTCTCGGCCGCCTCGGGGTCGTCGAAGAGCGCGGTGGTCACGGCGAGCGGCACGATCCAGCCGTCCTCGCCGGGCTGCGCGTCGATCATGCGCAGTTCCAGATGGCCACGCGGTCTGACCGGCGGGAACAGCGTCGTGAGGTGGTAGTCGAGGTCCTCGTGCACCGGCGGTCTGGGCACCCCCGACCGGGTCCACTCCCGGAACGTCAGCCCGTCCGGGACGTGCCACGGGCCGCCGTCCTGACGTACGCACATCACCGGAGCGTCCAGGACGTGCCGTGCCCAGGCGGCCCGCGGATCGCCGTTCAGCTCAGGCGCGCCCGCGCGGCCGGCGCCGATCTCCATCCACAGCAGCTGCCGGGTGGAGAGCCAGCCGGTGGGTTCGTGCCCGGCCACGGGGGAGTTGGCGAAGGCGGCGACCAGGACCGCGCCCAGCTGGTGCGCCAGCCACCAGCGCCGCCCGTGCCCGAGCGGGCCGGGCTCCTCGTATCCGGCGTCCAGGCACACCTGCACGGAGGCCGAGGTGCACATCATGGCGCGGCCGGCCGGGCCCGTGCGGTCCAGACAGGCCTCCATGGCGTCGTAGCGCGGCTCGCGCAGGAACCGGCGGGGCGAGCGCCAGGGGTCGTTGCCGATGCCGACGAGACCGAGACCGTGTTCGCGCAGTACCGCGCGGGTGGCGTCGAGGTCGGCGGAGACGGTACCGATGCACTCCATCAGGGAGGCGGCGGGCGGCGAGCTCAGCTCCAGCTGGCCGCCGGGCTCGACGGTGAGCGCCGACCTCAGGGGCACGGTCCGCAGTGCGGCGTAGGCCGCTTCGAGTCGTTCGGGCGATACGGGGAGCCGCGGGCTGCGCAGCTCATGGACGAGCCATTCCACTTCGACCCCGAGGGTGCGGGGCGGGCCGGTCTTGAAGCAGATGCCCCGGACCAGGGCCTCCACCTCGGGTTCGGTGACTGCGGTGCGAGGCTGCTCCTTACAGTCACTCACCGAATCTGACATGTCGGGATCCTCCTGAGAGTCCACGATGCCGCCCGGCCCGGATCTTGTGGGCGGGCCGGCACACTCGTCCCACCCAAGACGCTCACGTCGCATCGCACAAGGGTGCGTACCGGCACGTTCCGGGTCGGTAACCTCCGCTCTCCGGGCGTTCGCAGGGACTTTCCCGGTCGTTTTCGGTCGGCTGCCGGGCCCGGGAAACTCTGTTGCACCGCAGGACCAGCATCGCTCAGGATGCCTGCGTGAGCACGACGGGGGAGATCACCACGGGGGAGATCGCGCGCGGTCGCGCGGTCATGGCGCGCACGGGGGTGGCGCCATGAGCGCGCGTCTGCGCGGCATCGCGCAGCAGACGGAACAGATCGTGGCGGCGGGGACGTACCGCGCGCCGGACGGCCGCGAGGTGTCCATCGGGGCGGCGATCGAGGCGGCGCGGGACGGCACGGGGATGTACGGGCCGGACCCGGTGCCGCATCCCGTAGCGCACGTCCCCGTGGGGGCCACGTTCTTCGAGGTCACGGGGGAGAGCAGCCTGGAGGCGGCCCGTCGGCTCGGCGCGGGGACGGCCGTACTGAACTTCGCCTCGGCCCGCAATCCGGGCGGCGGCTATCTGAACGGCGCCCAAGCCCAGGAGGAGGCCCTGTGCCGCGCCTCGGCGCTGTACACCTGCCTGCTCGAAGCCCGCGCGTTCTACGACCACCACCGCGCCCATCGCGACCCCTTCTACACGGACCGCGTCATCCACTCACCCGGCGTGCCCGTCTTCCGCGACGACCGCGGCCGTCTGCTGGACGAGCCGTACCCGGTCGGCTTCCTGACCGCCGCCGCGCCGAACGCGGGCGTCGTACGGCGTACGACGCCGGAGCGCACGGCCGACCTGCCGCACGCGCTGGCCGTACGGGCCGAACGCGTGCTGGAGACGGCCGCGGCGCACGGGTACCGGCGGCTGGTGCTGGGCGCTTGGGGCTGCGGGGTGTTCCAGAACGACCCGGCGCAGGTGGCGGGCGCGTTCAGGGAGCTGCTCGGATCCGGCGGGCGGTTCGCCGGGGCCTTCGAGCACGTGGTGTTCGGCATCCTGGACCGCACGCCCGAGAGCCAGGTGCGAGCCGCGTTCGCCCGGGCGTTCCCGGCGCGTCAGGTCCAGCCGTAGCGCTCGTGCAGCCGGTGCCTGACCAGGTTGAACCGCCCCCGGTCCAGGGCGCACGCCTCCCGGCGCATGCCCTGCTCGTGCAGCCGGAGGATGCGGTCCACGTCCACCCAGGAGTCGCGGCCCGTCCGGTCCCACGGCCCGCTGCCGATGGCGACCCACTCACGGTCCCCGTCGTGCCGCTTGCTCGACAGTTGCACGGCGAGGAAGGTGCCGGTCGCCTCCCGGGCCACCACCAGCACCGGGCGGTCCTTGCCCCGCCCGTCGTTCTCCTCGAAGGGGACCCAGGTCCAGACGATCTCCCCGGGGTCGGGGTCGCCATCGTGCGCGGGGGAGTACTCGGTGCGCACTTTGCCGACCTCGCGGGGGTCGGCTTCGGAGGTGGCTGACGGACCGAGCCGGCCCGGGACGTTCTCATCGGTGGGGATGCTCACGGGGGCACCTTAGAGGCTGCCCCCGCGCGCACGCCCGCCGGGTCACTTCTCGTCCATCGGCACCTTCTGGTTCTGGGCGAGCCCGTTGAGCGGGGAAGTCCCGTTCGGCGCCTGCCCGTTCCGGTCCATCGACGCGAGCAGCTGACGCGCCAGCCCCAGCCCCGTACCGCCCATGGTGAGCGCTTTGGCGAACATGTCGGCCATGCCATCGGCGCCGTTGAGCAACACCATGTTGTCGACGTTGCCGAAGGCGGACGCGCCGGCCTTGACGATCTCCGGCCAGTTCTCGGCGAGTTGCTGAGCGATCACGGCCTCCTGGTTCTCGGCGAGCGCGGCGGCACGGGCCTTGATGGCCTCCGCCTCCGCGAGTCCCTGCGCCTTGGTCGCCTCGGCCTCCGCGAGGCCCTTGGCCTGAGCAGCGGCGGCTTCCGCCTCGCCGGTGGCCCGAGTCGCCGCGGCCATGGCCGCACCGCGCGTCTTCGTCGCCTCCGCCTCGGCACCCGCGGCCGCCTTGACCCGGGTCGCCTCGGCCGCGGCCGCCAGCTCCGTCTCCTTCGCCTTGGCCTGCGCCGCCGAGATCCGCGCGTCACGCTCGGCCTCGGCCAGCGTGCGCTTCTCGTACGCCTGCGCGTCGGCGGGCTTGCGGACATCCGCCTGGAGCTGCTGCTCGCGCCGGTGCGCTTCCAACTCGGCGACCCGCGTCTCCTGGACGACGACCTCCTGGCGGGCGGCGGCGTCGGCGAGCGGTCCGGCCTGCCGGGCCTTGGCGCCCGCCTTGTCACGCTCGGCCTGGTAGCCGGCTTGGAGGATCTCGCTGTCCCGGGTCGCCTCGGCCATCCGCGCGAACGACTGCTGCTCCGCCTCCGTGGCCAGCCGGTTCGCCTCCGCCTGCGCGATGCGCGCGTCCCGCTGGACGGCCGCCGCGTGCGGCATGGCGAGGTTCTGGATGTACCCGGTCGGGTCCTCGATCTCGTGGATCTGCAACGAGTCGACGATGAGCCCCAGCTTCTCCATCTCCGTACCGCACGCCGCCCGGGTCTGCCCGGTGAGCTTCTCGCGGTCGCGGATCATGTCCTCCACCGTCAACCCCCCGACGATGGACCGGAGATGACCGGCGAAGACGTTGTGCACCCGCTCCGACATCAGCTTCTGCTGGTCCAGGAAACGGCGGGCCGCGTTGGCGATCGACACGAAGTCGTCGCCGACCTTGAAGATGACCACGCCCCGCACCTTCAGCGGAATACCCTGGTGGGTCACGCAGTCCACCTGCAGCTCGGTCTCGTTGAGATCGAGCGACAGCTTGCGCACCGCCTGCACACCGGGCAGCACCAGCGTGCCGCGCCCGGTGACGATACGGAAGCCCAGGCCCTCCTCGATGCCTTCCGTACGGTGCCTGGAGCCGGAGATGATGAGCGCCTCGTTCGGTTCCGCGACCCGCCACATCATCTTGAACACACCGATCAGCACGAGGACGGCGGCTACCGCCGCCCCCGCGACGACGCCGATGACCATCGGCATTCGCCCCCTTTGCATGGTGCCCTTGCGGCACCGAACGAAGGGAGTGTGCGCCTGCGCGCGGCCCGGGTACAGGCGCCGGCGGATCCTTGTCGAAAACTTGACGCGGACGGCTCTCACCTGCGCCCGAGCGGGCTCAACTGTCGTATGCGGGCTGGACGTAGACGGTCCTCGGCGGCAGGTACTCCACCACCATCACCACCGTGCCCCGCTCGATGCGGTCCGTGCCGGAGGCGGGATGGGCGAGGAAGTGCTCGGCGCCGCCGCGCACCCGGACGATCACCTCGCCGACGAGCCCCGGCCCGATCGTCCCCGTGACCCGCCCCATGAGCCCGACCATCGACGCGTCGTCCATGGCCACAGGGTAGGGCCTGTGCCGAAGGGTTGGTGTCGGTGTCGCCTCAGACGACCGCGATGCGTTCTTCCTCGCCCTGCTGCGGCGGCCACAGCTCGTGCCAGCGCAGCTCCGCCTCCAACTGCGCGGCCAGCGAGATCAGCAGGGGCTCACTGTTCGCCGGCCCGAGCAACTGGGCGCCGACGGGCAGCCCGCCCACGAATCCGGCCGGGACGTTGATGCCCGGCCAGCCCAGGACGTTCCACGGCCAGGCGTAGGGGCAGGCGGCGATCATCGCGCGGTCGGTGGCGAAGCCGCCGAGTTCGAGCATCGCGCCGATCCGGGGCGGGGGAGCGGCCGTGGTGGGGGCCAGAATCACGTCGTACGACTCGTAGAACGCGCCGATACGACGGTGCAGAAGCGCCTCCGCGCGCCGGGCCGCCCGCAGCGGCACCCCGCCGAGCAGCCGGCCCAGCCGGGCGGCGTCCCGGGTGCGCGGGTCGAGCAGTGCGGGGAACGGCGTCGCGCTCACCCACTCGGCGATGCCGACCGTCGCGCGGGGGACGAAGGTCAGCCCGATCTGGCCGTACGGCGGATCCGCCGCCTCGACGAGGTGCCCCAACCCGCTCAGTTTCTCGGCGAGTTGGACGACCCTGGCCCGCACTTCGGGTTGCAGCCGGGCGGGCACGGCGGTGAACGGCGGCTTGAGCGAGAGTGCGATGCGCAGCCGGCCGGGGTCGCGGCCCACCGCCTCGGAGGCGTTGATCGCCGGCGGCCGGTGCGGGTCGAGGTCGTGGTTGCCGGCGGCGGCGTCCAGCAGGAGGGCGGCGTCGGCCACCGTACGGGCGAGGGTGCCGTTGACGGTGATGCCCTGGAACGACTCGCCGCGCGGCCAGGTGGAGATGCGGCCGCGCTGCGGCTTGATGCCGACCAGATGGGTCCAGGAGGCGGGGATCCGCACCGAGCCGGCGCCGTCCGAGCCGAGCGCGGCGGGCACCAGACCGGCGGCGACGGCGGCCGCGGAACCGCCGGACGAGCCGCCCGGCGTGTGGTCCGGGTGCCACGGATTGCGGGTCGCGCCGAAGGCGGGTCCCTCGGTGAACGGCCACTGCCCCAGCTCGCAGGTGTTGGTCTTGCCGACGATCACGGCACCGGCCGCGCGCAGCCGCCGCACCGCCTCGCCGTCCTCGGTGACCGGGGGGAACTCCCCGCTGCAGCCGAACGCGGTCGGTTCGCCGGCCACGTCCATGTCGTCCTTCACCGCGACCGGCACGCCGAGCAGCGGCCGGCGCACTCCGGCGGCGAGCTCCTCGTCCGCGGCCTCCGCCTCGGCGAGCGCGGCCTCGGCCCGGACCACCCGGAAGGCGTTGACGGACCCCTGGGTCGCCTCGATCCGCGCCAGCGCCTGAGCGACGAGCGCCCGCGAGGTCACCTCCCCGTCGGCCAACGCACGGACGGACTCGGCGAGACCTGCGGCACGGTCGGGTGTCATACGGGCACCTCCGGGACGACGTTGTCTACCGAACGGTAACCTCCAGGGGTGCGGCCGTGGAACGTTTACGCCCGGTGCGGCTCCCAGGTTCACCACAGGTTTCTCCCAGGTCCCCTCTCTCGCTGCGCAAACCATTGACGCGCCCGGACCTCACCCCTACCTTCTGATCGAATTTCCGAACTGCGTTCGTAATACCGAACCACGTTGAGGGAGAGCCGCCCGTGATCAGACGTCCCCCCACCCCGTCCCGCCGCAGCGTGCTGCGCGCGATGGCCGCCCTGCCCGCCTCGGCGCTGATCCTGGGCGAGGCCCCCGGCCTGCTCGGCACGGCACTGGCGGCCGCACCGCCCAGCGGCTCGGCCACCCGCTACACCATCGTGCCGTTCCTGAACAGCAACGACGGGACCGTGAACGTCTATCAGTCGGACGACGCCACCGACTTCCGACTGGCCAAGGCCTCCGCCTACACGCCGCCCAGCAACCGCATCCGCGACGCGAGCATCTTCAAGCACACCAACGGCTACTACTACATCACCTACACGACCCACACCTGGCAGGACACCAGCACCACCATCGGCTTCGCCCGCAGCACCGACCGGGTCAACTGGACGTTCCTGTACGACTACACGGTCCCGATCGCCAATCTCTCCCGGGCGTGGGCGCCGGAGTGGTTCGTCGACAGCGACGGCAGCGTGAACGTCATCGTGTCCTGCTCGACCACCAACGACGAGTGGATCTTCACGCCGTATCTGCTGAAGGCCACGAACTCCGCGCTGACGACGTGGAGTTCACCGGTGGCGCTGTCCGGCATCGGCGCGAACCACATCGACACCTTCATCGTGAAGATCGGCTCCACCTACCACGCCTTCACGAAGAACGAGACGACGAAGTACATCGAGTACGCGACGGCGTCCAACCTCACCGGCCCCTACACGATCTCCCGCACGGGCAACTGGGCGGGCTGGGGCAGCTACCGTGAGGGCCCCGCTCTGGTGCAGCTCGACAATGGCGGCTGGCGGCTCTTCTTCGACGGCTACGGCGACGGCACCTACTACTACACCGACAGCTACGACACCTTCGCCACCTGGTCCGCCCCGGCCGCCCTGCCCGCCGTGTCTGGAACGGCCCGCCACTTCACGGTCATCAAGGAGACCGTCTCGGGCGGCCCGACCCTGGCGAAGAACGTCACCCGCTCCTTCCGGTCGGCCAACTACTCCACCCGGTACTGGCAGGTGCAGTCCTCCCTGCTCAACCTCCCGGTGGTCAGCAGCTCGAGCGCCACCGCCGAGAAGCAGGCCTCGACGTTCACGGTCGTGGCCGGCCTCGCCGACGCGAACGGCTACTCCTTCCGCGACTCCTCCGGCAGGTACCTCCGCCACTGGGACTTCCGGGCCCGCTTCGACACCAACGACGGGACGTCGACGTTCGCCAAGGACGCCACGTTCGTCGCCCGCACGGGCACGTCGAGCGGCTCGATCCGCTTCGAGTCGTACAACTATCCCGGCCACTACCTGCGGCACTACAGCTACCAGCTGCGGGTGGAACGGTCGGACGGAACGGACCTGTTCCGACAGGACAGTTCTTTCGTACCGGTGACGTCCTGGGCCTGAGCAGCACCCTTGCGGCTCGATCAGGCCGGAGCCGGCTTCGAATGGCAAAACGCCCGGATCCGCCAACCGTGACGGACCCGGGCGTCTGCTTGCGGCACCGGCGGCGGGGTGGGTGCGCCGCTGCCGGGCGGGGCGTGGAACGCTGTGCCCCGCTGCCGGCCTCCGTGCGCATCACCTTGCCGCCGGTGGTGTTCACCTCATCGCGCCTGCCGCGCGTAGGGCGCGACGGTGATCCGGTCGATCAGCGGCGCGTAGCGGGAGCGGAGCAGCACGCCGGGGAAGGTGTCCGAGGCGTAGGTGGTGCCGTCGAAGTTGGGCAGTTCCTCGGAGCGGAAGGTGATCGTGTTCTGTCCCTTCTCGAGGTGGACCGGGACGGTCAGTTCCCAGAAGTTGTTCTGATGGAAGGTGTGGGGGAAGCCGACGCGCCGTATCTCGCCGCCGTTGACGGAGATGTCGGCGTGGCGGGCCAGCGGGTCCGGGTTGTAGTGGGTGGCGGGGGACTGCTCGGGATTGGAATAGCGGATGCGCAGCGCGTACAGGCCCGTACGGTTCGCGGCGACGGTGAACGTCGCCGTGTTGCCGTTGCCGGGGTCCCCACCGATGCCGCTGATCGCCGTGCCGTCGGTGGCCAGCGAGAGCGGGGCGAGTGCGGCTGAGCCGGCGAGCTCGGCGTCCTGCGCCTCGTACGTACGCGCTGGGAGCGCGCCCTTGGTGGGCGTGACCGTCAGGCGGTCGACGAGGGTGGTGGCCGAACCCGCGGCCACGGTCACCTTGTTGATGCCGCCGGAGAGGGAAACCGCCACGCTGTTTCCGTCCTTGTCCAGGCGCAGGACGTGGTGGCCGTTGACGGAGAGCCCGGCGCCCGAGCCGCCGAGGGTGTCGACCTTGAGGGTGGCCTCGCGGTCGGCGGGTGAGTAGACCCAGAACGTGGCGGTCCCCTTCTTCGGGAGCCGGGCCGCTCCCGAGCCGGTGGCCGGCTGCTTCGGCAGGTCGTAGACGGGCTGCGCTCCGCCGCTCAGCCAGGCCAGTTCCCCCTCGTACACCTGGGTGGCGGCCGAAGCCTCCGGCAAAGACAGGGTGAGGCGGTCGACGATGGCGTCACCCTTCGTGGCGCGCTTGCCGTCGAGGCTCTTCGCGGCGAGCGTCAGGGTGTGCTTGCCCTTGGTGAGGTGGACCTCGGTGTCGGTGTGGTCCCAGACCACCCACTTGTAGCCGAGCGGCAGGTACAGCTCCTGCTCGCTGTCCGCCTTGCCGTCCACGCGCAGAAACACGTTGGTGGGGCCCTGCTCCTTCACCTCGTCGAAGGTGTTGAGGGAGTTGGCGAAGACGCTCAGGTCGTAGGTGCCGTCCTCGGGCACGTCCACGGTGAAGTCGAGCGTGACGTCCGAGCCGGTGCGCAGGCCGCCCACGTTGTAGCCGCCGGAGGTGTAGAACTTCGACACGTCGCGGGGTGAGCCCTCCGGGCCGTTCCTGGAGTAGCCGGAACCGGTGTGGGCCGCGTCCTCCGCCTCGTACGATCCCTGCCAGCGCGTGGGCGGGGACTGCGTGGCCTTCGCCTTGCCGGCCGGGCTGAGGACGATCTCGTAGGCCGAGGACTCCTTCAGCGTCGGCAGCGCGCCGTCACCGAAGTCGACGACCACCGTGCCGTCGTCACCGACCTTCAGGTTCTGCTCGGTGAGCAGCTTCGGGCCGGAGTTGTCGCCCACCTGCCCGCTCCACTCGATCTCCCGCACCCATGCGTGCACCCGGTCGCCGAAGACCTTCTTGGGGACGCCGGCGAAGGTGATGTGGCCCTTGCCGGTGGAGCCGCCGAAGATCAGCCGGGCCTGCTTCTTCTTCTCGTCGAGTGTGGCGACGCCCTGCATGGTGTAGTTCTCGCCGGGGAACGGCGGGGCCACCTGCACCGTGTGTCCGCTCATCGAGGCGTACGAGTTCAGCAGCCACCACTGGCCGTTGCCGCGGCCCGACTGCACCGCGGAGTCGGAGAGATTGCCGTCGATGTTCCAGTACGCGATGTCGGCGTCGACTTTGGACTCCTCGATCGCGGACACCCACTGGATCATCTGGCCCGGGACAGAGGTGTGGTAGTTGAAGGCGTACTCGTTGATGTTGACCGGGAGTTGGGTGCCCTCGCGGTCGGTGCCCTTGAACAGCTCCTTCTCCCAGGTCCGGTACTTGGCGACGCTGTCGCGCACCGCCTCCGGGTGGCTCAGCTCGTGCCAGGTGATGACGTCCGGGAGGGTGCCGGCGGCCAGGGCGTGGGTGAGGAAGCCCTTCACCTGGTCGTACAGGATGCTGGTGTTGGGGCCGGCGATGCGGGCGTCCGGCATCTTGGTCCTGATGAGCTTGTAGGCGTCGTCCCAGGCGGCGAAGAAGTCGTCCGGGTCATTGAGCCAGCTGACCTTGTTGTAGCTCCACTCGCCGGTGCCGAACATGTTGCCCTCGGGCTCGTTGAACGGCACGAAGACGATGTTGTCCTGGTACTCCTTCGGCAGCTTCAGGACCTGGTCGACCTGCTTGGTGATCTTCTCGTTGTAGAGCTTGATCTTCTCCTCGGGGCTGTCCCCCGGCCACTGGTAGGGGAAGCCGCGGTGGATGTCGGTCATGTAGATGTACACGTCACCGTCGGTGGAGTCGGCCAGCGGCTTGACCACCTCCAGCGCGTCGGCACCGGGGTGCTGCGGACCGTCCTGCGCCTTCGTGGAGACCGTGCGCAGGCCCATGCCCTCCATGAGGTTGTTGGTGGGGACGTCCGGTCCGTACACGCCGTAGAGGGTGCCCGAGGCGCCGCCGTGGAACGCGCCGGTGTCCGAGCCGAGGTCGACGGTCAGCTGCCCCTCGCGGACCACGGTGACGGTCGCCTTCACCGCACGCCCGGCCGCCGTTCCCGACACCATGAACGTGCCGGGCTTCGCGTACTTCTCGGACGGTACGGGGTCCCAGGCGACCGGTGTGTCGCGGTCGTAGCCGTCGGAGTAGGCGGAGCGGACGGCGGCGGGGAGGGAGGGCGCTGTCCCGGTCGTCGTGCGGACGTCGAAGGACGTCTTCGAGAGGTCCTGGACGGTGGGCACGGTCCCGACCGTACCGGCCACCTGCTCGGCGCTGAGCGCCGCGTGCCACACGGTGAAGTCGTCGATCGCGCCCTTGAGCAGCGGGTCCGGCCAGAGGGACTTGCCGATGTAACCGGCGGCCGTGGCCGAGCTGTCCAGCAGCTCCCTGGCCTTGATGCCGGTCTCGGCGGAGGAGACCGCCACGCCGTCGAGGTAGGTGGTGAGCCGGCCTGCGGTGGTGTCGAGGGTGACGGTGACCGTCCGCCACGCGTTCGCGGGAAGCATCGCGTAGCCGCGGACCTGTGCCTCCGCTCCGCCTCCGCCGGTGGTCACGGAGGTCTGGAACAGCCCGTTGCTGTTGTACGGGGTGCTGAAGAGGTACTTGGTGGTGTTGGTGCCCAGATCGAAGATCCGCTGCCACGGCGACTTGTCGCCGCTCCACTTCACACGGGCGGAGACCGTCAAGTCGCTTGCGTCGCCGAGCACTTCCCGGGGCAGGCGGACGTATGCGCCGTTGGAGTCGGGTGGCCCGCCGGGCAGCGCGAGGGCCTTGCCTCCGTCCGGGCCGGCGATGGACTGGGCGGTGGAGCCGTTCACCAGGCTCGCCGTCAGGCCGTTGCCGGAGCTGTCGCTGATCTTCCCGGTGGCGAGATCGTCCTGGTCGAAGGTGTAGCGGGCGATGGGCTGGGGCGCCTCGGCCGCCTGCGCGGGACCGACGGGTGCGGCCAGCAGGCCCGCGCCGAGGGCCAGCGCCGCGGCGGCCGGAGCCCGGCGCCGGGCGGATCTGTCAGCGGATGGCATGGATTGCGTCCTCAATCCTCGAGTAAGGGTTTTCCGGTCGGCCCATCTCGATCGGCACCTCGTCCACGTGCCGTCTCCAGAGCGGGGAATCCAACGTGTCCACATGTCGAATCGGTTCGATCGCATGCGCCACAAGGGCATGCGACCTCTTCAGGGTGGCCCGGATGGCGGCCCTGCTCCCGGGGTGGATCCACGGTCGTCGGAAGGATCACTTCATCGAACCGGTTCGGGGAAGCTAGCACCGGGCAACCCCGCCAGCAATCCCTCCGGCGCAACGTTCTCCCGGTGGCCTGGGGGGTCGTGGAAGAATGGTCAGGGGTGTTGACAGGTCTTCGAGCGGTTCCTACCGTCACTTGACGCGAACCGGTTCGACGGCCGGCCTCGCTCCTCCTCACATCCCACACCTCATGACCGGTGCGTGCTCCCCTCCGTCCGAGGCGCCGAACCGGTTCGAGCAAGGAGTCGCCGTGAACATCGGTGAGATCGCCCGGCGGGCCGGTGTCTCGCGGAGCACCGTGTCCTACGCGTTGAGCGGCAAGCGCCCGGTCTCGGACGACACGCGGCGGAAGATCCAGCAGGTCGTCGACGAGCTGGGCTACCGGCCCAGCGCCAGTGCGCGTGCCTTGGCCAACGGCCGGACCAGCACGATCGGCCTTGTCTTCCCGCCGGCCGGCAACCACTACACCGGGATGCAGCTGGACTTCATCGGCAGTGTGGTGGAGGCCGCCGCGGCCCACGACTACGACGTGCTGCTGTCACCGAGCGGCGTCGACAGCGACCGCTCGTTCCAGCGGCTGCTGGGGGAGCGGCGGGTGGACGGCGCGATCCTGATGGAGATCAGACTGGAGGACGACCGGGTCGATCACCTGGCCGCTCTGGGCTTCCCCGCCGTCGCCATCGGCCGCACCGCCCGTCCGGAGGGCGGCTGGTGGGTCGGCCTGGACCACACCGCGCTGGCGGCGGCGTGTGTCCACCACCTCGCGGACCTCGGCCACCGCAGGGTCGCCTTCGTCAACCGTCCCGAACAGCTGCTGCGGGCCGGCTACGAGTCCGCACACCGGGGACTGGACGGGTTCACCAAGGCCGCCGCCGAACGCGGGCTGACCGTGCGGACGTACTCCTGCGGGGACGACGCCGCGTCCGGTCAGGCGTGCCTGGAGCGGATTCTGCACGACGACCCGGCCACCACGGCTCTGGTCACGCTGAACGAGGCCGCACTGGGCGGCCTCTACCGAGGGCTCGCCCAAGCGGGCCGCCACGTGCCGCGCGACTTCTCCGTCACCGGTGTCGTGGCCGGCCGCTGGGCGGAGACGGTGACCCCGCAGCTCACCGCGGCGGACGTACCGGCGGAAGAGATGGGGCGGCGCGCCGTCGAACTGCTGATGGAGCGGCTCGACCATCCCGACGCGCCGCCCCGGCACCATCTCCTCACGCCCCCGATCTCCCTGCGCGCCAGCACCGGGCCGGCGGGAATCACGCCCACCGCGGACGCCGGGGCCGGTACGACGCCCTGACCCCGCGCCCACGTAACTCACCCACGTAGTCCTCCTCACGTCACCGGACGCTCGAACCGCTCCACAGCGCCGTTCGCCGTGCCCGGACCTCCTCACCACCCCGTGCCCTCGGCACCCGCATGCCAAAAACAAAGGAACCCTCAATGAACCGCTCCTCCAGACAGCGCCGTCTGACCGCCGCAGCCCTGACCGTCGTCGCCGTCGCCGGCGGCATCACCGCCTGCTCCTCCGGTTCGGGCAGTGCCGACGCCGAGGGCGCCGACAGCGGCACGTACACCGTCTGGGACCCCTACCCGCAGTTCGCCAAGGGCTCGGCGTGGGTGAAGCTGCTGGACAAGTGCGGTACCGAGGCCGGTGTGAAGATCAAGCGGACCGGCTTCGACACCAGCGACCTGGCCAACAAGACCCTGCTGGCGGCCCAGCAGGGCAACTCCCCGGACGTCCTCATCGTCGACAACCCGGTCGTCTCGACCCTGGCCGAGGCGGGCGTGCTCACCACCACCGACGAGAACAAGCTGGACACCTCGAAGGTGGACCCCAACCTGCTCGCGGCCGGCCAGTCGGGCGGCAAGGCATACGGCACCCCGATCGGCGCCAACACCCTCGCCCTCTACTACAACAAGAAGGTCCTGAAGGAGGCCGGGGTGGACATCGCCTCGGTCAAGGACTGGAAGTCGCTGACGGCGGCGCTGGAGAAGGTCAAGAAGGCGGGCAAGAAGGGCATCACGTTCTCGGCGATCGGCACGGAGGAGGGCAGTTTCCAGTTCCTGCCGTGGTTCTGGGGCGCGGGCGCGCAGCTGACCGAACTCGATTCCGCCCAGGCCGTGTCCGCGCTGTCGCTGTGGAAGGACTGGCTGAAGCAGGGCTACGCCCCGAACTCGGTGCTCAACAACACCCAGACGACCAGCTGGCAGGAGTTCGCCAGTGGCGACTACGCGTTCAGCGAGAACGGCACCTGGCAGCTCGCGAACGCCGAGAAGACCGGCTTCGACTACGGGGTGCTTCCCATTCCCGCCGCGACGGGAGGCAGCGCCGCGGCCCCGACCGGCGGCGAGTTCGTCACCATCCCGGTCCAGGACGACACCGGCCGCTACGCCACCTCCCAGAAGCTGACGACCTGCCTGACCAGCGGCCAGAACCTGTACGACACCGACACCACCCTGTCCTACGTGGCCCCCACCAGCGAGGTCCAGGACAAGCAGGTGGCGGCGAACGCCGAGCTGAAGCCGTGGGTCGACGCGGTCAAGGCGGCCAAGGGACGCACCAGTGACGACCTGGGCACCAAGTACCCCAAGATCTCCGAGCAGTTGTGGAAGGCCGTCCAGTCCGCCCTCAGCGGGTCCAAGTCGCCCGAGGACGCGCTGTCCGCGGCCCAGTCCGCCGCCAAGTAGCCAGGATTTCCCGGACCTCAGATGAACCACACGACACAGTTGCCGGACCGCCGGCCCGTGCCCGCCCGGAAGGGGGCGGCCACCGCCGCCCCGCCCCCGGCCCGCACCGGGAAACGGCGCCGGCCCACCTCCACGCAGTGGGCCGCCTGGGGCTTCCTCACGCCGGTGACCCTCTACCTCGTCCTCTTCTACGCCTATCCGCTGTACCGCAACATCGACCTGAGCCTGCGCAACTACACGGTCCGCTCCTTCGTCCAGGGCGACGCGCCCTTCACCGGCCTGCAGAACTACCGGACCGTCTTCGACGACCCGACCTTCGCCCCGGCCCTGCTCCACACCGCGGTCTTCACCGCCGTGTGCCTGGTCTTCCAGTACGCCATCGGCCTGGCGCTCGCGGTCTTCTTCAACCAGAACTTCCGGCTCTCCGCCACCCTGCGCGCCCTGTTCCTGGTGCCCTGGCTGCTGCCGCTGATCGTGTCGGCCTCCACCTGGTCGTGGATGCTCAACAGCGACTCCGGTGTCGTCAACGCCGCCCTGCACGCCGTGGGCATCGGCCCGGTGAACTGGCTGACCTCACCGTCCTGGTCACTGACCTCGGTGGTCATCGCCAACATCTGGATCGGCGTCCCGTTCAACCTGGTGGTGCTCTACAGCGGACTGCAGTCCATCCCGGCGAGCCTGTACGAGGCGGCCGCCCTCGACGGGGCGAACGCCTGGCAGCGGTTCTGGCGCGTCACCTTCCCGCTGTTGCGCCCGGTGTCCGCGATCACGCTGCTGCTGGGTCTGGTGTACACGCTCAAGGTCTTCGACATCATCTGGATCATGACCAAGGGCGGTCCGGCGGAATCGTCCACCACCTTCGCCACCTGGTCCTACCAGCTCGGCTTCGGCAACCTGCTCCCCGCGTTCGGCCCCGGAGCGGCCGTCGGGAACCTGCTGGTCGTCGCCGCCCTGGTCTTCGGCCTGGTCTACGTCAGAGTGCAGCGAAAGCAGGATGCCTCATGACCACCGCGACCACACCCCTCACCACCCCGTCACGACCGCCCCGGCGACGGACCACCTGGTGGAAGACGGCCGTGGGCCTCGCCCTGACGGCGGTCATGCTCTTCCCGGTCTACTGGATGCTCAACGTGTCCTTCACCCGCGACCGCGACATGCGCAAGAGCCCGCCGGATCTGCTGCCGATCCACGGCACCCTGGCCGGCTACCGTGCCGTCCTGAACGAGCAGTTGCCCTACCTCGGCACCAGCCTCGTCATCGGCCTGGGCACCGTCGTCCTGACCGTCGCCCTGTCCGCGCCCGCCGGCTACGCCCTGGCCAAGCTGCGCCCGCGCGGCGGCGGCATCCTGAACTTCGTCCTGCTGGCCGCCCAGATGATCCCCGGCATCATCATGGCGATGGGCTTCTACGCCATCTACCTCCAGCTCGGCCTGCTCCAGTCCGTCCCCGGCCTGATCGTCGCCGACTCCACCCTCGCCGTCCCCTTCGCCGTGCTCATCTTCACCGCGTTCATGTCCGGCATCCCCGGCGAACTGCTCCAGGCCGCGAAGACCGACGGCGCCGGGCCGCTGCGCACCTTCTGGTCGATCGTGCTGCCGATGAGCCGCAACGCCGTCGTCACGGTGTCACTGTTCGCCTTCCTGTGGTCCTGGTCCGACTTCGTCTTCGCCGGCACCCTCGTCAACGGCGGCGCCCACGAGCCGATCACGCTCGGCATCTACCACTACATCGGCAACAACAACCAGGAGTGGAACGCCATCATGGCCACCGCCGTCGTCGCCTCACTGCCGGCCGCGGTCATCCTCGTCCTCGCTCAGCGCTACGTCGCCGCCGGCGTGACCGCCGGTGCCGTCAAGGACTGAGTTCTCCAAGGACTGAGCCCCCTCCCGTCACGATCGATCCGGCCGCACCCAAGCCGGCCGGTGCCCCCTGCTCGAGAAACGAGTCCCCCGTCATGACCGCCGCCCGATCCGGCCCGGCCTTCTCCGTCCAAGACATCCCTTTCAGCACGTACGGATCCTGGTTCGACATCTCGCCCGTGGTGGCGGAGAAGACGTATGCCGAGGACCTCCACCTCGTCTCGCACCAGAACGGCATGCACGCCGTCCTGCGCCTGGTCCCCCTCAACCCGCTGACGGGCAGCCGCGCCGAGACCCACGTCGAGGCGACTCCGGGCCTGCTCAGCTGGGTCGGCCCGGCCGGGCGGGTCGACCTCGCCTACGAGTCGCCGGACACCGTACGTCTGCGGGGGAGCGGCCTGGGCATCGGAGTCTTCGCGGCCGCGCACACCCTGACCCCGTTCAGCGGCACCTACTTCTTCCACGACCCGGCCGCGCAGGGGCACGTGTTCACGTCGTACGAGACCGGACGCCGATACCGCGTCACCGTGCTGTCCGGTGCCCTCACCGACACGGCGGGAGCCCAGGCGCTGGGCGGCGCCGAGCGGGGCGTCGCCGTGACCGCGCAGGCGGACGGCGTCTGGGAGATCGCGATCGACGAACTCGACACCTCCCGCCCGCCGTACGCGTTCTCGGCGCCCTTCGACGACATCGTGGAGTCCGCGCAGGGCCTGTTCGCGGACTTCGTCGACGCCGTGGCCCCCTGGCGCTCGTCCGCCACCCCGGCGGCCGAACTCGCCGCCTACGTCGTCTGGTCGGCCACCGTACGCCCGACGGGCCTGGTCACCCGGCCGGCCGTGCTGATGTCCAAGCACTGGATGGACAAGGTATGGAGCTGGGACCACTGCTTCAACGCCCTTGCCCTGGCGCCGGGCCGGCCCGGACTGGCCCTGGACCAGTTCGCCCTGCCCTTCGACCACCAGGACGACAGTGGCGCCCTGCCCGACTCGGTCACCCATTCCGAGGTCCTCCACAACTTCGTCAAGCCACCCATCCACGGCTGGGCCTTCGGCCACCTGCGCCGTCGGCTGCCGACGCCTCCCCGCCAGGCCGAACTGGCCGAGGTGTACCACCGGCTGGAACGCTGGACCGACTTCTGGCTCACCGCACGGCGCGCCCCCGGCGCCGGACTGCCCCACTACCAGCACGGCAACGACAGTGGCTGGGACAACGCCACCACCTTCGACCCCGAACGCGTGGTCGTCACCGCCGACCTGGCCGCCTTCCTCGTCCTGCAACTCCTCGAACTCGCCACCCTCGCATCCGAGTTGGGCAGACCCGACGAGGTGGACCGATGGACGCGCACAGCCGACGAGACCCGGACGGCGCTGCTCGACCAGCTCTGGACGGGAGACAGGTTCGTCGCACAGGGGGTCGCCACCGGGGACACCTGGAGCAGCGCCGGCCTCCTCGACCTGATGCCCATCGTGCTGGGCGAGCACCTGCCCGGCGAGATCAGCAGCGCCCTGGCCGACCGCATCAAGGCCCATCTGACGCCGTACGGCCTCGCCACCGAACTGACCACGTCGCCGCACTACCTCGCCGACGGCTACTGGCGCGGCCCGATCTGGGCGCCCGCCACCGTCCTCGTCGAGGACGGCCTGCGTCGCGCCGGCCACCAGCGGCTCGCGGACGACATCAGCGCCCGCTTCCGCGCCCTGTGCGAGACCCACGGCTTCGCCGAGAACTTCGACGCCCTCACCGGGACGGGCCTGCGCGACCGCGCCTACACCTGGACCGCCAGCAGCTACCTCCTCCTCGCCGAAGCACACGCCCACCGCGACAGCCACTGACCGGCCGCCTTCCCGCACAGCCGGCGAGCGCCCTCGGCACCAAGAAGAACCAGATCTGGCGCCTTTCGGACAAGAGCTGACATCCGGTGACCCCATGAGGACGGGACGGACGTCGATCCGCTGCGATCCGAACGAAGACAAGGCCCAGTTGGCACAGCACACAAGGAATGTGAGGTATCGGGTCTTCTGGGAAAAGATGCGCGCTCTGTGGCCATGTGGTGACCTTGGTTGTGGAGGCTATGGCTGACCCCAGAGGAGATGGTGATATGCCTTCCATGGACAAGGCGATCAAGGACATCACGGGCGTCCGGAGCGACCTAGAGGCGGCACTTGACCCCGCCGAGCCCGACGGTGTCTTCCGTGACAGCCGCGAGTGCGCCGCTCTGGCACTGCTCTCCGCAGACACCAAGCTGCTGCTCTCCCCGCCGACCCCTCGCCCCAAGAAGGGCTGAGTGGACTGACGGGAGCGGCTGAATGGAGCAGTCAGGCACTTCGGCCCTCTTGCAGGGCGCGGTGCAGGACCTTGCGTCCGACGTGGTCTCCGCCCTCCGGGGCGGAGACCACGTGCGCATGGCCGGCACGGGAGCGACGGACGACCTCGAGGGCAACTTCGCCCTCGCGGCTGTACGCGTGTTGGGAGCAGACCTGCTGCTGCCGCACGTACTCTTTCCGACTCCGCCCGCCCCGGAGGTACTTGCGGTGTTCCGCAGGACGGTGGAGGCCTTCCCGCCGCGCGCCGACGCGGCACCCACCGTCAAGTGGAGCCACTGGGCGATGAGTCGGACCTTGGGACGGCTCGCCCCGTCCCTGCCCGGCGTACCCGCCGGGGAGCGGCGCGCGGAAGCGGACGCCCGCTGGCTCGACGAGGCGACGTGGCAGGTGCTGACGCACCAACTCGCGGTCCTGGCCCCGCTCGCGGTGCCCGGTGAGGACTGCGCGGTGGCCCGCGCCGCCCGGCGCCGCCCGGTCGACGTGGCCCGGGGCTTCGTGCGGGCCGTGCGCCGCAGGGACTGGCAGCAGGCGGCCGGCGCGGGACGCTGGCTGACCCTGCTCGACGGGGTCCCGGACACACTCGGCCTCGAGGCGGGGCTGGACTTCGTGGAACTGATGGGCGGCAGCGACCCCCGGGTGGCCCTTCAGGTCCAGGCGGCACGGGTCATGCGGGCGGCCGGAGCGCTCGTATGACCCCCCTGGGCGTCAGCGAGATCCGTGAGGTGGGTGCCGCCGCGTTCGCCTGGCTGTCCGCGCACCGGGGCGACTTCGCGCTGGGCGAGGACGCGCTCACCGCGGACGGCCACGTGGACGCCACCTGGAAACCGCTCGGCGAACTGGCTCAGACGTGCGAGAGCGTACGCGCGCACACCCCGCCGTCGGATCCGCTGCACACCTGCGCGGCGGATCTGCTGCGGTTCGCCTGGCAGCAGACCGGCCGGGGCGAGCTGTTCCTCCGGCTCCAGCAGACGGAGCCGTTCGCGACGTATCCCCTGGAGATCTACTCCGTCTTCGCCTCGGCCGGGCTGCGGCACCGCGGATACGAGGCCGCCGCCGCCCTCACGGCCCGCACCCGGAGCTGGCGGCTCACCGAGCAGGACCCCACTCGCAGGCTCGGCGTGCTGAAAGCCGAGCGGCGCAGCGGCATCCGACGCCCGGAGCCGGACGCGGAGGTGCTGCGGCGCACCTGGCTGGGCGGACTGCCGGAACCATGGACCTTCGAGCGCTCCTCGGGATACGCGCTCACCCACGTCGTCTTCCACCTCACCGACTGGGGTCGCACCCCCGCGGGCGTCCCCGACGACCTGGCCGCCTACCTGGCCCACTGGTTGCCGCCCTGGCTCGACACCTGCCTGGACGCCGGGATGTGGGACCTCGGCTGCGAGCTGCTGGTCGTGGCCGCGAGCCTCCCGTACCCGCCCGACCACGCGACCCTTCAGCACGCCTGGACCAGGATCGCGCGGGCACAGCACGACTCCGGCGCGCTCCCGCAGCAGGCCCCGGACTCCCGGGACGACGCCGGAGCGGACCCGGAGCCGGACTTCCTCCAGTGCTACCACTCCACCCTGATGGCCGCCTTCGCGGCGGCACAGACCGTCAAGTACCTCACCGGCGAAGGCCACGAAGGCCACCACGAGGGCGGTGTGGGCGGTTTCGAGGACCGCGCCCCGTACGTGGGCGGCACGCAGAACCGGTACAGGGGACAAGGAGTGCCCGGATGACCGACACCCGACTGATGCACACCGTCGGCGTGCGCGCCCTGGAGTGGCTGTGGGCCCATCGCGACGGCTTCCGTCTGGAGCCCGACGTCGATCCGGAAGTGGGCTTCCTGGAGCGCTTCAAACCGGTCGGCGAACTGGCCCTGATCTGCCGGGTGCTGTTCCGCGAGGGCGTGGCCGGATCACGGCAGGCCGAGCTCGCGCGCAAGCTCCTCGACCACACCTGGCGGCACACACTGGACGGCGGCCGCATGCTGGTGCGCGGCCAGCGCATCGAGCCGCTCTCGCCCATCCCCTTCGAGGTGTACCTGCCGTACAAGGAACTCGGGTACAGCGAGCCCGAGGTGGAGCGCGCCACCGTCCTCTACCACCGGCTCGACAGCTGGGCGGCGCTCGAACTGGATCCGACCCGGCGCCTCGGACTCTCCGCGTTCCAGCGCCGCTTCGGCCTCACGCCCCGCACCCCCGAGGCGGACATCGTCGGCTCGACCTGGCTGGCCCGAACCCCCGAGCCCTGGACGGTCAGCGGGCACATCGCCTACGACGTCACCCACACGGTGTTCCACCTCACCGACTGGGGAGAGCACCCCGACGGCCTGCCGCCGGACATCGCCGACTACCTCGCCATGTGGCTGCCGGTCTGGATCGACGACTGGCTGGACCTCGAGCGCTGGGACCTGCTCGGCGAACTCCTGGTCGTCGACGCCTGCCTGCCCCGTCCCACCCTGGACGAGCGGGCCTGGGAGGGGTTCGCCGCCGCACAGCAGCCCGACGGCGCCATGCCCGCCGTACGGACGATGCCCGAGGGCGAACCGGAGGACGTGTTCGACATCGTCTACCACCCGACGCTGGTCGCCGCTTTCGCCTCGGTGCTGGCCACCTCCCGCGCCCTCACCGAGCTGACGCACGCCGCCTCATGACCGGCCCGGCCACGCCCTGGCCGGGCGCCGAGGACGACAGGGCCCCCTCCCGTGCGGTGGGCCTGCTCGGCACCGACGACACCTGGCGGGAGCGGCTGGAGCGCGCCGTCGGCGCCATCGACGCGCCCGACACCGTCTTCGCCGTCTCCCGTGCCGGCCGCCGCATCCTGCACTGCGGTGGCACCGCCCCACCCCCACCGGTCGCTCGGCAGGACCTGCGCTACGAGATCGGTTCGGCCTCGAAAGCGTTCACCGGCTTGTTGCTGGCCCAGCTGATCCAACGCGGGCTGCTGACCGGGGGCGAGCCGGCCGCCGCCTGCCTGGACCCGGGCCGGCGGACCGAGGCGGACCCGGTGACGCTCGCCCACCTCGTCACGCACACCGCCGGACTGCCCGCCCTGCCGGCCGGCTTCTACCGGCGGGCCCTGCCCGCCTGGCGTACCAACCCCTACGGCCGCTATCCGGCCGAGCGGGTCGCCGACGCCTTCCTGCGTCACCGCCCCCGGCACCGGCCCGGCACCCGGTGGCACTACTCCAACTTCGGCGTCGCCGTGCTCGGCCACGCCGTCGCGGCGGCGACCGGCACCGCGTGGGAGGAACTGCTCGGCGCTCATGTGCTGCGGCCGCTCGGCCTGAGCGGTACCGCGCTGCGGGCGGAGGACCCGAAGACCGACGCCGTCGGGCACGGCAAGGACGGCCGTACGCCCACCTTGGCCTTCGACGCGGGCGGCTTCCAGGCGGCGGGTGCCGTCCGCGCCACCCCGCACGACCTGCTCACGTTCCTCGAAGCGCACCTCGACCCGGCCGGCTCCCCGTGGGCCGACGCCCTGCGGGCGGTGCGCACGCCCGTGCTCCGACGCGGCCCGGGGCACCGGCACGTGCACACGATGGCGTGGTTCCGGCACCCCACGAACGGGGGGCCGATGTACTTCCACAGCGGGGCGACCCTCGGCCAGCAGGCCTTCCTGGGCTTCCGGCCCGACACGGGCACGGCCCTGGTCGCCCTGTGCACTCGCCGCTTCCGCGCCCGCGACTCCTTCATCGCCACCGCGTACGCGCTTCTCGCGGAGGAGTAGTCCCCCAAGTCCCCGAAGTCCCCGAAGTTCCCGCGGAGCGGCCGGTGCGGGGTGGGGCCCCGCACCGGAAGAGTCCCCTCCGACGTACGACTCCTACAACCGCTGCCACAGGGCAGGAGTGGCGCTCGGCGACCACGCGCCCTGCGCCTGGTGGGTCTGCACGCACTGGTAGCGCACGCCCGCGTGGGTCACCGTCGTGCCGACCTCGTAGACGCGGCCCGCGGTCCATGTCTCCGTCGCGTCGTTGTCCTCCGGAGCGGGAGTGCCGGCCTGGGCGGAGGCGGTCTTCAGGACGAGCCCGAAGTCGCTGAGGATCGGGTTGATCGGCTGGTAGAAGGTGGTCCCGCCGTCCGTGCAGTCACCCGAGCCACCCGAGGTCACGCCCTGCGCCTGGGTGCCCGAGACGTACGGGCCGCCGGAGTCGCCCGGTTCGGCGCACACGGTCGTCTCCGTCACGCCGTTCACGGTGCCCTGGGAGTAGCTGACACTCGTGTCGTGCTGCTCGATGGTGCCGCAGTGCCATCCGGTGGTGGAGCCGGAGCGGCAGATCGACGCCCCGACGAGCGCCTGGACCGAGCCGGTGACCTGCGTGCGCTGGCCGTCCTCGCCCTTCACATCGGCCGTGGCGGTCCAGTCGCTGTTGGCGGCGACCCAGGACATGTCCTTGCCGGGGAACGTGGAGGCCTGGAACGTGCCCTGTTCGGCCATGTTGGAGCCGGCGGTCGAGTCGCCCTGGCTTCCGCAGTGGCCCGCCGAGGCGAAGCCCTGCTGCTGGTCCTTGGTGACGGAGAACCCGATGGAACAGCGGGCGGAGCCCTCGATGTAGTAGGCGTCGCCCCCGACGAGGTCCGCCAGCAGCCGTGGTCGCTCGGCCGACACGCGGACGCCGACACCCTTGCCCGCGACGCCGGCGGCCTTGATGAAGGCGGTCGCCGCCGAGCGCTTGGTCGCCTGGACGACGACACGGTTCTTCGGTACGTCGACGTACCAGACCGGCGTGTCGTGCGTCTTCACGCGGGCGGCGGCCGTGTCCAGCTTCTTCTTGACGGCCCGGAGTTCGGTCAACGGCCGCTTGACGACCGCGGCCTTCGCGCCCTGGGCCTTGATGGCGGACACGTCGGCGGCGTGCGTGGTCGCGACGGTGAGCTCGGCGGAGGTCGCTCCCCTGAGCCAGGCCCCCGCGAAGTGGTCGCCCAGGGCGTTGCGCAGGCGCCCCGCGCGGACGCCCGCCTCCGCCTCGTTGACCAGCCGCTCGGCCGCCTGACCGGGCTTCAGTTTCAGGTCACGCTCCAGGGCACGCAGCACCGCCGCCGGTGGCCGGTCGGCACCGAGCGTCTGGGCGGCGCTGGACGCGGGCGGCGGCTCGGCCGCGCCGGCCGAGGGGACCCCGGTGAGGACGAGGGCGCCGAGAGCGGTCAGGGCGGCGCGGCGACCGGCCGCGGTATGTCTGCCGAGCATGCGATGTACCTCCATCGAGTGCGAGTGGGCTTCGACCAGCTCAAGACCTTGACGGAATGCCGTGCACCGATGCCGTAGGAGACGTTTTTTCGCGCTTTGGGGGACTTCGGGTGGTGCCATGTGCACCACTGCCATGGCGCCCGGCCAGGTGGAGTGCGCCAAACTTTCATCATTCGTTTTCTTGAATCATTCGTGTTTGGCGAGGTAGGTTGTCTGCCATGACCGCATCCCAGACCCCGACCCCCGCCGATGAGCTGCGCGGTGCCGGCCTGCGGGTGACCGCCGCGCGTGTCGCGCTGCTGGAGGCTGTCCGGGCCGGTGACCACCTCGGTGTCGAGGCCATCGCCTCCGGGGTGCGTGATCGCGTAGGCCATGTCTCCCTGCAGGCCGTGTACGAGGGCCTCCACGCACTCACGGCGGCAGGGCTCATCCGCCGTATCGAACCGGCCGGGAGCCCGGCCCGGTTCGAGGGGCGTATCGGCGACAACCACCACCACGTCGTGTGCCGGTCGTGCGGTGTGGTCGCCGACGTCGACTGCGAGGTCGGCGAGGCGCCCTGCCTGACCGCGTCCGACGACCACGGCTTCGCGATCGACGAGGCCGAGGTCATCTACTGGGGCCTGTGCCCCGACTGTTCCACTGCCGGCAGTGCACCCCGAGCACTGTGATCCACCTAGTTCGGAAGGTTTCCCATGGCTGAGAACCCCGATGCGATCGTCACTGACGCGAAGACGGAGGGCACCGGTGGCTGCCCCGTCGCGCACGATCGTGCCCCCCACCCGACGCAGGGCGGTGGCAACCGTCAGTGGTGGCCGGAGCGGCTCAACCTGAAGATCCTCGCCAAGGACCCGGTCGTCGCGAACCCGCTGGGCGAGGACTTCGACTACGCCAAGGCGTTCCAGGCCCTCGACCTGGCGGCCGTGAAACGGGACATCGCCGAGGTGCTGACCACCTCGCAGGACTGGTGGCCCGCCGACTTCGGCAACTACGGCCCGCTGATGGTCCGTATGGCCTGGCACAGCGCCGGCACCTACCGCATCAGTGACGGCCGCGGCGGTGGCGGCCGTGGCCAGCAGCGCTTCGCGCCGCTGAACAGCTGGCCGGACAACGGCAACCTGGACAAGGCCCGCCGTCTGCTGTGGCCGGTGAAGAAGAAGTACGGCCAGTCCATCTCCTGGGCCGACCTCATGATCCTCACGGGCAACGTCGCGCTGGAGTCGATGGGCTTCGAGACCTTCGGCTTCGGCGGCGGCCGCGCCGACGTCTGGGAGGCCGACGAGGACGTGTACTGGGGTCCCGAGACCACCTGGCTCGACGACCAGCGCTACACCGGCGACCGTGAGCTGGAGAACCCGCTCGGCGCCGTCCAGATGGGCCTCATCTACGTCAACCCCGAAGGCCCCAACGGCAACCCGGACCCGCTGGCCGCGGCCCGCGACATCCGTGAGACGTTCCGCCGCATGGCGATGAACGACGAGGAGACCGTCGCGCTGATCGCCGGTGGTCACACCTTCGGCAAGACCCACGGCGCCGGCCCGGCCGACCACGTGGGCAACGACCCCGAGGCCGCCTCCATGGAGGAGCAGGGCCTGGGCTGGAAGTCCACCTACGGCACCGGCAAGGGCGGCGACGCCATCACCTCCGGTCTCGAGGTCACCTGGACCACCAAGCCCACCCAGTGGAGCAACGACTTCTTCGACATCCTCTTCGGCTACGAGTGGGAGCTGACGGAGTCCCCGGCCGGCGCCAAGCAGTGGGTGGCCAAGGACTCCGAGGAGATCATCCCGGACGCGCACGACGCGTCGAAGAAGCGCCGTCCGACCATGCTCACCACCGACCTCTCGCTGCGCTTCGACCCGATCTACGGTGAGATCTCGAAGCGCTTCCACGAGAACCCGGACCAGTTCGCGGACGCCTTCGCCCGCGCCTGGTACAAGCTGACCCACCGTGACATGGGCCCGAAGTCGCTGTACCTCGGCCCGGAGGTCCCGCAGGAGACGCTGCTGTGGCAGGACCCGCTGCCGCAGGCGGAGGGCGAGGCCCTCGACGCCGCGGACGTCGCGGCCCTCAAGGCCAAGCTCCTGGAGTCGGGCCTGACGGTCTCGCAGCTGGTCTCCACCGCGTGGGCGTCGGCCTCGACGTTCCGCGGCAGCGACAAGCGCGGCGGTGCCAACGGCGCCCGCATCCGCCTGGAGCCGCAGCGCGGCTGGGCGGTCAACGACCCGGACGAGCTCGCCCAGGTCCTGCGCGTCCTCGAGGGCGTCCAGGCCGAGTTCAACTCCGGTGCCAAGAAGGTCTCCCTGGCCGACCTGATCGTCCTCGGCGGTTCCGCCGCGGTCGAGAAGGCCGCCAAGGACGCCGGCGTCGACGTGGAGGTCCCCTTCGCGCCGGGCCGGGTGGACGCGACCGAGGAGCACACCGACGTCGAGTCCTTCGCCGCGCTGGAGCCGACCGCGGACGGCTTCCGCAACTACCTCGGCAAGGGCAACCGGCTGCCGGCCGAGTACCTCCTGCTCGACCGCGCCAACCTGCTCACCCTGAGCGCCCCCGAGCTGACCGTCCTCGTCGGCGGCCTGCGCGTCCTCGGCGCCAACCAGGGCGGCTCGACGCACGGAGTGTTCACCGAGACGCCGGGCAAGCTGACCAACGACTTCTTCGTCAACCTGCTCGACCTGGGCACGACGTGGAAGTCGACGTCCGAGGACCAGACGACCTTCGAGGGCCGTGACGCCTCGGGCGAGGTCAAGTGGACCGGCACCCGTGCCGACCTCGTCTTCGGCTCGAACTCCGAGCTGCGCGCGCTCGCGGAGGTCTACGCGAGCGACGACGCGAAGGAGAAGTTCGTGACCGACTTCGTCGAGGCCTGGGTCAAGGTCATGAACCTGGACCGGTTCGACCTCGTCTGATCCTTTCCGAACAGGACGTCCAGGCCGGCCCGCACGGGCCGGCCTGGACGTCGTCGTTCGGGCGCAGGTGCCTCACAGGGCGCGCCTTTCACAGAACGCGCACCGAACACCATCAATTCTTTAAGTTTCAAATGATAGGCTCGCCGACAGGGGAGCGGCCGTCGGTGGCCCACCCGCCGCGCCACTCGCTCCTTCTCCCCCCACCAGCACAGGAGAATCGGCGTGAGTGACGGCGACGTAGTGGTGATCGGCGGCGGCTATGCGGGCGTCCGTCTGGCGAAGCGACTGGACGCGACGGCGCGGGTCACGCTGGTGGACCGCAAGGAGGTCTTCTTCCACCGCATCGCCTCCCTGCGCGCCGGCGTGCGCCCGGACTGGTCGCACAGCCCCTTCATCCCGTACGACCGGCTGCTGCGCAACGGCCGCGTGGCCGTGGGCAAGGCCGTCCGCATCGACACCGCGCAGCGGCACGTGATGCTCGCGACGGGGGAGCGGCTGCCGTACGACGTGCTGGTGATCGCCACCGGCGCCGACTATCCCGAACCGGCCCGCTTCTCCGGCACCACCACCGAGGAGGCGGTGAAGTCCTTCGCCACGCACCAGGAGCACATCGCCTCGGCGGAGCACATCCTGGTCGTCGGCGGCGGCCCCTCCGGAGTCGAGCTCAGCGCCGAGATCCGCCTCGCCCGCCCCGACGCCCGGGTCACCCTCGCCCACTCCGGACCGGAGCTGCTGCACGCCACGGGCAGCGCCCGGGCCGGACGCAAGGCGCGCACCTGGCTGGAGTCCCATGACGTGGACGTGCGGCTGGACGCCTTCATGTCCCCCGGCAACGACTTCGGCACCTACCGCGACGCCCGCGGAAACGTCATCGCCGCCGACCGCTCCTTCTGGGCGACCGGCACCACGCCCAACACGCTCTGGCTGCGGCTGGCCGGGCACGGGGACTGGCTGAACGAGGCGGGACACGTGAAGGTCGACCGGGCGCTGCGCGTCCAGGGGTGGCTGGAGGTGTTCGCGGTCGGCGACGTGAACGACGCCACCGAGGTCAAGATCACCCCGGCCGCGCTCGCCCAGGCCGACCTGGCGGCCCACAACATCCGCGCCTATCTGAACAGCGCCGGCAAGCACCGCAAGGAACCCCGCTTCTACCGGCCGATCCACCGCACCCCGCTCATCGTGCCGTTCGGCCCGGCCGACGGCGTGACGATGCTGCCCGTGCCGGGCGGCGAAACGGCGGTCCTTGGCGGCCGCACCACGACCCTGGCCAAGGCGAAGACCCTCATGACCCCGTACATGAGACGCCAGCTGGGCTACTCGGCGGCGTGATCGGACGGGCCGGCACCGCCCCGGCACGGCTCCGGCACTGTCCCGCACGGAAGAACACAGCGATACGACTCGTCGCCGTATCGAAGCCGCGGTGGTGGGGTACCCGGAGCCTTTCCAGCCCGCCTCGGGCCCCGGCAGGGGTCCGCGCCGGACGGCCGGACGGCGAACGGAGTCGTCATGACGCGGAACCGGGAGAGCGCGACGCCCCCTCAGCGAGCCGGGGCTCCCCGGCTGCGCCCGGTCAGGGAGAGCCCTGTCCAGCCGGTGTCGCGGGAACCGCACGCGCACAACAACCACGAACCGCCCCATGATCGCAGCCAGGCGATTCTCGAGGCGGCGAAAAAGGTCGGCGCGCTCCTCAAAGGCAGCGGGCACACGTTCGCCCTGGCCGGGAGCGTGGCCGTCTACGCCCACGGCGGCAGCGGTCACCTCCGGCACGACGCCGACTTCTGCGTACGCCGCGCGGACGCCGAAGCGGTGGCGGCCACGCTGACCGAAGCCGGCCTCACGGTCCGCACCCCGCCGGAGGACTGGCTGCTGAAGACCACGTGCTTCGGCCAGGAGGTCGACCTCCTCTTCGAGCTCGGGCACCGCCCGGTCACCTCCGACATGCTGGCCCGGGCCCAGGACCTCCCGGTCGACTCGGTGCACATGCCCGTCCTGGCGGCGACGGATCTCATGCGGGCGCTGATCGAGCCCTTCTCGGAGCACCACTGCGACTTCGGGCCGGTGCTCGCCGCGGCCCGCGCCCTGCGGGAGAAGGTCGACTGGGACGACGTACGACGTTCCTGCGGGGACAGACCGATGCCCGCCGCGTTCTTCTTCCTCCTGGAACGCCTGAACGTCATCGCCCCACAGAAGGAGCCCCGATGAGCGGATACGCCGCCCGGCCCGCTCCCGGCGCCGGCGGAGCGCAGAGCCTGGACTACCGCGTGGCCCATCTCGCCGACCATCTCGCCGCCGGCGACCTCGGCGAGCTGGGCGTGCGGATCGAGATCCGCGGCGAGGCGGTTCTGCTGACCGGCACCGTGCCGTCCGCGCAGTGTCGGGACGACGTCCTGCACATGGCCCGCGACGAGCTGCCGGGAACCCCCGTCCACTGCGACATCGTGGTCGCTGACGCCTCCGCGCCCGACCACGCCGAGGAGGTCGAATGATCCGGATAGCGGCCGTCGGGGACATCCACATGGGGCCCGAGAGCAAGGGCCGGCTGCGTCCCTCGTTCGAGACCCTGCCCGACAGCGCCGACGTCCTGCTGCTCGCCGGGGACCTCACCCGCCACGGCACGCCGGAGGAGGCGCGGGTGGTCGCCCGCGAGATCGAGGGCCTGGCGGTCCCGGTGGTCGCGGTCCTGGGTAACCATGATCACCACGCCGACTGCGCCGAGGAGGTCGCCGCCGTGCTGCGGGACGCGGGTGCGCGCGTCCTGGAAGGGCAGGCGACCGTGGTGGGCAACGGCGGCGCGCGCATCGGCGTGGCCGGTACGAAGGGGTTCGGCGGCGGGTTCGTGGGCCGCTGCGCCGGTGAGTTCGGCGAGCCGATCATGAAGGAGTTCGTCAGGTACTCGCGTTGGCGCGCCGACACCCTGCGGGACTCGCTCCTGGAACTGCGGGAGCAGGACTGCGACGTACGCATCGCCCTCACCCACTTCTCCCCGGTCCCGGACACGCTGGCCGGCGAAGCACCCGAGATCTACCCGTTCCTCGGCAGCTATCTGCTGGCCGAGGCGATCGACACGGCGGGCGCCGACCTCGCGGTCCACGGGCACGCACACCTGGGCACGGAACACGGCATGACCAGCGGTGGCGTGAAGGTGCGCAACGTCGCGCAGCCGGTCATCGGCCGGGCGTTCCACGTCTACCACCTTGCCGGGCCCGAGCGGACGCCGGTCGGCGCGTCGGGCGGCCGGGCGGGCTGAGCCGGTCGTCGAGCCGGTGGTCGCGTTGTTGCTGTGCCGCTGTGCCGCTGTGCCGCTGTGCCGCTGTGCCGCTGTGCCGTTGTGCCGCTGGGCCGTTGTGCGCGGTGTCGCGGTGTGTGGCGAGGCCACGCCGCTCACGAGGCCGCGGGCATGTCGCGGCCCGGGGCCGCGGGCTACCTTTGATGGATTCCCTTGCTCGCCAGTACCTCGGACGGCCCGGCAGTGCTCGCAGATCTCTCCTCGCTCATCGCGGCGACCACCCAATGGCTCACGCGTTCCTACCCGGCGTGCGGCGGCGCTCTGGCCGCTGCCCTCGGCGAGGTGCAGGCCCGCCAGGCCGTCACGGTCGCGGCGTGGCTGCGCTACCCGACGCCGACGGACGCCGCGTTGGTCGGGATGGCCGGACCCGGCGGCTCGACCGGCCTGGACTGGATCACCGGCGCGGACACGGCCGCCCACGACGAGGCGGACGACTTCGCCTGGCGCACCTGGGTGGACGAGGTCGTGGCCAGCTGGGCGGCCTGCCTGCTCAGCGACGCCGAGCTGGCCCGGTTGGCGGTCGCCGCGCTCGCCGACGGCGGCCACGCGAGAGGTGCGCCGGTCGAGTTCCGCCGCCTGGTGTCGCCCGACACGCGGGACCGCCAGGCAGCGGTCCTCCTGCGCCACCCCGACCTCGTCGCCCCGGTGGCCGCCCTGCACCGCCCCGCACTCCACGAGCGCCTCGACCCGGGCCGGGCGCTCATCGCCTGAGCGGGGTCAGTCCTTCTTGCCGCGCCCCGTCAGCGCGTCGCGCACGCGGTCGATCAGGCCGACTCCCGGGGCCAGCAGCTTGTTGGCCGGCGGCTTGTCCGGCGCGGACGGGTGCGGGCGGGTCGGCGCCAGCTCCTTCGCCTGCCGCACCTTGTCGCCCAGGTCGTCCAGCGTGTTCCCCGGGCACGCCGCACGCAGCTCGGGGAAGAGGTTCTGCTCCTCGTCGGCGATGTGCGAGCGGATCTCGGTCGTCAGCATCCCGATGAGCCGGTCGAACTCGGGATCATCGGCGTCGCACGCCTCCAAGTCCTTCATCATCTGCTCGGCCCGGGAGTGGTCGTTGGTCTCCTTGTCGGCCAGGGCGTCGCCGTTCGCCAGGTGCTCCCGCACGGCCGGGTACAGGTAGGCCTCCTCGGCGACCGAGTGCCGGACCAGCTCGATCGTGGCCTGGTCGGCGTACAGCCTGCGGTCCTTGTCTCCGGGCGGAAGTGCCTCGATGCGGCCGAAGAGCTCCTCGACCTCGCGGTGATCGGTCATCAGCTCGTCGATGACGTCCCCACCGTGACCCATGTCCTTCACCTCCAGGAACCGACGGGGTCCGGACGGCCCCGCCGCGGCTCCGAGTGCCCGCGGCCGCCCGGCTCACTCGTGTGGGTCACGTCCACGGAGGCGGTCGGTGTCCATGGTCGTTTCGGTGGCGTCGTCACGCTCGCCCTCGGCCTGGGAGGGCGTCGTGTACTCGGGAGTCGGATGGTCGGCCCGAGGGATGTCGGCGTCCTCGCGCTCGCCCTCGGCCTGCGACGGGGTGTGGTGGCTCACGCTCATCGTGTCGTCCCTCCTGCGTACGGGACGGTCGGTCGGCCCTCCTCCGGGGCGGGGAGGGATCCGGCACCGTCGAGCGCACGACCGGGTACCCCCTCGCCCCGACGACGACACTGTGCCCTCGGCGGGCATCGCCGCCGCCTGACGGGTACCCGTCCCCGGACAGCAGGGCTCGGCGGCGGAAGGACGGGCGGTGCATGAGCACCCATACTGGCTCTACGGGTACATATGGGCGCATCTGTTCCCCCGTGCCGGCCGCCTTCCGGACCGGCGGCCACCAAAGTTCCAGGTGAGGTTTCCTCCGCCCGCAGTACCGCTGACCTCGAACGGGAGTTCCGGATGACGATCAACCAGCACCCGTCGCCTGTCCCGGCCGTCCCGTCGGATCTGCGGATCGGCCTGCTCGGCTCGTACGGCGGATGCAACATCGGCGACGAAGCGATTCTGATGTCTGTACTGAGCTGTCTGCGCGCCCATCGGCCGCAGGCCCGGCTCGTGGTCTTCAGCCGCAACGCCGACCACACCCGCAGCCATCAGTGGGAGGCCGACGAGGTGGTCGACTGGGAGGGCGTCCCCCAAAAACCCGTCCTCGACGCCCTCGCCGGACTGGATCTGCTCGTGCTGGGCGGCGGCGGGATCCTCTACGACGGGGAGGCGCGGCGCTATCTGCGGTTGGTGAAGGCGGCGCACGAGCGCGGCGTACCCACCTTCGCCTACGCGGTCGGCGCGGGCCCGCTGCGCGATGCGGACGACCGGGAGGCCGTGCGCACCGTGCTGCCGGAGATGACCGAGATCGTCGTACGCGACGAGGAGTCACGCCTCGTCCTGGAGGAGGTCGGCGTCGAGCGCGAGCTCACCGTCACCGCTGACCCGGCGTTGCTGCTCACCCCGCAGCCCTTCACCGAACAGATGATGCGGCAGGAGGGGCTCCCCCTGGACACCCGGCTGGTCGGGATGTCCGTGCGCGAGCCCGGCCGGGCGGCGGAGAAACTCGACGAGGACGACTATCACGCGCTGCTCGCCGACGTCGCGGACTTCCTCGCCCGGCGCCTGGACGCGCACGTGGTCTTCGTACCGATGGAACGCCAGGACGTCCGGCACGCCCACGGTGTGCTGTCCCGGATGAGCGCCCCGGACCTGGGCCGCATCCTGCACAACACCTACAGCCCCGGCGAGGTCCTCGGCTTCATGAGCCACCTGGACCTGGTCGTGGGCATGCGGCTGCACGTCGTGATCTTCGCCGCGCTGTCCGGCCTGCCCGTGCTGCCGCTGCCGTACTCCGGCAAGGTCTTCGACTTCGCCCGTCGTACGGGGGCGCCCGCGCTGGTCGGTGTGGCGCGGGAGCAGGCCGGGCTGCTGCTCGCCGAGGTGGACCGGCTGTGGGACGAGTTCCCGCGGCGGCAGGAGGACATGAAGGCCCGGGTACAGGGGCTGCGGACCCTGGCCCGGGAGACCTGTGCCCGCTGCGGAGCCCTCCTGGACTCCATCGACCTCGACGGCGGCAGGCGCGCCGCAGGGCGGGCGGAGGGGGCCGACCTGATTCTGACCCCGGGCACGCCGACGGCCGACCCGAGCGGCCCCGGGGTGTGACAGCGGCCAGTGCCGCGGGCCGGCGGCCGTAACGGAACGCGCCGTCCGCAACCGACCCAGTCGACGGGAGAAGCGATGCCGATCCTGGAACCATCCCGCCCCGTCCGGACCGTCACCCTGCCACCGCGGGAGGCCCGCCACGGCGGCCGCACGGACGTCCTGGTCGTCGGCGGCGGCCCGGCCGGCACCGCGGCGGCCTATGCGGCGGCCGACGCCGGCGCCGACGTCGTCCTCGTGGAGCGCTACGGCTTCCTCGGCGGCAACGCCACCGTGGCGCTGGTCATGCCGCTGATGTCCTTCCACAACGAGCAGAAACAGGCCGTGTTCGACGAGAACGGGGACCACAGCAGGCTGCTGCCCACCGACCACGGCGAGGGCGACCCGGTGGTGGCCGGCTTCCTGTGGCTCCTGCTGGACCGGCTCACCGCACGCGGCGGCTGCATCCCGCCGTCCCCCGCGACCGGATACACCGTGCCGTTCGACCCGGAGATCTACAAACTCGTCCTCCTCGACCTGCTCGACGATGCGGGCGTGCGCATGCTGTTCCACTCCTTCGCCTCCACCGCGCTGCCCCTCGACGACGGCTGGCGGGTGGTCTTCGAGACCAAGTCGGGTCCGGTGGTGATCGACGCCGGAGTCGTCGTCGACGGCACGGGGGACGGCGACATCGCCGCCGCCTGCGGGGCGCCGTACGAGATCGGGCGGCCGGAGGACGGGCTGGTGCAGCCGATGACGCTGATGTTCCGCGTCGTCGACTTCCTGCAGCCGCGCTTCTCCCAGTACGTCGGCGAGCATCCCGACCAGTGGCGGGGCGTGCACGGGCTGTGGGACCTGGTCCAGGAGGCCACCGAGGCGGGCGAACTGCGCCTGCCCCGCGAGGACATGCTGTTCTTCGGCACCCCGCACCCCCGCGAGGTCAGCGTCAACAGCACCCGGGTCACCCGGGCGCTCGGCACCGACGTGTGGGACCTCAGCCGCGCCGAGTACGTCGCGCGCCGCCAGATGGAACAGATCGACCGCTTCCTGCGCGGGCACGTGCCCGGCTTCAAGAAGTCGTACGTGGCGCAGAGCGGGGTCCAGATCGGCGTACGGGAGACCCGCCGCATCCTCGGCGACTACCACCTGACCGGCCATGACATCCTCGCGGCGCGCGCCTTCCCCGACGCCGTGGCGCACGGGGCGTACCCCGTCGACATCCACAACCCCCGGGGCAGCGGCACGGTCCTCAAACGCGTCCCCCGCGGACGGTTCTACGACATCCCCCTGCGCTGTCTGCTGCCCAAGGACACCGACCGTCTGCTGGTCGCCGGGCGCTGCATCTCCGGCTCGCACGTCGCGCACTCGTCCTACCGCGTCATGCCCATCTCCATGGCGACCGGCCAGGCGGCCGGGGTCTGCGCCGCCCTGTCCGTACGGCTCGGCCGCAGTCCCCGCGACGTGCCCTATCACCTCGTCCAGCGCGCGCTGCGGCGCCAGGGCGCCCACCTGAGCCTGGACCCCAGGGAACCCGCGTCGCAACGCGGCTGACCCGCCGGGCACTTGACGCCCCGAGCACTGACGCGGTGAGCGCGCCGCCTAGGGTGCGGGCATGACCTCGCATCCCTACCTCTCCGAACTCTTCTCGCTGGACGGCCGGGCCGCCGTGGTGACCGGCGGCAGTTCCGGCATCGGCCGCGCCATCGCCGAGGCCCTCGCACGCGCCGGAGCGAGCGTCGTCGTCGTGGCCCGCAGGGAGGCGGAGTTGGCCGCGACCGTCGGCGAACTGACGGCCCACGGCTGCCGAGCGGCCTGGGTGAGCGCCGACCTGAGCACACGCGACGGCGTGCGCGCGGCGGCCGAGGAGGCGGTCAGCGCGTTCGGCGAGCCGGACATCCTCGTCAACAGCGCGGGGATCAACCTGCGGCCCCCGCTGGGTGAGTTGGGCGAGGACGTGTGGGACACCACGATGGCCGTGAACCTGGAGGCGCCCCATCTGCTGGGGCAGCGATTCGGGCCCGGCATGGCCGAACGGGGCTTCGGGCGGATCATCCACATCACCTCCCAGCAGGCGCACCGGGCGTTCGTCCAGAGCGGCGCCTACGGCGTGTCCAAAGGAGCGCTGGAGTCGCTGGCCCGTTCCCAGGCCGAGGCATGGTCGCCGTACGGCGTCACCTGCAACACGCTCGTGCCCGGGTTCGTCATGACGCCCCTCAACGCACGCCTGTCGTCCGACCCCGAGAAGGTGGCGGCACTCGCCGCGCGCACGATGGTCGGACGCAACGGCCTGGCCGAGGACTTCGCCGGCGCGGCGGTGTTCCTCGCGAGCCGCGCCTCCGCGTACGTCACCGGGCAGGCGATCTTCGTCGACGGCGGGTTCTCCGTGCACTGAGCCCGGCACGGGCCGATCGGGCGGCCCCGCAGCTCCGTCAGCCCCGCAGGTCGAGCCGCATCAGGATGCGAGGATGACCGGCCAGGACCGAGGTCGTGTCGGCCGCGTGGACGAACCCGGCGCGTTCGAAGTTCTTCCGGAGCCCGGCGTACGCCATCGTCAGGTCGACCTTGGCGTCCCCGTTGTCGAGGGGGTACGCCTCGATCACCGGCGCGCCCCGGTCGCGGGCGAAGTCGACCGCGCCGGCGATGAGGGCGTGGGTGATCCCCTGCTTGCGGTGGCCGGGGCGGACGCGGATGCACCACAGCGACCAGACCGGCAGGTCGTCGACGTGCGGGATCTTGCGGTTCCGCGCGAAGGACGTCGCCGAGCGCGGCGCCACGGCGGCCCAGCCGACCGGCTCGTCCCCGTCGTAGGCGAGCACCCCCGGGGGAGGATCCGCCCGGCACAGCTCGGCGACGTACTCACCGCGGGCCGGCCCGCGCAGCTCGTTGTTCAGCTTCGACGGGATCCGGTAGCTCAGGCACCAACACACGCTTGCCTGGGGCGACTTCGGACCCAGCACCGCACGGACGTCCTCGAAGACCGAAGCCGGGCGAACCTCGATGGCCATGGCACCACCCTGTCACGCGGCCGGGCGCACGCGCACGGCTTGGCCGTCACGCCGGGGCGTGGAACGCGTGCAGCGTGTCCGCGACCTGCGTGTCGGAGACCTGGCCGAAGTCCTCGTACCACTCCCCGACGGCGTGCAGGGACGGCGGCTGCACCAGGCACACGAGGTCGTCGCACTCGCTGCGGACGGCGGCCGTCGTCCGTGGGCTGCCCACGGGCACCGCCAGGATCAGCCGGGCCGGACCGTGGCGGCGCAGGAAGCGCAGCGCCGCCGTGGCCGTCAGGCCGGTGGCCAGGCCGTCGTCGACGAGGACGACCGTGCGGCCGTGGACGGGCGGGGCCGGGCGGCGGCCGCGGTACACGTACTCGCGGCGATGCAGTTCGTTGCGTTCGCTCGCGACGACATCGCCGAGCCGGTCCTCGGACAGATGCATCATCGCCAGGCCCTGCCGGTCGTACAGCGGCGGATCGTCGGCCACGATCGCGCCGATGACCGTCTCCGGACGGATCGGGGTACTGATCTCGCGGGCGACCAGCACGTCCAGCGGGGCGTGCAGGGCACGGGCGACCTCCGCGGCGACGGGCACGCCGCCGTTGGGCAGGGCCAGCACGAGCAGATTGATCAGATCGCCGGAGTCGGCCCACTCGACCAGCCGCAGGGCGAGTTCCCGTCCGGCGTGGGTACGGTCGCGGAATGGCACGGCGCTCATCCCCTCGAGGTCGGCGCAGCCGCCGAGTTCCCGGCGCGGGACGCGGTGAAACGGGGCGCCACCGCCACCGACCCGGGTGGCCGCACCCGGGTCCGGCATCGCGTGTCGCCTGTGCCCGGATGGGTACTGCGGCGCGCATGACTGACATCGAACTCAAGAGCTCGGCGTTCGAGGATCACGCGATGATCCCGCGTCGTCACGCCCTGGAGGGACAGAACGTCTCTCCGCCCTTGACCTGGTCCGGAGTGCCCGACGAGGCGGCGGAGCTGGCCCTGCTGTGCGAGGACCCGGACGCGCCGTCGGGGACCTTCGTCCACTGGCTGGTCACCGGCATCGATCCGCACACGGACGGGTTGCCGGCCGGCGCGACGACCCCCGGCAGTCACCCGCACCGGAACGGCTACGGAGAATCGGGGTGGGGCGGTCCGCTGCCCCCGGTCGGCGACGACGCGCACCGGTACTACTTCCGCCTCTACGCCCTCCCGGCCCCCGTCTCCGTCCCGGAGGCGGCCACTTCCGACGAAGCACACCAGGTGCTCGACCGGCAGCAGCTGGCCAGCGGAACACTCGTGGGTCTCTACCAACGCTGACGCCCCGCCCCACCCGGCCGGTACGCCAGGTGCGCACGCGCCGCGCAGAGCGCATGGTGGTGGCATGAGCACGCGTCCCCCAGTGGTGGTGCAGCCGCCCGCGTCGGACGGCGGGCGTCAGGTGACGATCCGCGGTGAGCCGACCGGCATCGCGTACAGCCTGTTCGACGTGCTGGACCTGCTGCACCGCGCGGGCCTGCCCGGCGAGGACCGGGCCGTCGACGACCCCGAGCTGATCGAGTGGCAGGGCGGCGGACCGTACGACTGGAACGAGACGGAAACGCCCGACGCACCTGACGCACCCGACACGCCCGATAGGCCGAACGGGTGAACGCGGACGCCACCCTCGTACGGCCCGGACGCCACCCTCGTACAGCGCAGAGGCCACCCTCGGATGTCCGAGGTTCCCGGCGGAGCGCCGCTGACCTTGACTGGCAGCGGCAAGTCCGAACGGAACCACGACATCACGGGGACCCACATGAACCGCAGGAAGAGCACCTTCGCAGCCGGCCTGGCCACCACCGTCTCGGCCCTGGCCCTCACCCTCGGCGGCATGGCCGCCCCCGCACAGGCCGCGGGGACCGTCGACTGTGACGGCTGGGTGCACAACAACAACCCGGACCATGGCATCGCGGGCTGCCAGAACAACACCGACCGCACCGTCACCTTCCGCGCCGAGGTCGTGTGCGGCTGGGCCCCGGACGTCTCCGGCCAGTGGGTGACGCTGGCGCCGGGGCAGTACAGCGAGTCCTCGGGCGTCTGCGCGGTCTACAGCTCGGGTGTCGGCAGCGTGGGCTGGACCATCCAGTAGCGGCTACGGGCCCGGTGCCCGATCCGGATCGGGACGGAACACCGGGTGGTAGCTCTCCGGCGGCGCCAGATAGCTGAGGGGCAGCCCGCCGGTGTCGATGACGATCTGGTCGACGGCGATGCCCGGGTCGACCATGAAGATCCGCAGGATGTGCTCACCGGGCTCGTCCACCGTCACCGTGGCGGTCAGCTTCTCGACGCCGTCCTCCACGTTGCGGGCCCAGGCGTCGCCCCGGTTGCCGGTGGCGACTGCCTGGCCCGCCAGGACGGTGGCGGGCCGGTCGTCGAGCGCGACGGCCAGCCGGCGGTGGCCGCGCTCGTCGAGGGACGGCAGCCGGAAGACGGTGACCGGGAAGGTACCGGCCCCGCCGAAGCGCACCCGGTACCTCAACTCCGGCGCCTTGGTGGCGAAGTCGGTGGTGACGGGGGCCGCCGTCGACGGCACCGCCTCCAAGGCGCCCGTACGGCGGCCCAGCCCGTGCACCACGCGCCAGCGCGCCCCGCCACGCGCAACCCGCTGGTCGGCGTGGACGGCGTCGATCGAGACGTACCCGTGGGCCTCCACGAACCCCCGGGCCCGCCGACGTGCCCGCTCACCGTCGTTGACCACCCGCAACGGCACCTCGACCCGCTGCCCCGCCCCGCTGACGGCGACCGTGGCGTCGTAGGTGCCCTCCGGTATCCGCGCCCAGTCCAGCTCCACCCACACCCGGGTCTGCTCGGTCACAGAGCCGCCTGCCGAGCTCAGCAGCACCCAGGGGTGGCTCGCCTCGGCCGACCAGTCGAGCGGCAGGAAGCCGGTGTTGAAGACGTCGAGGAAGCGCCGGTCCCGGGTGTAGGAGGAGAAGGACAGCGGGCGCTCCGCCCCGGTCTCGTTGCCCTCGGCCGCCACCCCCAGCCCCGAGGTCTCCTGCCGGGCGACCCGGGTGACGGGCGGGCGGCCGGGTGCTTTCGGAATCTGGGAGGGGTACGGGTTGACGATCCCGTCCCATTTCCCGCCCGCCACCTCGGCGTTGTACCGCTTGGTCAGCGCTGCTTCCTCGGCATGGGCCGTCTCGGCCAGGTCCGCGAAACGGTTGGTCCCGGCCCCGCGTCCCTGGCGGACTGCGAGCGCGTTGCGGTCCGCCCAGTAGTACTTCAGGTTCATCAAGTACGCGCCGTGCACCGGGTATTCGACCAGCTCGAAGAAGGCGTCCCGGCACTGTTCGGGCACCTTGGCCCCCACCGTCCGTACCCGCGCGAGCAGCCGCTCGTACTCGGCCATGCGGCGGCCAGCCTCGTCGCCGTGGTGGATCACGGAGAACACCCCGCGGTCGATGAACTCCGGGCGCCGCTCGGCCGCGAGCCGGTAGTACTCGGTACGGATGGCGGCGATCTCCCGCCCGTACCGGTGGCCGAACTGCCGCCCGGCCCACTCGGCCAGGAAGTCCTCCACGTCGTCGGCGTCCCACCGGTCCACGTCCCAGGCCATGTCCATGGAGAAGGACAGGCCGGTCTCGATCGACTTGACGTCACCGACGTTGAAGATCCACATCCGGTCGACGCCGTGCTCGTACACCCGCCGTAACTCCTGCCAGACCTTGGCGAGTTGGGTGGTGTCCAGCCACAGATAGCTCTTCGGGCGGCCCCAGTAGGAGAGGTGGTAGTAGATGCCGTTGCCGCCGGACCGGCCCCGCTCGGCGTCGTTCGGCAGCTGGCGCATGTTGCCGTGGTTGTCGTCCGGCCAGATCAGCGTGACGTCGTCGGGGACCTGGACACCCGCGTTGTACAGCTCCAGGACCTCCTTGTACGGGATGAAGATCTGCGGCTCGACGGCCGCGCCGACCTCCTCGGCCAGGATGCGGCGCTGGTCGGCGATGATGTCGTTCATCACCGCGACCTTCTCGGGAATGGTCGTGGCGTGCTTGGTCTCCAGCGCGCTGTCGTGCAGACCGCGCATGCCGATCGTCCAGCTGCTCTCGTACCTGGCGTTCTGTCTCGCCCGGGCTCTCCAGTAGTCGGAGATGACACCGGGGTTCACCGTGTAGTCGTACACCGGCAGCGCGCCGTCCGCGCCCCGGTGCTCCTGTGCCCACGGCGCCCACTCGTGCACGCCGTTGCGCAGCAGGGCCTCGGGGTGGCTGGAGCCGACGACGATGCCGTAGCGGTCGGCCAGTTCGGGGTTCTCGCGGTGCTTGTTGAAGAAGTCGGAGTACGGATGCATCGCCGGCCACAGGTAGTTGGCCTTGAGGCGGAGCAGCAGCTCGAAGACGCGCTTGTACGTCTCGGGGCCGATGTTCTTGTCCGGCTCCTGGGTGCGGTGCGACCAAGTGGTCAGGTTCTGCTCGTCGTTGATGAAGATGCCCCGGTAGCGGACGGACGGCTCGTACCGCTTGAGCGGCCCCGCGGGCACCGTCACCGTGTCACGGCGGGGCACGGGGACGTCGGCCCACCAGTACCACGGGGAGACGCCGATGCGCTCCGAGGTGTCGTAGATGCCGTAGACCGTGCCGCGCCGGTCGCTGCCCGCGATCACCAGGGCCCGCTCGACGCCGGGCAGCGGACGCTCCACCACCTGCGTGACCGACGCCTCCCAGCGCCCCTTCACCCGTGAGACGTCGAGGCGCCCCTGTGCCACGAGCCGGTCGACGACGGGACTGGCGCCGAGGGTGCCCACCAGGATCAGGTTCGCGGCGCCCGTCTCCGGGAGGGTGTGACCGAGTTTGGGCCGGACTCCGCTGACCCGTTCGACGTCCGCCTGGAGATCACCGGCCGCGCGGATCACCGCGGGGTCGTCCGCCGCGTCGATGTACAGCTCGACGGCGGCGCCGCCTCGGACCAGGGGGAAGTCGGGCCGGTGCGACGCGGCTCGGGCGGGGGCGGCCGTGGCGAGGACGCCGGGCAGCAGCGGGGCCGCTCCGGCAGCGGCCAGGCCCCTCAGGAACGCCTTGCGAGACGGCTGGGGCGGCTGGGACCGGAGGGATGGGCGGGGCGAATCGGGGTGCGGCACGAGACGCTTCCTTTCCGCGCGTGCGTGAGCGTGCCATGCGGGGGCATGGCGTGCGTGGGCATTGCGTGCGCTGGCATGGCGTGCGTGGGCATTGCGTGCGCTGGCATGGGGTGCGTTGGCATGGTCAGGCTAGAAAGCGCTTGCCCTCGGGAACCCTAGGCCAGCCCGTCCCAGCGGTCCAGACCCCTGCGGCGCCGGAAGCCGGGCGAGGCCAGCGGTGTGTCCGGTGCCGGAGGACGGGTACGCGGCGACGGACGGAAGGGGAAACCCATGCAGTTCCGTGACCGCAGGGAGGCCGGGCAGGAGCTGGCGGAGCTGCTGCGCATCCGGCAGGAGAAGGGCGTCCTTGCGCATCCCGTGGTCCTGGCGCTGCCGCGCGGCGGTGTCGCGGTCGCCCGGGAGATCGCCCGGGTGCTTCAGGCCCCGCTGGACGTGCTCGTCGTCCGCAAGATCGGGGCTCCGCACCACGAGGAGTTCGGGGTCGGCGCGCTCGCGGGCGACGGCCCTCCACTCTTCGACGACCAGACGCTCCACCGGCTGGGACTGAGCGAGGCCGACCTGGCGCCGGTGGTGGATCGGGAGCGCAAGGAGCTGCGGCGGCGGGAGGAGCGCTATCGGCAGGGCCGGTCGGCTCCCCGGCTGCGCGACCGTACCGCCATCGTCGTCGACGACGGCGTCGCCACCGGCTCGACCGCACGCGTCGCCCTGCGCGCCGTACGCCACCAGGAGCCCGAGCGCCTGGTCCTGGCCGTGCCGGTCTGCCCACCGGAGGCGGCCGAGGAACTGCGCCGGCTGGTCGACGACTTCGTCTGCCTGCACCAGCCGAGGCTGTTCAGCGCGGTCGGCGAGTGGTACCAGGACTTCGGCCAGCTGACCGACGCCGATGTGCTGGAGGCGTTGCGCGGCGAGTGAGGCTCCGCCGCCCCGCGCCCGACGCCGAGGAGGACCGGCCGGGCGGGGGCGGTTCATGGGGTGGGCCGGGCAGGGTGCTTCGTCAGCGTGAGCGGCTGTGACGGGTCGCAGGGCCGCCGCCCCGCTGGAGTTCGGCGGTCGCATCACGGAGTCCACTCGTCCACTCGGAGCCAGGCGCACCGGCAGATTCTCGCCGTACGTTCAACCTGAACAGTTGGAGGTACTTCACTTCAGCGCGGCACCCGAACATGGTGAAGCCCTCACGAACCGTGACGGCAACAACCATGAGGGGAACGCACTATGAAGAAACTGGCCGCCCTGGCCATGACCGGTGCGATCGTCGGCGGCACCCTGCTGGTCACCGCGACACCTGCCTCCGCAGCCACCGGCAGCTGGCGTGCTTACGGCAACACGAACCCGATCACCTCCAGCTCCAGTACGTGGCGTTGCGCCGGCACCAAAGCGCTCGCCACCGATGTGGGCGCGCAGGTCTGCGCGGTCAGGTCGGCAAGCGGGGCCTCCGTGCAGGGGGCGGTGATCGTGCGCAACAACCGGTCCAGCCTCTACTCCGTCGCGGCAGCGATGGACCTGTACAACTCCTCCGGCAAGCTGGGCGAATGGGTGTGCTCATCCTCAGGGGTCGGGGCGAACTCGTGGTCGGTGTGCTTCGGGCAGACCCTCTCGCAGAGCGGCTCGGTGGACTCGGTAGGGATCGCCAATGGTGTAAACCTCGGCATATCGCCGAAGGTCTGAACCCGAGCTCGTCGAAGCGGCGCGCATCCTGCCGGGTGCCCAACGTCCGACACGGTCGCTGAACTGAGAGGAGCGTGACGTTCGCCCCTCTCGCGGCGCGGGCGTTGTTCCTGGGCGTGGTGATGGTCCCCGGGCCAATGGGACCATCACCACCGTCTCGTCTGCCGGAACTGGGCGTCAGGGCACACCAGTTCACGGATCGGCTGTAGCAGTTGGGTCTCGTCTCCGCCGGATCGTCGTTCGCGGCCCGCAGACGACCTCGCCGGCACTGTCCTACGAAGCGATCGAAGACGGCAACAGCTTCTGAGCCATTCCCGAAGCCCCTGGGTCTCACCGATCCCACGAATGACCGGTTCGGGCCCGCCCCTGAAACGGAGGACAGCTTCTGAGCACACCGTCCGCGCCAAGGGCAAGAGGGATGCCGGGGCTGATGCGGTCGAGGGTGGTGTGCAGCCAGGCGCGGTCCTCGGGCGGGGCGGGCTCCAGGCGCATACGGCGGGCGATCAGAGGCACCATCCGCAGCTCGGTGAGTTCGCCCGTGTCCGCATCCACCGTCACGAGGTGGGCGATGCGCAGGTCGTCGCGGTACTGCTCGTAGCCATGGATGCCCTCGTAGTCGTCGACGAAATCGCCGCAGCCATGCAGGATCAGCCGGTCCCGGTAGACCTCGAGGGGTCGGGGGTGGTGCGAGGAGTGGCCGTGGACGACGTCGGCGCCGCCGTCGACCAGGGCGTGCGCGAAGCGGCGCTGCTCGCGGGGGACGAGGTAGCCCCAGTTGGAGCCCCAGTGCACGGAGACGACGACGATGTCGCCGGCCCGCTTCACCTGCCGTATGTGCCGCACCGCGGCGGCGGCCGTGGCGGGCGAGAGCTCGGGCAGGTAGGCGACGCCGGGGCGGTCCGCCGTCGCGGCCCAGTCCGTGGGGATGCCGCTGTCACCGGCACCGAGGGCGAACACGAGCACGCGGCCGCCGTGGGGGAGCGGGAGCGCCACGGGCGCATACGCCTCTTCGGCGCTCCGCCCCGCGCCCGCCGTCCGCAGCCCTGCGCCGTGCAGCACGTCGAGCGTCTCCTCCAGGCCCGCGCGGCCGAAGTCCTGCACATGGTTGTTGGCCAGCACGCAGACATCGGGCCGGGCCACCGTGAGCGCGGGAAGGTTGGCCGGATGCATGCGGTAGTGGACCGCCTTGCCGGGCTCGAACGCGTCGCTGCGCGTGACGGACGTCTCCAGGTTGACGATCCGCACGTCCGGGTCGCTCGCCTCCAGCAGCCGCAGCGTCTCGCCCCAGGGCCAGGACGGGTCGACCGGCGCCGGGATCGGGCCGTTGACCGCCTCCGCCATGCTCACGTACGACCGGGCGTCCGTGACGTACCCCTCCCGCAGCACCGGGTCGCCGGGCCGGGCCAGGATCTGGTCGACGCCGCGTCCGAGCATCACGTCACCGCAGACGAACAGCGTCACCGTGCCGCCGCTCATGTCTCAACGGTACGAGGTCGGGGGCGGGGTCGGGATTCCGCAGCGGGCGGGGTTGTTGGGCGCTGCTGGGGCTGAGGTGGTGGTGCGGGTCATGGATCTTGTCGGGGGTGGTGCTGCGGTGGTGAGTGTCGGTGGTGGGTGCGCAGGCGCACCGGGTGCCGGGACCACCCCACGGCCGGGATCGTTCGGCGGTGCCGAGTACGTCGTGCAGGCCGCGGATCTCGTCGCGGGTGTTGCGGGTGGTGCGCCGCGGTGGTGCCGGCTGCGAGGGCACTGTGCAGGCCGTCGGCCATGCGCGGCCAGTCGCCGGGCCCGGCGTGGGCATGATCGCGGAGAGCCCCAGCGTTTCGCTCTCCTGCGTCGCCGGGGGGGCCGGGGGCGAGCGTCTCGCCGGACTCCCGGGCTGCCGATCGGATGTGTGGACGGGGAGGTCTCCGGTCGCGTGGGCCCGACGCGTGGACCGGCAGGTCCCCGTCGGGCACCTGACCCCGCAGGTCACCGCCTCGCACACCCCCAGGCAGGCACCCCCCGATGCCCCCAGCGCCCCGCGATAGGGAGCCCCCCACGCGGGTACCCCGCACCTGCGATGCCGGGTGCGGGAAACCGCCGAGCCGCAGTGCGGGAGGCTGCCATGGAACTGGTCCAGGAAGCTCCCCACCGCTTCCGTATCGACCCGCACGGCCCCATGCGGGTGCCGGGCGTGGTGTTCGCGTCCCGGAAGTTGCTGAACGACGCCGAGAAGTCACTGGAGCAGGTGGCCAACGTGGCCACGCTGCCGGGCATCGTCGGCGCGTCGTACGCCATGCCCGACATCCACTGGGGCTACGGCTTCCCCATCGGCGGCGTCGCGGCGACCGACGTGGCCGAAGGCGGGGTCGTCTCGCCCGGCGGGGTCGGCTTCGACATCTCCTGCGGGGTACGGCTGCTCGCCGCCGACACCGACCAGGAGGGGCTCGGCTCCGCGCTGACCGAGGTGATGGACGGCCTGGACCGGGCCATCCCGCGCGGCGCCGGCCCGGGCGGGGTGTGGCACCTGACCGGCCCCGGCCAGCTGGAGCGGATCCTGCGGGGCGGCTCCCGGTACGCCGTGAAGGAGGGGCACGGCGAGGACCGCGACCTGACGCGCTGCGAGGACGGCGGGGCGGTCGCCGACGCCGACGTGGACCAGGTGAGCGCCCGCGCGCGAGAGCGCGGGCTCGGGCAGGTCGGGAGCCTCGGTTCCGCCAACCACTTCCTGGAGGTGCAGCGCGTCGACGAGGTGTACGACGAGACGGCCGCAGCCGCGTTCGGTATCGCCGTCGGCCAGGTGTGCGTGATGATCCACTGCGGTTCCCGCGGCCTCGGCCACCAGATCTGCACCGATCACGTCCGCCTGATGGACCGCGCGATGACCCGCTACGGCATCAAGGTCCCCGACCGCCAACTGGCCTGCACGCCGGTCCAGTCGCCGGAGGGACAGAGGTACCTCGGCGCGATGGCCGCCGCCGCCAACTACGGCCGCGCCAACCGCCAGTTGCTGTCCGACGCGGCCCGCGAGGTCTTCCGCCACGCCGCGGGCATCCGGCTGTCCCTGGTGTACGACGTCTCCCACAACCTCGCCAAGATCGAGTCCCACCCGGTGGCCGGAACCCGCCGCACTCTCTGCGTCCACCGCAAGGGCGCCACCCGCGCCTTCCCGCCCGGCCATCCGGACCTGCCCGACGACCTGCGCGAGGTCGGCCAGCCGGTGCTGATCCCGGGCACGATGGGCACCGCCTCGTACGTCCTGGTCGGCGTGGCGGGCGGAGACGCGTTCTCCTCCACCTGCCACGGCGCCGGCCGCGTCCTCAGCCGCCACCGGGCCGCCCGCGCGGTGGGCGGCCGTGAACTGCGGGCCCGGCTGGAGTCGGCGGGCATAGCGGTACGCCCCCGGTCGCTCCGAGGCCTCGCGGAGGAGACACCCGAGGCCTACAAGGACGTGAGCGAGGTGGTGGCCGCGAGCGAGGGCGCAGGGCTGTGCCGGACCGTGGCTCGGCTGGTTCCGCTGGGGGTGGTGAAGGGCTGAGGGGGAGGAGCTGTGGGGAAGGGGCCGGGCGCTCGTACGGGTCGTGTGGCTCTTGCGTCTGCTCCGGACCCGTACGTCTCACACCTCCACAGCCACTGGCCTCACACCTCCACAGTCACCGGCCTTAGAACCCCTAACGGAAAGCCACCGTGCCGCCCTCCGTTTCCTGGTGGCTCGGTCCGGCCGCGTATGCCGGCGGAGGGGCGATTGCCTGGGCATCCGCTCCCTCGCCGACCCACAGCGCGATGAAGAGCGCGGCGGTCGCTTCCAGGAGTCCCGCACGTTCGAGACCGCCGCCAGCCACGGGTTCACAGCCCACGTCCCGCACCAACTCACGCACACGCACGAGAGTCGTCTCGTCGTCCCCGCACGGAGAGCGGGGACGTCAGCAGTGATACGCCTCACGGTCAAAGGGGCCTGTGGTGGCGCCGGTACCAGAGCGCGCCGACTGCGGCGGACGCCACGGCCAGGGCGATGCCGAGGACCGGCCAGCTGCTGTCGGCGATGCGCAGGCCCGCGAGGAAGGTCACGACGGTAAGGACGATCGGCACGAGCAGAGAGAGAAGTGCGCGGAGTGCGGCCGCCACTGCTTCCGGTTCGGGGCGGGCGGTCCGGTGGCGCGGTGTGGGTGCGGTGTCGGCGAAGTAGTAGGCGAGGACACGGTCTGCCAGGCGGGCGTCGGCGCGCTGGTAGGACATCGCCATATACGGGAGCCAGACGAGAGGGGCGACCAGTCCGACCAGGAAGACCAGGCCGAGGAGCAGCCACCGCCCGGCCTGGACGGCGACCCGGCGCACGCGCCCGCCTGCCTCCTGCCTCTCGTCGCCAGGCGTGAGCACGCCCAGGAGGCGGGCCATACGCAGGGTGACGTCCCACAGGGCCGCCCATCGGCTGCGGCGGCGGGTGGGTGCGCGGGCAGCATGTCCCATCCGGGCGAGCGCGTGCTGCGCCTGCCCGGTGTCCTCGTACACGCCCTGTAGGACCAGGAGTTCGCCGGCGCGGGCGTTCGCCGTGGGGTCGCGCCCGTCAAGGGCGGCCAGCTCCAGGACGGTACGTGCCTGGCGGAGAAGCGCCGCGCAGAACGCTACGGGAATGAGCACGAGGAATGGGCCACCCACGACGGATCCCTCCGATACGACGGCCCGTCGGCCGCGAGCCACTACCCCGGCCCGGAGCTCTGCTTCGGTGGCGTCGGGGTGGTTCCGCCGAAGCGAGGCAATTGCTTCGGGCACGGCCGGACCGATGCGGCGAACGGCGAAGTCGGCGAGGAGTTCGGGGAGGTGCTCGGGATCGGTGACGACCGACGCCAACAACGAGCGTTCCGGGGACGGCTCCTTGCGGGAAGCCGCAGTGTTCGGATTCTCCATGTGTGACACAGATCGTATCTATCACGAGTCATCCTGATCCAGGCGGCATGGCCACTTCATCCTCTTTTGCCCCGCCAAGGAGCCGCGGCTGAGGGCGATGGCCTGGTGAACGGGGCATTGGCCAGTGCCCGCCATGCGCCGTGCGAAGCGGCAGGAGGACTGGGATGCTGATTGAAGAGGCGCAGCCCATGACCGCAGCCCATGACCTTGCCTTGCCGGACAGTGGTGGAGAGCGCTGTGGCAGAGACCCAGGAGAACGTTCCGGGGCCGGTCGGTCCAGCCGTTCGGTGCACCGATCCCTTGGGGGACCCGTTTCTACGCACCCGGATCGTGCTGCCGACGAGGCCCACCACATATCTGCGGCGCCGGCGACTCGTCCGGCACCTCGATCAGGCTCTGCAGACACCTATGACGCTGGTCAATGGACCGGCCGGTGCGGGCAAGACCCTGCTGGCCGCCGACTGGGCCGCCGGCCTCGGGCTCCCTGTCGCCTGGCTCACCGCCGCAGTGGGAGACCGGCGTCCCGGGGTCTTCTGGGCGTATGTCATTCAGGCCCTGCGCGCCTGCGGTGCGCTGACGCCCGGCCCGGTCGGGTTCCCGGCGGACGCGGCGCGAGTGGATGGCAGGCTCCTGGCAGCGCTAGCCGCCGAACTGAACGATCGTGACCGGCCCGTGGTCGTCGTGCTCGACGAATACGACCGCGTGACCGCCCCGGAGGTCGCGGAGCAGCTGGAGTTCGTCCTGCACCACGCCGGGCAGGGGCTGCACCTGGTCCTTGTCACCCGCACGGAGCCGCTGCTGCCGCTGCACCGTTACCGGGCGGCCGGCGAGCTGACGGAGATCCGTGCCGCCGAGTTGGCCTTCACCCCCGAGGAGGCGGTCGCGCTGCTGGAGCTGCACGGGCTGAGCCTTCAGGTCCCTGCCGCCCGCGCCCTGGTCGACCGCACCCGGGGCTGGGCAGCCGGCCTGCGCCTGTCCGCCCTGGCCGCTCGGGAGAGCGGCGACCCGGAGCTCTACCTGAAGGAGTTCGAGGCGGACCGGAGTACGATCGCGGACTTCTTGCTGGCCGAGGTCCTCAAGGGGCAGACGGATGAGACACAGGACCTCCTGCTGCGGGTCAGCGTCCTGGAGCGATTCTGCCCTGATCTTGCCAACGCGCTGACCGGCCGGACCGATGCCGAGCCCATTCTCGTCGGGCTGTACCGCGCGAACGCGTTCGTCGAGCACCTCGGACGATCCTGGTACCGGCTCCACCCGCTGTTCGGGGAGATACTCCGGGCTCATCTGCGCGTGCGCCTGCCCGGTGTCGAGCCGGAGCTCCACCGGCGGGCCGCGCGGTGGCTGCGTCGTTTCGGATTCCTGCCGGAGACCGTCGCCCACGGCGCCGCCGCGGGTGACTGGGATTTCGCCGCCGGTGCCCTCATAGACGACCTGGCGATCGGCCAGCTCTTCACCGGCCTGCGCTCAGGCGATCTGGCCCAGTTGTTCTCCCACATGGAACCCGGCGCCACTAGCCCCGCGACGGACCTCGTGCGGGCGGCCCGCGATCTGTCCCGGTTCGACCTCGACCATGGTCTGGCGAACCTGCGCCGCGCCGAGGAGCATCTGGCGGACGATGCGCCCAACCGGGCATCCGCCCAGCTGAGCTGTGCGCTGCTGGAGGCGCTGGCCGCCCGGCTGACCGGATGTCCCCCAAGGGCCGAGAAGGCCGCCGAAGCGGCCGACGCGCTACGGCGGGAAGTCCCGGAGGACCTCCTGGGGAAACATCCCGAACTCCCCGCTCTGCTGCTGACCCATCTGGGGTCGGCGCGTCTGTGGGCCGGGCGGTTCGAGGACGCGCGCGCTGCCCTGGTCACCGTGGCCGGTACTCCCCGCGGAGCGTGCACCGCGCTGCCCCGGGAGGAGTCGTGGGCGCACCTGGCCCTGCTCGACTATCTGAACGGCTGGCTCGGCCGGGCGGAGCGCAAGGCCCTGGCGGCGGTGTCCGAGGCGGAGCAGGTCGGCCTGCCCCAACCGTCCGGCTCCGGTATCGGACGGCTGGTCCTGGCCGCCGTGGCCGTGGACCGCCACGAACTGGGCCGAGCCCAGGCCCTCCTCGACGAGACGGCCCACCTCCCGTCGGAGAGACGTGACCCGGTTCCGACAGCTGGACGTGCCCTCGCCACGGCTCGTCTCCTGTTGGTCAGGGGCAAGGCACGGGCCGCCATCGAGGCGGCGGACCCGGCCGTCTCCGCCGCCGTGACTTCACCTTGGGCGGCCAGCCATGGAGCACTCGTCGCCTCCGCCGCCCACCTGGCCGAAGGACGGCCGGACGAAGCCGCCGAGGTGCTCCAGAGCGTGTCCGGCGACCAGCCGGCGTGTGCCGTCGAGGCCGCGGCGCTCCAGCTCGCCTCAGGACGTCCGGGGGCGGCCATCGACCTGCTCGACAGCATCCACACCCAGGTCGGGACGGGTCCGGCGGTGGCTGTGAGGGCAGCGCTGGTGAGGGCTCAGGCCGCGGAGGAGGCAGGAGACACCGTCACCGCCCGCAGGCTCGTGGCGCAGGCGCTCCTCGACGCCCGGCGCGAGCGGCTGCGGCGTCCGTTCCTCGATGCCGGAGCGTGGATCCGGCCTCTCCTGGCCACGGCTCCGCTGCGCGAGCTGGCAGCGGGTTGGCTGACGCCCGGCCCGCCGCCACGCGGTGAGCGGTCCCGGCCGGAGCCGCTGTCCCCTGCGCTCGTCGCGGTGGAACTGAGCGGACGCGAGCGCGATGTCCTGGAGCGGCTGGCCCGGATGCTGTCGACGGAGGAGATCGCCGCCGACCTGTACGTGTCGGTGAACACGGTGAAGACCCACCTCAAGAGCGTCTACCGGAAGCTGGCGGTGAACCGGCGGGGCGACGCGGTGCGCCGCGCACGCGACCTGCGGCTGCTGTGATCGCTCGCCGTAGGGGTTCCGTTCAGGGAACGGGCGGCAGCTTCTGCTCGGTCCAGATCGTTTTGCCCGGAGCCGTGTACCGGGTGCCCCACGCCTGGGCGAGCCGGGCGGCGATGAACAGGCCGCGTCCGCCCTCCTCTGCGGCGCCGGCGTGCCGCAGGTGGGGCAGTCACGGACTCCTCACCGGTCACGGTGGGATCCAGCGTGAGGCCCACGCCCCCCTCGTACGGCGTCGAGCACGCCGACACGGGCCCGGGCCCGCTCGCGCACACGATGCGTCCCAGCAGCGGCATGCCGGTGTCCAGGACCTCGCTCAGGAGGGCCTCGACATCGGCGTCGACCATGTTGTAGATCTCGCGGGCCGGGCGCCCCGCCAGCTCGTCCGCGGCCACACCCCCACATGGCGGGAGTCGCGGTGTTGATCCGTACGACCCGCAATGCGGTATCCCGCAGATGCAGCCCGATCGGTGACTGCTCGAACAACGCGTCCAGCATCGCAAGGGCGTCTCGTCCACCAGTCGGCCGGCAGCGTCGTGTGCCATGGAGCTCACCTCCCGGTACCGTGTCCCGCGCTCGCTTTCGGCGCACCGCCGTCGAGGACACGCACCAGGATGTCCTTCCAGCGTTCTCGGCGCCACGGGCCGCTGCATCCGAGGGTGCGAGCGGTCTCCGGGGGCGGCGGCCCTCGGGAGGACTCACCCGCGGCGGGGGAGGCGGGCCCGGTCCGGCGTGGCCATGGTGGGCATACACCGGGCGTTCCATGGCGACCGGGACGTGCCGCCGGAAGGAGCACCGATCATGCGACGTTATCCCCCGATCGCCGATCACGGGATGGTCGGCGACCTGCAGACCGCCGCACTGGTCTCCTCCGACGGCACGGTCGACTGGCTGTGCGCGCCCAGGTTCGACTCGCCCAGCGTGTTCGCCTCGCTGCTCGACCACAACCGCGGCGGGCACTTCGCCGTCTGGGCCGACACTCCACGGCCTCCGATCCAGCTGTACCTGCAGGACACCGCCGTGCTGGTGACCCGCTTCCTCGCGGAGGACGGAGTGGGCGAGGTGGTCGACTTCATGCCTGTGGAGCACCCGGAGCGACCGGCGGGGCGGCACCGGCTGGTCCGCATCCCGCGGGTGACGCGCGGCCGGGTCCGCTTCACCCTTCAGTGCCGCCCTCGCTTCGACTACGGCCGTGCCGGCCACCGGATCGACCTCGCCGAAGACGCCGTCCGTTTCGACACGCCCGGCGCCCGGGCCACGCTGCAGACGGCCGGCCCGGTGACGTGGACCCGCGACTTCTGGCACGCGTGGATCCGCCGCAGCCGGTACCGCGGACGCTGGCAGGACATGGTGAACCGGGCGGCCATCACCCTCAAGCTGCTCACCTACGCGCCCACCGGAGCGCCCGTCGCGGCCCCCACCGTGGGGCTGCCGGAGCAGATCGGCGGCGGACGCAACTGGGACTACCGCTACACCTGGGTCCGGGACGGCTCGATGTCGGTCGGTGCCCTGCTGGGGCTCGGCTACTTCGAGGAAGCGCACGCCTTCCGCAGCTGGCTCGGTGACCGGCTCAGGGCGAACCGCACGGTCAACGGTGAACCCTTGCAGATCATGTACCGGATCGACGGCGACCCGGACCTGCCGGAAGAGGTCCTCGACCACCTGGAGGGCTACCGAGGGTCCGCACCGGTACGCGTGGGCAACGACGCGGCGGGCCAGCTCCAGCTCGACATCTACGGGGAGGCGGTACTCGCCCTGTCCCAGGCGGTCGACGACGCCGCCGAGGTGCCGCCGTACGACGGCCGGCAGTCCCTGGCCGGCGTTCTCGACTGGCTGGTCAAGGCGTGGAACCGGCCCGACGAGGGAATCCGGGAGACACGGGGCGGGCAGAAGGACTTCACCTACAGCCGCCTGATGTGCTGGGCGGCCTTCGACCGGGGCATCAGGATGGCCAAACTCGTCTCCGACAGCCTCGTCTACCGCTACGACCCCGAGGCGTCCCCGGACGGCCTGCGCGGCAGCGAGGGCACGTTCTCGCTGTGCAGCTTCCTGTACGTGGACGCGCTCGCACGGGCGGGACGGCTCGGACCGGCCCGGTACGCCTTCGACAAGATGCTCACGTACGCCAATCACGGCGGTCTGTTCGCGGAGGAAGTAGGTCCCACGGGAGAGCAACTCGGCAACTTCCCGCAGGCCTTCACCCACCTCGCGCTGGTCACGGCCGCTCTCTCCCTCGACCAGCAGATGGACGCCGCCGGCTGAGCATCGCCCAGGACAGGTGTGTGGGCCGACTCGGCGAGGTGAACAGCGTGAAGCACTGGCGGGCTCTGATGGTCCTCGGTACGGCCCAGTTCCTGATGGTCCTGGACACCTCCGTCATGAACGTGTCCATCAGTCAGCTGGTCGAGGACTTCGACACGGAGGTCACCGCCATCCAGGCCGTCATCACCTTGTACGCGCTGGTCATGGCGGCCTTCATGATCATCGGCGGCAGGTTCGGGGACATTCTGGGGCGTCGCCGTATGTTCCTTCTGGGACTGGTCGTCTACGGCGCCGGGTCGGCACTGACCGCCGCGGCACCCACGCTGTGGGTCCTGGCGCTGGGCTGGTCCGTCATCGAGGGCCTCGGAGCCGCCATGGTGCTGCCGGCCATGGCCGCCCTCGTCGCGGAGTCGTACCGCGGGCGGGACCGGGCCATCGCCTACGCGGTCATCGGCGGCCTCGCCGGCGCCGGAATCGCGGTCGGCCCCCTGCTGGGCGGCTGGGTGACGACGTATCTGACGTGGCGGCTGGTCTTCGCCGGCGAGGTCGTGGTCGTCGTGGCCGTCCTGCTGTGCCGCCGGGTGATCGCGACACCCGCCCCGACCGGCCCACGTCCCCGGCTGGACTGGATCGGCGCGGTACTCTCCGCGGCCGGACTGGGGCTGGGCGTGCTCGGGGTGCTGCAGAGCAGCACTTGGGGTTGGGTGCAGCCCCGCAACCCTCCCTTCACCGTCTTCGGCTTCGCCCCGACACTGTTCGTCGTCGGCGCCGCGGCGGCCGTCCTGGCCGTCTTCCGGCACTGGGAGCGGCGGCGGGACGAGCAGGGCGCCGACCCCCTGGTGCACCTGTCCCTGCTGGGCAGGCCCGTGCTGCGGTCCGGCCTGTTGACGCTGCTGAGCCAGAACCTCATCCTGCTGGGCCTGTTCTTCGCCATCCCGCTGTATTTGCAGGTGGTTCAGGGGTTCGATGCCTTCGAGACGGGAATACGCCTGCTCCCGGTCTCCGCCACCATGCTCGTGACCTCCCTGTCCGCGTCCTCGCTGGGGCGGGTGATGGGGCCGCGGCGGGTGGTCCGGCTGGCCCTGGTGGCCCTTGCGGCGGCCATCGTGTGGCTCCTCGCCACCATCGACCCGGTCATCGACGACGCGCAGTTCGCCGGAGCCATGGCCCTGCTGGGGGTGGGCGTCGGCCTGCTCGCCTCGCAACTGGGCAACGTCGTCCAGTCCAGCGTCGGCGAGGAGGAACGCAGTGAGGCGGGAGGGCTCCAGTTCACGGCACAGAATCTCGGCTCGGCGCTGGGCACCGCGCTCATCGGGTCGATCCTGATCGGTGCGCTGGCCCACGCCTTCACCACGCAGGTGGACGACAATCCGCAGCTGTCCGAACAGACCCGTGAGCAGGTCGGTGTCGCACTCCAGGCCGGGATCACCTTCGTCCCCACCGATCAGGTGCGCTCGGCGGCGGAGCGCGCCGGGCTGCCGCCGTCCGAGGTCGACGCCGTCGCGGACTCCTACGCCTCCGCGCAGCTGGACGGTCTGAAGGCGGCGGTCCTGGCCACCGGCGGTGTCGCTCTCGCCAGTTTCCTGGTCACGCCCCACCTGCCGACCGCCCGGGAAAGCCGTCCGCGGCAGCCGGACGCCGATGACCGGCAGGAGTGACCGGATCGACGCGCTGAGTTCGGAGGGAGCCACCAGTGTCAAGGATCAGCACCAGCCCGGCCACGGCCCGTGGGGCCCGTCGGGCCGAGCGCCGGGCCGAGCGGCGAGCCCACGCGGACTACACGGGCGGCGTCTACGGCTCCATGCTCGCGGCATCCGTGGTGATCGGCGCGGGCTCCTTGGGCTCGTTCCCCCGCACCGAGTTGGTGCTGCTGCTGTTGCTCACCAGCGTGGTGTTCTGGGTCGCGCATGTGCATGCCCAGCTGTTCGGGGCGCGCCTGGCGCAGCAGGCTCTGGACCGCCGGGTCGTGGCTCACGTGTGCCGTGACGAGTGGCCGATCGTCAAGGCCGCCGTTCCGCCGGCCGCTGCGGTGGCCGTCAGCCCGCTCCTGGGCCTGGACGTACGAGGTGCCCTCTGGCTGGCCCTGTCCGTCGCCGTGGTCGGCCAGGTGGGCTGGTCCGTGGCCGCGGCACGCCGCGCCGGTGCTCCGCCGCGGCTCATGGCCGCCACCGCGTCGGTCAATCTGTTGCTCGGCCTGCTGATCATCTCCTTCAAGATCGTCCTGACACATTGATCCCCGGCGTCCGGTCGCCGGGCGACGGTCACCTGTACCGGGTGAGGCCCGAAGGAGCGCGGAGGCGGACGATCGCAGGTAAGGGCGCCGTCCGCCAGTCCCTGCCGTTCGTGGGAGAACAGCTCGTGCGCTACGAGATCCGAGTCGAGGGACACCTGTCGGAAACGCTGGCCAAAGCCTTTCCGGAGCTGGGCCACGTGGTGATGGCCAGCCAGACCGTCCTGTTCGGCCCTGTCGTGGACGAGGCGCATCTGTACGGGCTGCTGGCGAGATGCCAGTCACTGGGACTGCGCGTCGTGGAGATGCGGCAACTGCCGGAGTGACGGAACGGGCGGCGTGCCACGTGACGTGACCTGCCAAGGGGCAGCCCTCGGAGCCGTACTCAGAGCCGCTCCGCCTTGATCCGGCCCTCGCGGCAGGCGGTGTCCAGCGCGGCGAAGTCCCGCTCGTTCTGGTCGGCGTAGGACTCGGCGAACTCGGTGAGCGCGCGGTCGAAGCGGTCGCCGGCGCCCAGATAGGCGGCAAGGGCGATGGGATCGCCCGAGCGGGCGTGGGCCCGTGCCAGGGACGCCCCGCACAGCCGGCCGAAGAGGGCGAGCAGGTCCGGCCCCATGGTCTCCGGCTGTGCGATGCCCTTCCAGTCCCACAGTTGGCGTACGTAGAAGTCCCGGTCCTGCCCGTCGAGGCCTACGACGTGCGTCCAGCCCAGGAAGATGTCACTGGTCGTCTGGATCAGGCGCTGTCCGGTGACGACCCGGCGCCCCTGGTTGTCGTAGCGGTCGCCGCCCGTGTGGGCGGACAGCACCGACTCCTGGGCTTCCTTGGCCTGAAGCAGAAGCGGATCGTCGTCGTCCCTGCCGAGCAGGAGCAGAATCCAGCAGCGCGTGCCGACACTGCCGACGCCCACCACCTTCCGGGCCATGTCCACCAGACGGTAGTGCCGCAACAGGTGGCGGCGTTCGGACGGCAGGGTCCGCGCGTACCCGTCCAGGAGGGTCCGGAGCTGCCTCTCGCGTCCCTCTTCGGAGGGGTTGTCGAGCAGTTGGTCCAGCGGCGTGATCAGCGGGGGGTCGGGAGTGATACGACGGCCCTGGGCCGTGACCCTGGTGAGCTTGGCGAAGGCCCGCAGATGGGTACGTGTGCGGGCCCGCTCCGTCGCGCGGGCTGCACGGCGCGCCGACGCCTCGTCCCCCGCCGAGGCCAGCAGCTCCCGCATCGTGTCGGCGTCGTCCTGGGCGTACCAGACGTCCAGGGTGCGCATGCCGGCGAACTCGCGCATCCGCTCCCGGTACGCCCGCACGCAGGCCCGCACCGTGCTGTTCTGCTCCTTGATCGAGAAGCCGTTCGCCCGGGCCGCCGTCACGAAACCGGCCGCCAGCCGTTTGACGTCCCACTCGAACGGTCCGGGCAGGGTCTCGTCGAAGTCGTTGATGTCGAAGACCAGACGACGCTCCGGCGAGGCGAGCAGCCGGAAGTTCAGCGGGTGGGCGTCCCCGCAGAGCTGCACCTGCAGCCCGGTGTTGGGGAGGGGTGCCAGATCGGCTGCCATGATCGCGGCCGCGCCGCGGTAGAAGCGGAACGGTGACTCCAGCATGCGGCCGTAGCGGATCGGCACCAACTCCGGGACTCGCTCGGCCGACTGAAGCTCCACCACCTCGATGGGGTCGAGTCGCTGCTGTGCGGTCTCGTACCAGCCGTGCGACGAACGCGACGCCCGTCTGCGGGCGTTCCTGCCGTACTCCGCTCGCTCGGCCGGGGACAGGGACGCGGTGAAAGTGCTCGGCACGGTCACGGTCCGGCCTCCTCGTCCGGCGTCCCGGCGTCAGCGCCAGAACGCGCTTGAGTCGACGGCTCGCGGCGCTGCCGGCGCAGCCCGGCCTCGACCGCGCCCGCCAGCACGCGTGCGGCGATGCCCACCAGCAGCAGTCCTCCCGCCATCTGCAGCATCGTCAGCACGCGCCCGGTCTGGGAGTGGGCGGTGATGTCCCCGTAGCCGACCGTGCTGAACGTGGTCAGTGTGAAATACAGGGCGTCCGTCCTGGTCAGCGACTCGCTGAAGGAGCCCGGGGCGGAGCGGTCCAGCAGGTAGTAGGCGCCGGCGAAGAGGACCAGGAACAGCACGAGCGTGGCGGCCAGGGCCTCGACGGCCCTCAGCCGCGGGTGAGGTGAGCGCGCGATGACTCGTACCTCCCACGCGAACACCAGCAGCACCGCCAGCAGGCCGCCCAGGAGCAGCACCGACGCGCCGGCCGTACCGCGCTCGTCCAGAGGCAGCAGGTAGTAGGCGGTGACGAGGCCGACCGCGATGAAAACGGCGCGGGCGACGGCGACGAACGCCGCCCACCGGCGGGGGCGGAGCCGCCGACGTGGCCGGTGCGTGTCCGGCCCGGACCGGGCGCGGTCCGTCCGGGCTGTGCTCGGGTCGTTCATCTCGTGTCTTCTCGTTCCGACCGGCCGGAAGGCAGTTGGCCGGGCGCCAAGGACCTCCACCTCACCGCCATGGCGGCGTCGATGGATCACCCGTGGTGGGTGATCCGGTCACCGAGCGGCAGGCGTGACCCTGAAGCGTGTCAGGTGCTCGCGCACTGCCCTCACCCCGCCTCGTCGGCTTGCGGAGGCGACGGCTGATCACGCGAGGAGGAGTCATGACCATGCCGCGTGGTCCGGCATCGCACACCGGGCAGGAACACGAGCCCGACGGGGCGGCCCCCGGTCCGATGGGCGACTCCGCGGACGTACTCGCGCGGCTCGGTCGTTCCTGGACCTGGATCCTGGGCGCGGCCCTTTCGACGTTGGTGCCGGGCGTCCTGATCCTTGTCCGGCCGGACGCGACCCTGCACGTCCTGGCGGTCCTCATCGGCCTGTACCTGCTGGTGACCGGGGCGTTCCGGTTCGTGGACGTCTTCGCGCGGGAGGCGCACGAACGGCTCCCGGGGCTGCTCTTGGCCGTGCTGTACGTCCTCGCCGGGGTGCAGTGCCTGCGGAACCCGCTGCAGACGATCGCCGCTCTCTCGCTGATCACCGGAATCGTCTGGCTCGTGTCCGGCATCCTCACCCTCTACACGGCCCTCTCCATCGAGGACCTGCCGCACCGTGGCGTCGTCACGGGTGCCGCCGTACTCGCCATTGTCGCGGGGATCGTGGTGCTCGCCCTGCCGGCCGAGTCGGCCCGCGCCCTGACGCGGCTGCTCGGCCTGTGGCTCGTTCTGCTCGGCCTGGCCGAGGCGGTGCTCGCCTTCGCGTGGCGGGCCGCGCTCCGAAAGGCGCACATCACGGGGCCGCACGCCCCCGCCAGGACGGCCTGACACCTCGCCCGCCGCTCAGGCGGGCGTGACAGACGCACCGGGCCCGCTCGGTCTCCTCCCGCTCCGTCATCCCAAGCGGCGACCATCGCGGTCGGGGCGGCGCACACACGGAAGGGAGCATCCATGAACCCGGCCGCCACCCCGGATCCGCCGGATCCCGGCGGATCCTCCCACCAGGAACACGTCCTGACCGCCGAGGAGCGAGCGGAATACGAGCGACTGCGCCGTCACGCGGCGGTACGCCACCGGCGGCTGCGCCAGGCCGGCTCCTCGGTCCTCCTCCTGCTGGCCCTGCTGCTGGCGCCCATGGCCGTCGTGGCGGCCTGGGTCCAGGACACGGTCTCCGACACCGACCGGTACGTGGAGACCGTGGCCCCGCTGGCGTCCGAGCCGCCCGTGCAGGAGGTCGTGATCAACCGGCTTACGGACCGCGTGGTGAAGAACGTGGACGTCGCGGCGGTGACGGACGCCCTCACCCAGGCCCTCCAGGACGCCGGGGCACCACCCCGCGTCGTGGAGGGGGCCGAATCCCTCACGGGTCCGCTGCAGAACGCGGTCAGGAGCGTCGTGGACCGCATTGTCACCCGCGTGATCACCGGCGATGCCTTCCAGCAGGTGTGGGAGGGCGCAAACCGGCGGTCGCACGCCGCCGTGGTGAACATGCTGACCGGGGAGAACGAGGGTGCCGTGCGCGCCGAGGGCGGGACCGTCCGACTGGACGTGGGAGAGGTCGTCAACGAGGTACGGGAGGAGCTCGTCGACGCGGGCTTCGACAAGGCGGCCGCCATCCCGGACACCGACCGGACGATCACACTGTTCGAGACGGAGAAACTGGGCAAGGCGCAGGACGCGATGCGGCTGCTGGACATCCTCGGCACCTGGCTGCCCGTCCTGACCGTCGTACTCGCCGCGCTCGCCGTTTGGACCGCGCCCGCACACCGGGTGATGCTGATGATCACCGCGACGGGTGTCGGCGTGATGATGGTCGTACTGCTCGTCGCGCTGGCCGTCATGCGACGGGTCTATCTGGACTCGGTCCCGCCCACGGCACTGCCCGCCGACGCGGCCGCGGCGATCTACGACACGTTCGTCCGGTTCTTGCGCGACAGCACGCGCACCCTGCTGGTCGTCGCGGTGATCATCGCGTTGGTGGCGTACCTGTACGGTCCCGGTCGCCCCGCCCGCGCCGTCCGCACGACGGCGGAACGAGGCACGGCGGCCGCCGGTCAGGGGCTGCGCCGCGCTGGAATGCGCACCGGGTCCACCGGACGCTGGCTGGCGGACCACCGGGCGTGGACCACCGGTGGCGTCATCGCGGCCGGAGCGCTGACGCTGCTGCTCTGGAACCACCCCACGGTCGGAGCGGTGGCGCTGGTTCTCGGCGTCGCCCTGGTCGTCCTGATCATCCTGGCGATCCTCGCAGCTGCCGCCGGACCGGCCGAACGGGCGGTGGACCAGGCGGCGGAACGGGCCGCCCCGTGAGGCATGGCCGGGAAGCCCGGCCTCGAGGCGCGCGCCCCGCGGGCGCACGACGCTCCGCAAGCGCACGACGCTCGGCTGCCGCACGGCGTCCGGCGGGCACGCGGCCGAGCGGGTCGCGGCCTGCCTGCCGTCCGCGTCCCTGGACCGGGTCCACGGACCTGCTGCTGTCCCGCCTGTCGGCGCCCAACGTCGTGAGGGCTCCCGTACAGCGGGCCACGCAGTCGTCCCTCACCGCGCGCCCGCTGCTGATGCCCGTGACCGGGCAGCGCGTGCACACTCACCCGCGCCGGGTGAGGCAGCCCGGCGCTTGCCGTGGGCACGCTGAAGACGGCAGAGAACCGCTGCCGGGCGAAGCCCCTGGACGGAGGACCGACATGAGTGCGCAGACTTACCTGGCGTACGACTTTCCGCTGCTGAGCGCTTTCTGGACCATGTTCTGGTTCTTCCTGTGGATCATGTGGTTCGTCCTGCTCTTCCGGATCATCGTCGACATCTTCCGTGACGACCGGCTGAGCGGTTGGGCGAAGGCCGGCTGGCTGGTGTTCTGCCTCGTCCTGCCCTTCCTGGGCGTGTTCGTCTACGTGATCGCCCGCGGCAAGAACATGGGCCGCCGGGAGGTCGCGCAGGCGCGTGCCCAGCAGGACGAGTTCAAGGCCTACATCAGGGAGACCGCGACCGGCGCCCGGCCGAGCAGCGTCGACGAGCTCGCCAGGCTGTCCGAGATCCGCGAGCGCGGCGCCATCACGGACGAGGAGTTCCGCAGGGCCAAGGAACTGGTCCTGGCCGGCCACGGTCCGGCGGAGCCCTCGGGCTCCCCCACTCATACCACCGGCCGCTGAGCATCCCGACAACACGAGACGAGGCGCAAGATGACCGGGACACACACACGGCCTGCACACACGACGGAGCAGGCATGGGCAGGCGGCCTGACCGCCTTCGCAGCCGTGATGCTCGCCATCGCCGGACTGCTCGATATCTTCCGGGGCATCATGGCCATCGCCGAGGACGACATCTTCGTCACGACGCGCAACTACGTGTTCGAGTTCGACCTGACCAGCTGGGGCTGGATCCACCTCGCTCTGGGTGTGGTCGCCGTGATCGTCAGCGCAGGGCTGCTCAAGACAGCGATGTGGGCGCGCGTCGCCGGCGTGGCCATCGCCGGACTCGTCATCATCGCCAACTTCCTCTCCCTGCCGTACTACCCGGTGTGGTCGGTCGTGATGATCGCGATCTCGGGCTTCGTCATCTGGGCCCTGTGCACGGTCCGGCGCGACAATCCCTTCGCCCTGTCCGAGGAGCGTCCACCGCACAGGATGTGAGGCGGAAGAGAAGGGCCCACAGGTGGGACCACACGGCCGGAACACGGGGGGCTCGGGAGAGGCAGGGTCCGCGACCATACGCGAGGGCAGCGCCGGACGGGCCCGCCTCGCCGTGCTCGCCCTGCTGGGAAGCATCCTGGTGCCGCTCGTCGCCGCCGGTCTGCGGAGCGTGCTGTGGGTGCTGGTAGGCGTCGCCGGACTGGCGCTCGCCGCCGTCGGGGTGTGGTGGACCCTGGCGCACACCGGAGTGCTCCGTGGCCTCGGCGCGGCCCTGTCGGTGGCCGCGCCGATCGCTGTCCTGGCCCTGTATGCCACGTTCGGCATGCTGGGACCGGCCTTGCTGTCGCTGGCCCTGTGGGTACTGGCCATCACGGCGGCACGTACGGCCCTGAGCCGCGGGCACACCGCCTCCGAGCAGTCCGAACAGGTTGTCGCAGAGCCGCCCGGCACCCCCTGGATCGTCATGAATCCGCGCTCCGGTGGCGGCAAGGTGAGCCGTTTCCACCTGGTGGAGAAGGCCGGGGCGGCGGGCTGCCGGGTGGTCCTGCTCGACGCGGGCCAGGACGTCGCCGAACTGGCCCGGCAGGCCGTCACCGAGGGAGCCGATCTGCTGGCGGTGGCGGGCGGCGACGGCACCCAGGCGCTGGTGGCCGAGGTGGCAGCCCACTATGACGTGCCGTTCGTGGTGATTCCCGCCGGTACCCGCAACCACTTCGCGCTCGACCTCGGCCTCGACCGCGACGATCCGGCGGCGGCCCTGAAGTCCCTGACCGACGGCGTCGAACTCCGTGTCGACCTCGGGTACGCCGCGGACCGGGTCTTCGTCAACAACGCCTCGTTCGGGACGTATGCGTCCGTCGTCACCGACCCCGCGTACCGGGAGGCCAAGGCCCGCACGACCCTGCGCATCCTCCCTGGCCTCCTCGCCGGCGAGGACGCGCCCAGACTGCGAGCGCGGGCCGACGGAGCGTCCGTCGAGGGCCTGCAGGCACTGCTCGTCAGCAACAATCCCTACGGACGTGCCGTCGACGCGGCCCATCCGGGGCGCAGGGAACGGCTGGACTCGGGCCTCCTCGGCGTGGTGTGCGTGCGGGTCGCCAACACCGCTCAGGCTGCCCGCTTGGTGCGCGGTCGGCGCTCCGGGGGACTCATGCGGCTGAGTGCCGGAGAAGTCGTCGTCGAAGCCGGCACGGACACCCTCCCGGTCGGCATCGACGGAGAGCACGTCGTTCTCCCGTCACCCGTCGTGTGCCGCAGCGCAGCCGGAGCACTCCGGGTGCGTGTGCCACGCCGTCGCCCCGGTACACCACGACGGGCGAGCGGAGCGACGGCCGACTGGCCACGCGTGGCACGGCTGGCGCTGGGCCGCCTGGTCCCGGGCCGAGGGCAGGACGTTGCAGCCTGAGGACCAGTTCCCGGCGTGGGATTCACCAGCAGTGATGGAGAACACCTGCTCATGAGACCAGGTCCAGGGCTGTCCACCTGCGAGACCCCGTGTCGACGTGGGACCTGAGCTGAACCACGGGATCCCCTTGCTATTCGCCTTGCGTGACCTGGGCCCGAATGGTCGCTGACGCGGCAATGTGCCCCCCGCTGGCGTTACCTACCAGAACAGCGTCTTTCCAGGGTCCTCTTGTCGCCGCCGGGCCACCTGTCCTTCCCTGTGCCCTGTCCGCAGGCTCCCGCCGGATGGACTCGCCAGACAGCTGTCGGTGAGGGAAAGGGACATGTGCATGTGCGCGTGCGCTGCCGCCGTCCATGAGTTCGGGCGGAACAGATACTGGGCTGCGAGGCGGCCAATGACGACCTCCCACGGGCTGCCCAGCGATCGCCACGAACGCCCGATGCGATGCGCGCGCAGCGCAGGTACATCGACGACGCCGACGTCGAAGCAGCGATCGAGGAGGTGGACAACAGCGAACTCGTTTCGCTGCTCGCGGAGTTCGTCCACCTCCCGCGGGGCCGACGCCGCACCTTGCGCCTCAGAGGCCTCCTCATCGGCCTTTACCTCTGCACTCAGGACACCGGCGGAAAGATCATTCTGGAACGGGTCACCGACGTCCTCCACTTCTGCCTCTCCCCACGTCTGCGCGAGCCGCTGGACATCCCCGAGTACACCGACGACGACCAGGGCTTCGAAGCGGCCTGTGGTCGTCCGCCGACTCTTCCACGCGATTACACGCCCACAGTCACGGCCTCACACGTCCACAGTCACCGCGCACGACCACCCGTACGGGTCCGGCCCGATGCGCAGCCCGTGCCAGGAGATGCCCTTCGGGCTGGCGCCGGTGACCTCCACGTCCGTCAGTTCGACGAGCGCGAGGCGTACGTCGAGGTCGCCGTCCGTGATGTCGGCCTCCAGGTCGACGGGCACCCGGCCGTCCACGTCGAGGCGGAAGACGACCTCGTCGAGGAGCGCCGTCAGCAGGCCCTCGTCGCTGTCCTGTTCGAGCCGCACCCGCTCCACCGAGGTGGGCCGTACCGCCGTCACGTCCGCGAAGCACTCCACCATGCCCAGCGCGGCCTCGACCAGACAGCGCTCCCGGCTCGCGCCCCACGCCTCGACGCGGACGTCGGCCGTGTGCGGCACCGCCCGGTGGCCGCTGGCACCGTGCCGCCGTGTCTGGATGTCGTCGTCGGTGTCGCCGACCATGTGCACTCACCTCTGATCCGCTCGGCCGGCCAGGCCCAGGAGGTCGGTCCCACGAGGGGTCGTACCTCGATAGGGGTACCCGCGTGAGGGCACCCGTACCGCTGAGGCCGAAGGAGCGGACAGTGCCGGACATGGAGGAGGACGAGGCGCGCCGCCGGTTCGCCGCTGCCCGGGTCGCGCGACTGGCGACGGTCGACCCGATGGGACGCCCGCACCTGGTGCCCGTGGTGTTCGCCCGGCGCGGCGACCGGATCGTCACCGCCGTCGACCGCAAGCCGAAGCGCTCCGAGCGGCTCGGGCGGCTACGCGATATCGCCGCGCACCCGACGGTCAGTCTGCTCGTGGACGCGTACGACGAGGACTGGGACCGTCTGTGGTGGGTCCGGGCCGACGGCGACGCCCGGACCCTGCTGCCCGACGCGTCCGACGAGAGGACGCGCGACGAGTACGCCGTCGCCATCGGCCTGCTGCGGCAGAAGTATCCCCAGTACCGGCAACAGCCCCCGGCGGGCCCGGCGATCGTGATCACCGTTGTCCGCTGGAGCGGCTGGCGGGCCCGGTAGATCGGCGCGGGTGCGCCCGCCCTCGTGAACCAGCGCGGTGCGCGTCCGCCCCCGAACATCCTGCGCGCGTGTGCGCCCGCGAATCCGGCGCCGCAGACCCATTGACCTCGACCAGCCACGAAACATAATCTCCGTCCTCATATGTAGACGACGTCTTTATATGAAGACCCCGTTCGTCGGGGTGAACGCGGCCGACGTTCAAAGGAGAACCGCAATATGCCGCTCGTGGTGGTCGGGATCAGTGTTCTGGTCCTGCTCGTCCTGATGACCAAGCTCAGGCTGAACGGCTTCGCCGCCCTGCTCCTGGTGGCCGTGGGCGTAGGCCTGGTGCAGGGGATCGGGTTGGAGAAGATCCCGGACGTCCTCGCCGAGGGCATCGGCGACCAGATCGGCGACACCATGCTCACCATCGGGCTCGGTGCCATGGTCGGCCGGGTGATGGGCGACTCCGGCGCCGCCCAGCGGATCGCCGGCCGGCTCCTCGATCTGTGCGGGCCGCGTTGGGTGCAGGTGGCCATGGTGCTGACGGCCATGCTCATCGGCGTGACGATGTTCTACGAGGTGGCCTTCGTGATCATCGTGCCGATCGCCTTCACCCTCGTCCGGGTCACCCGCTCGAACCTGCTGTGGGTGGGGTTGCCCATGTCGATCGCCCTGTCCACCATGCACAGCTTCCTGCCGCCGCACCCCGGCCCCACAGCGGTGGCCGCCACCTTCCATGCCTCCGTCGGACTCACCCTGTTCTACGGCCTGTTCATCGCCGTCCCGGTCGGCGCGCTCATCGCCCTGCTGTGGCCGCGACTGCCCTTCGTCCGCGCGATGAACCCCGCCATCCCCAAGGGCCTGGTGAGCGAGCGGGTCTTCGACGACGACGAGATGCCCGGCCTGGGCTGGTCGCTGTCCATCGCCCTGCTCCCCGTCGTCCTCATCGCCGGGGCCGCCGTGACCGACCTGACCGCCTCAGGGGACAGCGGCCTGCTGCACTTCGTCGCGTTCATCGGCTCGGCGCCGATCGCCCTGCTGCTGACCCTGCTCGTGGCCGTCTGGGCGTTCGGCCCGCGTATCGGCCGCAGCCTCGCCGAGGTCAGCGCCTCGTGCAAGGAGGCCGCCCAGGCGATGGCGATGATCCTGCTCGTCATCGGCGCGGGCGGTGCCTTCAAGAACGTCCTCGTCGAGGGCGGGATATCCGACTACATCAAGGACGCGACCGACGGCTGGTCGATCTCCCCGATCGTCCTGGCCTGGCTGATCGCCGCCATCCTCCGTGTCGCCCTCGGCTCCGCGACGGTCGCCGTCGTCACCGCCTCCGGCGTGGCGCTGCCCCTGCTTGCCGGCAGCGGCGTCCACCCCGAGGTGATGGTCCTCGCCGTGTCCTGCGGCTCGATCGCCTTCTCCCATGTCAACGACCCGGGATTCTGGATGTTCAAGGAGTACTTCAACCTGTCCGTCCTGGACGCGATCAAGGCGCGCGCGACGTACACGACGGTGCTGGCGATCCTCGGTCTGGGTGGCGTACTGGTGCTGGAACAAGTCCTGGACGCCATGAACCTCTGACCATCTCCCCCCTCTCCACCCCTCTTCACTCGGTCGTCACTCACGAGAAGGGCACCGCCCCGCAATGAGCCAACCCGTCGTCACGAAGTTCGCCGTCCATCCGGTCGCCGGCCACGACTCCATGCTGCTCAACCTCTCCGGCGCGCACGCCCCGTACTTCACCCGCAACGTCGTCGTCATCGAGGACTCCGAAGGACGCACGGGCCTCGGTGAGGTGCCGGGCGGGGAGAAGATCACGCGGACCCTGCGCGACGCCGAATCCCTCGTCGTCGGCGCACGAGTGGGCGACTACAAGCGCGTCCTGCGCGCGATCGAGGCGACCTTCGCCGATCGTGACGCGGGCGGTCGCGGCGCCCAGACCTTCGACCTGCGGACGACGGTCCACGCGGTCACCGCCGTCGAGTCGGCACTCCTCGACCTGCTCGGGCAGCACCTGGAGGTCCCGGTCGCCGCCCTGCTGGGCGACGGCAAGCAGCGCGACGCCGTGCGGGTCCTCGGCTACCTCTTCTACGTCGGCGACCCGGACCGGACCGACCTGGACTACGTCCGCGATCCCGAGGCCGATGTCGAGTGGTACCGCATCCGGCACGAGGAGGCGCTGACCCCGGAGGCGATCGTCCGGCAGGCCGAGGCCACCTACGACCACTACGGCTTCCGTGACTTCAAGCTCAAGGGCGGTGTCCTGGCGGGTGCGGAGGAGGTCACGGCCGTACAGGCCCTCAAGGAGCGCTTTCCCGAGGCACGGATCACCCTCGACCCCAACGGCGCCTGGTCCCTGCGCGAGGCGGTCGAGCTGTGCCGTCCCCTCGTCGGCACGCTCGCCTACGCCGAGGACCCCTGTGGGGCGGAGGGCGGCTACTCGGGCCGGGAGATCCTCGCGGAGTTCCGCAGGGCCACCGGGCTGCCCACGGCGACCAACATGATCGCCACGGACTGGCGGCAACTGGCCCACGCCCTGGCCCTGCAGTCGGTCTCCATCCCGCTCGCCGACCCGCACTTCTGGACCATGCAGGGCTCGGTGCGCGTCGCCCAGCTGTGCAACGCCATGGGACTGACCTGGGGGTGTCACTCCAACAACCACTTCGACATCTCCTTGGCGATGATGGCCCACTGCGGGGCGGCGGCACCGGGGGAGTACAACGCCCTGGACACGCACTGGATCTGGCAGGAGGGACGGGAACGGCTCACCGTCGAGCCGCCCAGGATCACCGGCGGCGAGGTCGCCGTGCCGGACACGCCCGGACTGGGGGTCCGGCTGGACCGGGACCGGCTCCTGGCGGCGCAGGAGCTGTACGAGGAGAAGGCGCTGTCGGGCCGCGACGACGCCGTCGGGATGCGGTACCTGATCGACGGCTGGACCTTCGACGCGAAGCGGCCCTGTCTGGTGCGCTGAACCCCTGAGCCGGAGTCAGAAGGCGAAGACGCGGCGGGCGTTGCCGTACAGGAACAGCTCCCGCGTCTCCTCGTCCAGGTTCAGGGTGTCCAGGTGCTCCAACGCGCGACTCGGCGTGATCATGGGGTAGTTGGAGCCGAACAGGACCTTGTGCCGGCCCCGACCGCGCAGATACTCCACCAGCTCCGGCGGATAGCGGCGGACGGTGTAGGCGCTGGTGTCGATGTACACGTTCTCGTGCTTGTCGGCGACCGCGATCATCTCCGTCGTCCACGGGTGGCCGATGTGCCCGCACACGATCGTGAGCTCGGGGAAGTCCAGCGCGACCTGGTCGATGTACGGGATGGGCCGCCCGGTCTCCGACGGCCGCAGCGGGCCCGTGTGCCCGACCTGGGTGCAGAACGGCACCCCGAGGTCCACGCAGGCCGCGTACAGCGGGTAGTACAGCCGGTCGGTGGGCGGCAGCCCCCACAACCACGGGATGATGCGCAGCGCCACGAAGCCCAACTCCTCGACGGCGCGCCGCAGTTCCCGTACCGCCGCCATGGGCCGCGCGAGATCGGCGCCCGCGACGCCGCGCAGCCGCCCGTCCGACCGCTCGACGAAGGCGGCCACCTCGTCGTTGTCGATCAGCGGGCCCTGCGGCCCGTACCAGGCGGCCGTGAGGCCGACCTCCACGTCCGCGGCCTCCAGCGCCGCCACCGTGACCTCCACGGGCAGTTCCTTGTCGAGCCGCTCCATGCCGGTCCACCGGCGCAGCGACTCGAACATCTCGTGGTGGGAGTGGCGCAGCGTCGGATGCTGCATCCAGGCGTCGATGACGGGCACGGGTTGCCGCCTCTCTGCGGTCGAAAGGAAGGGGCGGGGTGCGTCGCGCCAGGCGTCCCGCGTGGTTTTGGTGACGGCGATGGTGCCCTGGGCCGATGGTGGAACCGGCGGTCATCTCACCGGCGCCGGCCGCGGCTTCCGCGGCGAAGGGCAGCGCGTTGTGCGCCAGGTCGAGGGACCCGTTCACGCCGCCCACCCCTCACTTCATCAGTGAAGTGAGGATGGCGCCACCTCACGACGTCTGTCAACATCGGTCCATGCCCGAGCCCGATCAGCGTCTGTTCTTCCTGCTCCAGCGGGCGGCCCACCAGCTGCGCACCGTCTCCGACCGGCGCCTGCTGGCCGCTGCCGGGATCACCACAGCCCAGCTCGGTGCGCTGTTCGCGGTCCGTGACGAGCCAGGCATCACCCAGCAGCGGCTGGCCCGCGCCCTCGGCCTGCGCGAGTCCGCCGTCACCGGGCTGGTCGGCCGGCTCACCGCGGCCGGTCTGGTCGTCAAGCGGCCGCATCCGCGCGAACACCGGGCGGTGGTGTTGGAGTTGACCGGCGACGGGGCCGCCGCGCTCGACGCCGCGCAGCCGGAGGTCGACCGGTTCAACGCCCAGGCGAGGACGCTGCTCGGCGAGGACGGGTTCACCCAGGCGGCGGTGGCGATGCGTGCCCTGGCGCACTGGGAGTCCCCCTGAGGCGGGTGTAAGCGGGCCCTTCGTGGCGTTCGGGTCCGTCCGGCTGCCGTTCCGTACTCCCGCCACTATCGTGAGGCCATGTACTCGACGCGGGTCTCCCGGCACGTCAACGCCTCGCGCGCGGCCGTGTACCGGGCTCTGCTGGAGGCGGACGCCGTCGCCAAGTGGCGGGTACCGGACGGTATGACCGGGCATGTGCACGAGTTCGACGGCCGGGAAGGCGGGGCGTTCCGCGTCTCGCTCACGTACGACATGCCGACCGGCACGGGCAAGTCGGACGCGCACACCGACACCTACCACGGCCGCTTCGTGACACTCGTGCCGGACGAACGGGTCGTCGAGGAGGTCGAGTTCGAGACCGACGACCCCGGGCTGCGCGGCACGATGCGAATGACCACCACCCTCACCGACGCGGACGGCGGCGGCACGGACGTCCTCATCCTCCACGAGGGGGTCCCCGACGCCGTGCCGCCGAAGGACAACGAGACGGGCATGCGCATGTCGCTCGCGAACCTGGCCCGGCTCGTGGAGGCCGAACAGCGGTGACCTCGGCGGAAAACTGACCGGCAACCTCTGCGCGCCCGGTGGCGACTGACCGGTCGAGGGGCCCCCGGCCTCCCCGATCGACGAACGAGAGCCACCACATGAGCACGAGAGCAACGACCCGAGGATCGCACCGCAAGAGACCCGGTCACCGCCGTCCCCTGCTGATCGGCGCCGCGGCGACGGCCGTCGTAGCCGTGGCCGTCACCGCCGGTGTACTTCTTGCCTCGTTCACCTCCGGGCCCGGCGCGGACGACAGGGCCGGCCGCACGAGCCGGACACCGGCCGTACTGAACGCCTCGCCGTCGTCGCCCGCGAAATCCGCTTCGGCGTCCCCGTCACCCTCGAAGGCCTCACCCTCACCCTCCCTCTCCGCCTCCCCGCGCAAGAGCCCCAAACCCTCGGCGCCCGCCACCCCGGCACGGTCGACCGGCACTCGCCTCGCCGCCTGGCCCGCCCCCACCGCCGACAAGCCGGTGACCACCACCATCGAGGTCTCCGGCAGCTACGACGGCGGCCTCAAGCGCTTCCACGGCTCTGGCGCCCTCGGCAGCGACGGCCAGGACGAGGACCAGGGACCGCTCTTCGAACTCGCCGACGGAGCCACCCTGCAGAACGTGATCCTGGGCTCCCCGGCCGCCGACGGCGTGCACTGCCTGGGCAGCTGCACCCTGCGGAACGTGTGGTGGCAGGACGTGGGCGAGGACGCGGCGACCTTCAAGGGCACGTCGGCGTCGGCGACGTACCTCGTGATCGGCGGTGGCGCGCGAAAGGCGGACGACAAGGTCTTCCAGCACAACGGCGCCGGAACCCTGACCATCGAGAGCTTCCAGGTCGAGGACTACGGCAAGCTGTACCGCTCGTGCGGCAACTGCGACACGCAGTACCAACGGCATGTCGTCATCAGGAACGTGAAGGCGACCGGCCCCGGCAACGCCCTCGCCGGAATCAACACCAACTACGGCGACACGGCGACCCTTTCGGGCGTGCGGATCGTCGGCGACGGCGGCCGGGACATCACCGTCTGCGCCCGCTTCCAGGGCAACGACTCCGGTGCCGAGCCCAGCGAGACCGGCAGCGGCCCGGACGGGTCGCACTGCCGGTACAGCTCGTCGGACATCACCTATACGTGATCTTTGCCTGGGGTTCGCCGACTGTATGAAAGCGCTCGCTTCCATGGGTGTGTATGGACACCGAACTGCTGTCAGGGCTGCGCGTCGACTACACCGATCAGGACGACCCCGTGCTGATCCGGCCGGACGGCAGCCCGGTGGACACCTGGCGTGAGAACTACCCGTACCAGCAGCGCATGGAGCGCCCGGAGTACGAGTGGCACAAGCGTCTGCAGCAGATCGAACTGCTGAAGCTGCAGAGCTGGATCAAGGAGACCGGGCGCCGTCTCGTCATCGTCTTCGAAGGGCGGGACGCAGCCGGCAAGGGCGGCACCATCAAGCGCTTCACGGAGCACCTCAACCCGCGCGGCGCCCGGGTCGTGGCGCTGGAGAAGCCGACCGAGCGTGAGCGCGGCCAGTGGTACTTCCAGCGGTACGTCGAGCATCTGCCGACCGCCGGCGAGATCGTGCTGTTCGACCGGTCCTGGTACAACCGGGCCGGTGTGGAGCGCGTGATGGGCTTCTGCACGGACGACGAGTACCGGCGCTTCATGCGGCAGGCGCCCGCCTTCGAGCGCATGCTCGTGGATGACGGCGTCGACCTGATCAAGTTCTGGTTCTCGGTGTCCCAGGGCGAGCAGCGCACCCGGTTCACCATCCGCCAGGTCGACCCCGTACGGCAGTGGAAGCTCAGCCCCATGGACCTGGCCTCGCTGGACCGCTGGGAGGACTACACCGCAGCCAAGGTCGCCATGTTCCGCGAGACGGACACCGAGCACGCGCCCTGGACCGTGGTGAAGAGCAACGACAAGAAGCGGGCCCGCGTCGAGGCCATGCGCAGTGTGCTGGCCCGCTTCGACTACACCGACAAGGACGAGGAGGTCGTCGGCACCGCCGACCCCCGGATCGTCGGCGCGGCCGCCGGCCTGCTGGAGGCGGGCGAGGACGACTCCGTGCACGGGAGCTGACGCTCGTCCGTCCCGGCTCTATCCGCGGGGCAGCACTGTGACACGACGGAAGTTGCACGCGTTCCCTGCCGGGCGCCCGGCAGGGGAGGGCCGGTTCTGGTGAGCCTTGAGCGCGGCGCTGACCAGGCTCATCAGCAGATCCACGTCCGTGTCGCAGTCGAGATGGACGGTCACCCAGTCCGAGCCGGGGACCAGCCGGATCGCGGTCGACTCCCGCAGGTCGTCATGGAAGCGCCGGATGGCCGACACCGTCAGATGCAGGTCCACGTCCCGGTCGGAGTGAAAGTGCACGATGTCGCTGTGGACGGAGCGCAGTGCCCGTCCTGCGCCGCAACTGGCCGGGCCCGAGCTGAGGTCGGGCCAGACTTCCAGTCGTTCCATGGCGCGTTGGGCCGGTGTCATGACCCCATGGTCACCCGATCACCGCGCCGCAACCAGAGGTTGAGCGATTCGTAACCGGGGCGTGAGCTGTCTGACAGCGGCCCGGAGCCGACCGTGAGGACGGCGCGGGACGTCGGCTAGGCCGGCGGCGTCGGCGTGTCGTGCGTGCGGTACATCGCCTGCACGTCCAGCTCCAGCTGGACCGTGGGACCGACGACCGCGATCCCGCGGGCCAGCATGCTGCGCCAGTTCAGGGTGAAGTCCTCCCGGTGCAGCTCCGCCTTGGCCAGCGCCGCGCACCGCAGTTCCTCGCCGTAACCGCCGTTGACCGATCCCAGGTAGGTGGTGTCCAGCTCCACCGAGCGGCTCACTCCGTGCATGGTGAGCGAGCCGTGCAGGGTCCACTTGGCGCCGCCCCGGTAGGCGAACCGCGTGCTGGCGAAGTCGATGTACGGGTAGCGCTCGACGTCCAGGAAGTCCGCCGAACGCAGATGGTTGTCCCGGGTGTTGTTGCCCGTCGTGATGCTGGCCGCGTCGATGCGCACCGACACCTGGGACTCGGTCATGTCGGGCGCCACCCGGATGCCGCCCGTGAACCGCTCGAAGCGGCCGTGCACATGGGCCATGCCGACGTGCTTGGCGATGAACCGGATCGCCGTGTGCGGCGGATCGAACAGCCAGGTGCCGGCCGCCGGCAGTTCCAGCTGCCGGGCCGACGTCAGCTGGACGCGCATGGCGGGCAGCGGCGGACCGGCGACGACGTCCAGGGTCTCCCGGTGCGGTGTCAGACCCTCGGCCGTGATCATCAGGCTGTAGCGGCCCGGGGGCACCGCGGCGAAGAAGAGGCCGTACGGGTCCGTCGTCCCGGACGCCACCACCTGGTGCGAGTCCAGCGCGGTCACGGTCACGTCGGCGCCGCGCATCGGCAGCCCCACCGGGTCCAGGACCTCGCGGCCCACGACGCCGGCACCGGCCGGCACGGGCAACGGGACACCTTGCGCCCCTCGGGAGCGTCGACTCCCCCGGGAGTTTCGACTCCTGAGCAGACCGAGGGGCATGGCGATCACCTTTCTTCCGGCGTGGGGGGGGGCTTCGAGCGTGGGGGGAGGGAGGACGGTCAGTGGGCGGCCGCGGTCGGCGGTGGTGTGCCCTCGTACGCCGCTCGCAGGAGGGCGAGCACGCCGTCGGCCGTGACGGGGCGCGGGTTGGCGTACGCCTCGCCCGCGGTCTGCGCCGCGGCGGTCGCCAAGTCGGCTTCGCCGAGGCCAAGTTCGGCGAGGGAGCGGGGCGCGCCGAGGCGTCCGGCCAGTTCCCACAGGGCCGTCGGCGCGTCGACCGCGTCCAGGGCACGGGCCACCGCGGCGGCCGCGTCCGGGGCGGCGGGCGCGTTGTGGGCCAGGGCGTACGGCAGCACCACCGTGTGCGTCTCGGCGTGCGGCAACCCGAAGGTGCCGCCCAGGACGTGGCAGAGCTTGTGGTGCAGGCCCATGGTGGTGGCGCCCAGGCAGGACCCGCACAGCCAGGCCCCGTACAGGGCGCGCCCGCGTGCCTCCGGGGACGTCGGCTCCTCGGCCACCGTCGGCAGCGCCCGCGCCATCGCCCGTACGCCCTCCTCGGCCATCAGCGCGATCAGGGGCGAGGTGTCGGGGGCGTACAGCGCCTCGACGGCGTGCGCGACGGCGTTGACACCGCTGGTCACGGAGAGCGGTACGGGCAGGGAGAGGGTGAGCTCGGGGTCGTAGACGACGCTGCGGGGCAGCACCCTGGGGTCGCGGCCGGTGCGCTTGGCGCCGTGCTCGGTCAGGCCCCAGACCGGGGTCATCTCCGAGCCGGAGTACGTGGAGGGCACCGCGACGAGCGGCAGGCCGGTGCGCAGCGCGATCGCCTTGCCGAGCCCGATCGACGAGCCGCCGCCGACCGCCACGCACCCGTCGGCGCCCGCCGCGCGAGCCGCCTGGACGGCCACGTCGGCGACCTCCACGGGCACGTGCATCCGGGCCCGGTCGTGCACCCCGACGCACACGGGGCCGAGCGCGTCCGCGACCGCCCGCGCCGTGTCCGCGCCCCGCGTCCCGCACACCACGAGCACCCGCCGCAGCCCGAGCCGCCCCACCTCGTCCGGTGTCGCGGACACCGCCGCGCCGGGCCGGAAGACGACCCGCACGGGCGGGGCCTCGTAGGAGAAGTCGAGGACGTCCCTCACGCGCGCTCCAGTACGAGGTCGAAGCGGGCGTGCCGGAAGGGGTTCGCCACGCCGAACTCCCGTGCCGCCGAAGGCTCGTCGACCGGGGCGAAGTCCGTGACCAGGTTCGGCTTGACGGCGAACACCGCGTCCGAGTCCAGGTAGTCGCTCCCCGCCACGAAGATGTGCGTGGTCACCGAGGTGTGCCCCGCGGCCGAGGCGATGAAATGGATGTGCGCGGGCCGGTAGGGGTGCCGTCCGGTGGCCCGCAGCAGCCCGCCGACCGGTCCGTCCGTAGGGATCGGATACGGGCTCGGCACGCAGGTACGGAACCAGAACCGTCCCTCGTCGTCCGCGGTGAACAGGCCTCGCCCGTTGCCCGAAGGCTGCACATCCGGCTGCTGCACGTCGTAGAAGCCGTTCCCGTCGGCCTGCCACACGTCGACGACCGCGCCGGGCAGCGGGCCGCCGTCCCGGGACAGCACCCGCCCGCTCACCACGCACGGCTCGCCGCCGCCCACCAGGTCGATGTTCGCGCCGAGCTCACGCACCGGCGAGGCGGTCATGTGGAACGGGCCCAGCACGGTCGACTCGGTGGCGCCGGGCCCCTGTCGCTCGTTGATCGTCTCCACGAGCATCGACAGCCCGAGCACGTCCGACAGCAGGATGAACTCCTGCCGGGTGTCCGTGCAGGCCTGCCCGGTCGCCGTCAGGAAGCCGATCGCCCGCTCCCACTCCTCCTGCGTCAGCCGTGTCTCGCGCGCGAAGGCGTGCAGATGCCGGACCAGCCCGGTCAGCAGTTCCCGCAGCCGCGGATCGTCCGTGCCCCGCAGACTGGCGACCACCTCGTCCGTGACCGTCGTGTCGTCGCCGCCCATGCCGGCTCCTTCCTGGGCGCTCATCTCAACCGTGCCCGAGAATCCGCCGCAGCGCGCGCGTGAGCAACCCTTCGGCGTCCTCGGCCGCGTCGGCATGCCGGAACGCCACATACCCGTCGGGGCGTACGAGCAGGGCGCCCGCGTCGGAGATCTCCCTCAGGTCCGCCCAGTCGCCGTACGGGTCCTCGTACTCCTGGCCCGGTCCGACGACCACCGTGGCGATGTCGAGGGGCTGGGCCGCGGCGGCCCGCACCCACGCCTCGCCGCCGATGCCGGTGAGCAGCGTGAAGCGGCCCTTGCCGACGGTGTCGAGGGTGGACAGGGTCCGGGTCCCGGAGGTGATCCAGGCGTGCGGGAGCTTGGCACCGGGGCGGGAGGTGGGCTGGTGGTGCAGCTCGGGGTCGCGGGTGAAGCCGGGGTCGGGCGTGCCGTCGGGGACGACCGCGGCGGAGGCGTAGCGCTGGTTGAGGTCGACGCCGTGCGCGTTGAACTCGTACACCTTGAAGTCGATCGCCTCGCGCAGCGCGGCCCGCTGCTTGGCGGCCGCCTCGGTGGCGTCCTTGCGGGCGGCGATGTTGGCCCACAACTGCTCGGGCGTCTGCGGCGAGAGCCCGTCGAGCGCCTCGAAGATCGGGGCGGTCTCGGCGATGGACTTGTTGGCGCGCGTCACGATCTGCTTGCCGACCGGCGCCCGCTCCACGGTGTAGGTGTCGAGGAGGCTGGGCGTGGCGACGCCGTCGAGGACGAGCTTCAGCTTCCAGGCCAGGTTGTAGGAGTCCTGGATGGAGGTGTTGGAGCCGAGCCCGTTGGACGGCGGATGGCGGTGCACGGCATCGCCCGCGCAGAACACCCGGCCGTTGGCGTACGTCTCCGCGTACATCTCGTTGACCGTCCACGCCGAGGACGACTTGATGGTCACCGGTATCTCGTCGTCGCCGACCAACTGGCGTACGACGGACAGCGCGTACTCCTCGGTGAGGTCGGGGGCGCCCGCGCTCACGTCGTAGCCCCAGACGATCAGCCACTCGTTCCAGGGCCGCACGCAGCGGACCAGACCCGCGCCGATGCCGCCGACCGTGGCGCCGGGCGCCAGCACCCAGTAGAGGGTGGAGGGCCGGTGCGCGGTGTACTTGCTCAGATCCGCGTCGAAGACGATGTTGATGCTGCCCGCGACACCCATCTGACCGCCCATCGGCAGCCCGGCGTCCTCGGCGACCTTGGACCGGCCGCCGTCGGCGCCGATCAGGTACTGGGCGCGGATGGTGTACTCGTCGCCGCGCAGCCGGTCCTCGACGGTGACCGTCACTCCGCCCTCGTCCTGGACGAAGGACTTGTAGACCGTGCTGAAGCGGAAGTCGGTGCCCCGGGCGATCGCCGCGTTCACCAGCACCGGCTCCATCAGGTGCTGCGGCATGTCGCACATGCGGGTCGGGCTCGCCAGTTCGTGCGCGGCCTGCACCAGCGGGTCGTTGCCCCAGGAGCGCACCCGGCCGAGCTCCTCGCCGGCCAGGCTGGTGCAGAAGGTCGTGTTGCCCATCAGGCGCTGGGGCGTGGCCTTGGCGATCACCTCGTCCTCGACGCCCAGATCGCGCAGCACCTCCATGGTCCGCTGGTTGGTGATGTGCGCGCGGGGCGTGTCGGCGAGGCTCGCGTACCGGGTGACGACCATGTTGCGCACGCCGTAGGTGCTCAGGGCGAGCGCGGCCGACGCGCCCGCCGGGCCGCTGCCCACGATCAGTACGTCGGTCTCGACAACGGTGTGCACGACAGAACGCTCCAGGAGATGAGGCAGGAGATAAGGACGGGAGACGCCTACGGACTCCGACCTTTCAAGATCATGGAGCGGTGTGGCCGGTCATGGGTGTCTCAATTCGAGACAACCCACCGTCGTCGCGCGCGTGACGCCCCGGATACGGTGAGCGGTGCCATGACCACCGCCGAACATCCTCCTGCCCTCGCCCCTCTCCGCCATGCGCGCGAACGGTTCCTGACGGGGCGCCCGCTCCCGGAGGGCGTCCCCGAGGACGTCGTCGCGGCCTGGCGGCGCGCCCGGTTCTTCGGCGTACGGCCGGATCTCGACGGCTCGGTGGGGGAGTCGGCGCACCCCGTCGACTCGCCCCTGCTGGAGGCGGCGCGTCCCGTGCTCACGCGCCTCGCACAGGCCCTCGACACCGGACGGTCGGCCCTCGTGCTCACCGACGAACGGCTGAGGGTGCTGTGGTCGGCCGGCAGCGCGCCCGGCGACGACGCGTGCCGCGACCTGTCCGAGCGGGAGGTCGGCCACAACAGCGCCGCGCTCGCCCTGCGCACCCGGCGCCGGGCCGAGGTGCACGGTCCCGAGCACTTCCTCGACCTGTGGCAGGACGTGTCCGCGGTCAGCGTGCCGCTGCTCTCCCCTGAGACGGGACAGGCGCTCGGCACCGTCACGGTCGCCTCCGGCCTGTGCGCCGGCTGCCGCCCGCACCCCGGCGCCGCCCTCGCCGAGGCGGCCGCGACGGCGGTGGAGGCGGAACTGCGGGCACGCGCGCGTACCCCGGAACGGGCACTGCTCGACGCGTTCGAGCGGGCCGCGCGGGGGCGCGAGCGGGCGGTCGTCGCGCTGGACGGCCGCAACCGCCTGGTCAGCGAGGCGGCGGCCCGCCTGGCCTCGCCGCAGGTGCTGGAGGCGTTGGAGCGGGGCGCGCGGGCGTGGGGGAGGGGAAGCGGGAAGGGCAGCGGGAGGGCGGCCGGTGAGTCGTACGAGATCTCGCTTCCCGAGGACGCCGGCTGCACCGTCGAGATCACTCCGGTACTGCATGAGGGCCGCGCCCTCGGCCTGGTCGCCGTGCTCGCACCACGCGCCGTGGAGCCGGCGCCGTCGCCGCCGCGTCCGGGGAGCGCGTCGGTGGGGAGTTCGGTGCCGTGGCGGCACGCTGTCGCGCAGGCGACGGCCCTGGCCCGCACCAAGGGACCCCTGCTCGTCGTGGGCGAGCGGGGAACGGGCAAGACCACGCTCGCCCTCGAACTCCTCGACGGCATGGCCCCCTTGGTCGTGGACGCCGCCGAATCACCCGAACTCGGCATCAAGACCGACGGACGCAGCGAGACGAGGCTCCTCCCGGCCGGAGGCTGGGGCAGGGTCGGCGACCGCCCGCTGCTCCTGCGGCACGCCGAACGACTGGCCCAGCCGGACGTCGCCGCCCTCAACTCCCTCCTCGACGAACGCCCCGACGTCCACCTGGTCGCCACCTACACTCCCGGCCCTTCCCCCGGCCCATGTCTGCAGCGCCTCCTCGACACCCTCGCGGCCCGCTCGGTGACCCTGCCCGCCCTGCGTGAACGCCCCGAGGACATCAGGGAGTTGCTCCCCGCCCTCGTGCCCGGCCCGGCACCCGGCAGCCCCCCGCTGACCTGGACGCTGGAGGCGCTGCGGGCCCTGGAGCAGCATCCCTGGCCCGGGAACGTCACCGAACTCGCCCACCTCGTACGGGCGTTGGCGAGCCGGCGGCGGGTCTGCGGGCCGGTGCGGCGCGGCGAACTGCCCGATCCCGTCCGGGAGGGGCCCGCGGGACGCAACCTCAGCCCGATGGAGCTCGCCGAGCGGGCCGCGATCCTGGAGGCGCTGCGCCGCCACGGCGGCAACAAGGCGCGCGCCGCGGCGGCGTTGGGGATCGCCCGGGCGACCCTCTACCGGAAGCTACGGGGATACCAGGGGCGGGACGCCTCGATCACCCAGAAGCCCTGATCGCCCGCAGCCCGGTCCAGATGCAGCCCTCAGCGCGCCCCCGTCCAGTTGTGCGCCACGTCGACCACGATCCGGTCGGTCGCCACCCACACCCGGAACGGCAGCCGTGCCCGGACGCCGAGCCCGATCTGCGTGTCCCCTTCGAAGCTGCCGGCGAAGCGTGCGTCCCTGAAGGTGCGGTAGCCCGTGAGGTCGACGCCCTTCAGGCGCTGACCCGCACGCACGGGATACGTGGGCTGCCCGGTGTCGGGGTCATAGGCGGGGGCGGCCACCCGCACCTCGATGACGGCTCCGCCGCCGACGGGAATGTGGTTGCCCGAACCGTCCTGGTAGAGGCGGCTGACATACCTGACGGAATAGCCGAGGCCGCGGGTGCCCGCGCCGGGAACGTCGACGACCATGCGGTCGAAGCAGGCGTGCCGGCCGGTCCTGATGTTCGTCAGCGACTCCGACGTGGCGGCGGAGCGGGTCTCGGCCTGACTGCCCCAGCCGGTGGGGCAGGCCGTGGTCTGGGTGGTGGTGGCCGTCGTGGCGTCGGCCGGGACCGCCGCCACACCCAGCGTGGCGGCCATGAGCGCGACTGTCGTCGCCCATGCGGTTCTGTTTCGTCCCATTGCATCCCCTAGAAGGGTGGTGTGTCTGATATTAGGCAAGACATTCGGGTCGACGGAATGGTTGCACCGTTCCGGAGGTCATCGGTCCGGGCTGTACAACGATCGGCGGCCCGCTCGGGAACCCGCACCGCGCTCGGGACGTTCCAAGAAGGACGGCTGCTGCTCACGGGGGGCGGCACGCGTACCAGGGGGCCGATGTGACGCGGTTGATCGTCATCGGGGGCGGGATCGCCGGTGCCGGAGCGGCTCTTGCCCTGCACAAGGCCGGATTCGACGTCGCGGTGCACGAGGCGCACCCCGACTCCGCCGAGGACATCGGAGCATTCCTCACGCTCGCGAGCAACGGCATGCGCGCCCTGGCCCAGGTCGACGCCTCGGCGGCGGTCACCGCGATCGGCTTCCCGCTGACCTCGATGCGGGTCCTCGACGACACGGGCGCCGAGGTGGCCCACATGCCGCTCGGCGAGGCAGCCACCCCGCACCTCGGATACCGGTGCCTGCGCCGCGGCGACCTCAACGCCGCCCTGCAGGCCGAGGTCGAGCGCCGGGGCATCGCCCTGCGGCACGGCACCCGCCTCACGTCGGTCGAGGACGGCCCGGACGGCGTCACCGCCCACTTCGCCGACGGCAGCACGGGGACCGGCGACCTGCTCATCGGCGCCGACGGCCTGAACTCCACCGTCCGCCGGCTCACCGCCCCCGAGGCGCGGCCGGGTTATGCCGGCCAGTACGTTTTCTACGGCTACACCGGCGCCGCACCCGGGTCCGGCGACGGCGAGACCATCACCATGGTGCGCGGCAGCACCGTCGCCTTCGGGTACGCGGTGTCGCCCGAGGGGGAGACGTACTGGTTCGCACGCGTCTCCGACGCCCCCTTGGCAGCCGACGCCATCGCGCACGGCACCCCCGCCCGGTGGCGCGAGCTGCTGCTGCCGCTGCTCCGCAAGGACTCCACTCCCGCCGCGGACCTCGTCGCGGCCACCCCCGACCACCTCATGGTCACCAACGCCACCGAACTCCCCACCGGGACGCCTTGGCGCTCCGCCCGGACCCTGCTCATCGGTGACGCCGCCCACGCCGCGTCCCCCGCCACCGGGCAGGGCGCCTCGATGGCCCTGGAGGACGCCGTCGTCCTCGCCAAGTCCCTGCGCGACGCGCCGGACACCGACGCCGCGCTCCGGCTCTACGAGACACTCCGCCGCCCCCGCGTGGAACACAACATCACCGTCAGCGGCAACATCTCCCGCGGCATCCACACCCCCGCGGGCCCCGGCCCCCGAGGCGCGAGTGCGAACCGGCCGGGCGACGACGAGCTCATACGGCAGCTGGAGTGGGGCACCGACCTCTGGCAACTCGCGCCGTAATTCCATGCGGCAACCGACGCGGTGATCGATGCGGTAATCGATGCAGCGGCCAACCGGCGCAACCCCGGAGTGCACCGGCCCCTCATACAGATCGAACCAGCCCGGGTTCACGGAGAGGAGCGCCTGTTGGCCCGCCAGTTGTCCCGCCGCCAGTTCGTGGTCTACTCGCTCGCGGCGACCACCCTGACCGTCGCGGCCCCGCTCGGCTGCGACGGCTCGACCGCGGAAGGCGCCGAGGAACCCGCGAACGGCGGCCGTGGATCGTCCGACGTCCTGGTGACCGGCACCGACGCGGAGATGCTCGTCCTCGAGGTCACCCCGGCCAACAGGGTCGTCGTACGGCTGCCGCGCGTCGAGGTCGGCCAGGGTGTCACCACCGCCGTCGCCATGATGATCGCCGAGGAGCTGGACGCCCGGCTCGCCGACGTGGACATCCCGCTCGCGGACGCCCGCAGCGAGGGCAACCAGTTCACCGGCGGCTCCAATTCGGTCAGTTCGCTGTACGGACCGGCCCGGCAACTGGCCGCCACCGCCCGCGCCAAGCTCGTCACCGCGGCCGCCCGCCGCTGGCACGTCCCCGCGCGGACGCTGCGCACCCGGGGCACCAGAGTCTTCGCCCCGGACGGACGTACCGCCACCTTCGGATCGCTGACCAGGAGCGCCGCCCGGATCACCCGGCCGACCGTGTCGACCCGGCCCAAACCGGCGACCGAGCATCGGCTGATCGGACGGCCGACCACCCGCATCGACGCCCGCGACATCATCACCGGCAAGGCGAAGTACACCGGAGACCTCACGGTGGCCGGAGCGAAGCCGACGGTCGTGGCCCGGCCGCCGACCATCGGCGGGAAGGTCGTCTCGGTCGACTCCCGGGCCGCCCGCGCCCTGCCCGGCGTCCACGCGGTCATCCAGATCGACGGCGGAGTCGCCGTGGTCGCGGACACCTTCCACCACGCCTTCCAGGCCAAGGACGCCCTCCGGATCGAGTGGGCGCCGGGCCCACTGGCGCCCTTCTCCGACGCCCAGATCCGCTCCCGGCTGCGCGCCGCGGTCCCGAAGCTGGACACCCCGCCGCGCGGATCCGCGCAGACGGAGGCCGAGTTCGAGTTCGCCTTCGTCAGCCACGCACCGATGGAGGTGCTCACAGCGGTGGCGGACGTACGCGCACAGCGGGCCGAGATCTGGTTCTCCTCCCAGACGCCGCAGTCGGCGCGCGAGGAGATCGCCTCGGTGACCGGACTGCCGGTGTCGAAGGTCCGGGTCCATGTCCTGCGCGGTGGCGGCTCGTTCGGGCGCCGCCTGAACTACGACGCCGCGATCGAGGCGGCCCTGATCTCCAAGAAGGCACGCCGGCCGGTGAAGCTGATGTGGAGCCGGGCCGACGACATCCGGCACGGCAGAATGCGCCCGGCCACCCACCACCGGATCCGGGCCAGCCATGCCCAGGGCAGAGTGGTGGCCTTCGCCCACGCGACAGCCTCGGTCAACGAGTCCTTCGAGAAGCAGGGCCTGTCCACTCAAGGCGGCGCGCGCTCCGCCGTACGCGCTCCCGCGGCGGCCCCACTCCACAGCGACAGCGGCCTCTACAACTTCGGCCGCCTGTCCGGCGATTCGGGCTCGGTCGACCTCGCGATCCCGCTCGGAGCCTGGCGCTCGGTGGACTCCGGCACGGTACGCACCGCCGAGGAGATCGTCGTGGACGAGGTCGCCCGCAGCCTGGGGAAGGACCCGGTCGCCTTCCGCCGTACGACACTGCGGAGCAAGACCGTCAAGGCCGTACTGGACAAGGTCGCGACCGCCGGGAAGTGGGGCCGCACCATGCCCGCGGGGCACGCCCAGGGCGTCGCCCTGCACGAGGAGTACGGCTCCTGCGTGGCCTGCCTCGTCGAGATCGACGCCGTCGATCCGAAGAACCCTCGGGTGACCAAGGTCGTGATGGCGGCCGACGTGGGAACGGCCGTCAACCCGCGTGGCCTTCAGGCCCAGCTCATGGGCACGGCCGTCGACGGGATCTCCACCATCCTGCGGGCCGGGCTGCACATCGACCGGGGCGCCGTCCGCGAGAGCAGCTTCGCCGACTTCCACTACGCCCGCCAGCGGCACGCCCCCCAGCACTTCGAGGCGCACATCATGCCCTCCCGGCGCGATCCCGGCGGAGCCGGCGAACTCGGCGTCCCGGCCGCGGCCGGCGCCGTCGCCAACGCCTACGCCCGGGCCACCGGCACCAAGCCGCGCCGCTTCCCCCTCGACTTCTGAGCCGCCTTCGGCTTTCCGAGCCACTTTTCGAGAAGGTACCGATGCCGTCCTACTCCTTCACCCTCAACGGGAAGCGCGTCACCGTCGACGCACCCGCCGACATGCCCCTGCTGTGGGTGCTGCGCGACCTGCTGAACGTCACCGGCCCCAAGTACGGCTGCGGCGTGGGCGCCTGCCGCGCCTGCACCAGCCATCTCGACGGCGACGAGATCCAGCCCTGCGTCGTCCCGGTCGCCGACTGCGCCGGCCGCAAGGTCACCACCATCGAGGGCCTGGCCGACGGCGACAAGCTCCACCCCGTCCAACAGGCCTGGCTCGACTGCGACGTGGCCCAGTGCGGCTTCTGCCAGCCGGGCCAGATCATGGCCACGGCCGCCCTCCTGAAGAAGACGCCCCGGCCGACGGACGCCGAGATCGACCGGATCGAGAACGTCTGCCGCTGCGGCACCTACTCCCGGATCCGCGAGGCGATCAAGAAGGCGGCCGCCGACAGTTGACCAGCCGACGGTTGGCCAAGTGACTTCAGTACGGTCGCAGGCCGCCGTACCCTGATCGCCGTGCACAACTCCTGCGAGGGCCCGGGTGCCACGGCGGCGCGGTTCACCGGGCTTGCGGTGACCGACGAGCGACCGCTCTCGGGGGCGCTCGCCGAAGTCACCCTCGACGGCGGCCGAATGGTCATGGTCAAGCGCGGCGACGGCCACCGCGCCGCTCAGGCGGAGGCGGCGGGGCTGCGCTGGCTGGCCGACGCCCACGCCGTCCGCATCCCGGTTGTGCACGGCCATGACGGGCAGTGGCTGGTCACCGACCGCGTGGCGACCGGTCGGCCCAGCGCGGACGCGGCGGAACACCTCGGCAGCGACCTGGCCGCCCTGCACGCCGCCGGCGCACCCGCGTTCGGCGCCCCACCGCCCGGCGGCCCGGAGGACGCGTACATCGGGCTCGCCCCGATGCGCAACGTCACCGGCCCCGACTGGCCCCGCTGGTACGCCGAGCACCGGGTGCTGCCGTACCTGCGCCGCGCGGTCGACGACGGCACGGTCCGCAGTGCGGAGGCGCCCGTGATCGAGCAGGTCTGCGAGCGGCTCCCCGAACTGGCGGGCCCCGCCGAACCGCCCGCCCGGCTGCACGGCGACCTCTGGAACGGCAACGTCCTGTGGGGCGCCGACGGGCACGCCTGGCTGATCGACCCGGCCGCGCACGGCGGGCACCACGAGACCGACCTGGCCATGCTGCACCTCTTCGGCTGCCCCCACCTGGACCGGATCCTGGACGGCTACCAGCGGACGGCCCCCCTGGCCGACGGCTGGGCCGACCGCATCGCCCTGCACCAGCTCTTCCCGCTCCTGGTGCACGCCGTCCTCTTCGGCCGCAGTTACGCGGAACAGGCCCTCACGGCGGCCAGGGCGGCCTTGACGAGGTGACGTACGACGAGTCCCCTACAGCAACAGCGACTCAGTCGGTGCCGCGCACGGGACGGCCCGTGAATGCGTCCAGCAGGGTTCGGTCGCCCAGCGGGCGGTCCAGCTCGACCGTCACCTTCTTTGCCAGTAGTTGGAGCGTGCAGGGACCGTCGCTCGTTCCGACGATGTGGCCGGACAGGACCACGCTGCCGTCCGTCTCCAGCACGTCCACGGCGGGTCCGTCGTCGCAGGCCCCGTGGTGGGCCAGTACCGTGACGGACCTGCCGTCGGGGGCCACCTCGACCACCTTGTCGAGTTCCCACAGATCGTCGCTGAGTTGGTCGACCGGTCCGATGGGCGGCTTCGGAGGCTTCGAGGGCTTGAGGGCGACCTGCGTGAGCGGGGTGTCGTAGCCCTCGATGGTGAACAGCCAGACCGGCACGGTGGCCGGGCCGCGGCTGGTGGCCAGCGTCGTCTCGCTCAGCTTCGCCCCGGTCACGGTGAGGCGCGGCGCGGGGGAGTCGTCGCCGTCCAGCTTCTCGTACGCCTCCCGCGCCCCCATGAACGGCAAGGTGAGCGAGCCACCGTCCTGCCATGTCACCTTCGCATGCTCCTTCGGGGTCTCGGGGAGGTCACCGCGCAGTACGAAGTTCTGGGTGAGGTACGCCTCCTTGTCGGCGTCGTTGTGGAAGGCGTCCTCGGGGAGTTGGACCGGGTCCGCCATCGGGTAGTAGCCCCTGCTCCACATCTCGGCGGCCGGTGAACCGTCCCACGCCTTGGCCACCTTGAGGGCGCGGGGCCTGGTCTGCGGCGCCGGTTCGGATGCGCCCGAGCCTGCCGGGCCGGCGCCGCATCCGGCGGTGAGCAGCCCGAGCGCGGTGAGCAACTGGACGGTGCGTGAGGTGGTCGTACGCATGGATTCCCCCGAACGGACTCGCGATGGACGCGGCAGCGGGGACGGCGTCGAGCCGTCCCGACACTGTGACGCACGCGGGGCGCGCCGCGTTCGGTCAGACCAGCGACTGGGTGCCGAGGACGGCGAGCAGCGCCAGCTTCTCGGCCGCCTCGGTGCCCGGCTCGGCCGAATACACGAGGATGCGCAGGTCGTTGCCCTCGACGCGGAGCAGGTCGCACTCCAGTGTCGGCAGGCCCACCTGCGGATGTTCGATCGTCGGGCGGGAGGCGGCCTCGGCCCGGTCACCCACGTCTGCGACCCGGATCACCCCGCCTACGCCTACCCGGGCGTCGCGTACCCCGCCTCGAACCTGGTGACATCGGGCCGCCGATGTACTCCGCCCCCTCAGGTGACCCCTTCAGGTGGCCGTGCCTCAGATGACGGCGTCGGCGCGCAAGGCCTCGATCTCCTCGCCGGTACGCCCGAGTTCGGCGAGGATCGCCTCGGTGTGCTCGCCCACCGCCGGCACCGGCTCCATCCGCGCGGGCACTCCCGCGAGGTCGGCCGGCGGCAGCAGGGCCCGCACGGTCGCGCCCCCGGGCACGGCCACCTCGCGCCAGCGGTCGCGGCCGGCGAGGACCGGGTGGTCCAGGAACGCGGCGACGTCGTTGACCCCGGCGCAGGCGATGTTGATGGACTCCAGGTCCTTGAGGATCTCCTCGGCGCCGGAGCGGGCACAGCGCTCGGCGACGACGGCGTTGAGCTCGTCGCGATGGGCCACGCGGGCGGAGCTCGTCGCGAAGCGCGGATCGTCGGTCAGCTCGGGCCGGCCGAGGAACTCCGCACACAGGACGGCCCATTCGCGCTCGTTCTGGATGGAGAACAGCACCTGCCTCCCATCGGCGGCCGTGAAGGCGCCGTACGGCGCGAGGGTGGGGTGCTGGGTGCCCAGCCGCCGGGGCTGGCTGCCGCCGTACTGCGTGTAGTAGGCGGGCTGGCCCATCCACTCCGCCAGCGCCTCGAACAGGGACACCTCCACCGGGTGGGCCGTACCCGTGGTGGCGCGGGTGAACAGGGCGGTGAGGATGCCGCTGTAGGCGTACATCCCGGCGGCGATGTCGGCGACGGAGATGCCGACCCGCGCGGTCTCGTCGGGCGTCCCGGTCAGCGACACCAGACCGGTCTGGCACTGCACCAGCAGGTCGTACGACTTCCGGTCGGCCCACGGCCCGGACGTGCCGTACCCGGAGATCGTGCACGGGATCAGCCGTGGCCACCGCTCGCCGAGTGCCTCGACACCCAGACCGAGGCGGTCGGCGGCGCCCGGCGCCAGGTTCTGCACGAACACGTCGGCGTCGTCGAGGAGTCGGTGCAGGATCTCGCGGCCCCGCGGATCCTTGAGGTCCAGCGTGAGGGACTCCTTGGACCGGTTGAGCCACACGAAATAGCTGGAGTGCCCGTGCACCGTCGTGTCGTACCGGCGGGCGAAGTCGCCCTCCCCGGGCCGCTCGACCTTGATCACGCGCGCTCCGAGGTCGGCGAGCTGCCGGGTGGCGTACGGGGCGGCCACGGCCTGCTCCAGGCTGACGACGGTGATGCCGGACAAGGGGAGAGGGGGCGCGCTCATGCGGGCCATTAGTACGTGCCTGTCCGGGGTCCGTCAACGGGCCGCAGGTCAGGCGGGCACCCGGAGCGTCTCCACGGCTCGCACCAGCGGGGTCAGTTCGGGATTCTTGGCGGCCTCGTCGAGGGCCTCGCGCAATGCGGCCTCGTTGGTCGGCCGTGCCTCTTCCAGGAGGTCGCGGCCGGCTTCGGTGACGTCGGTGTAGATGCCGCGGCGGTCGGTGGGGCAGAGGTAGCGGGAGAGCAGGCCGCGGTCCTCGAGGCGGGTGACGAGGCGGGTGGTGGCGCTCTGGCTGAGGACGACGGCGTCGGCGACCTGCTTCATCTGCAGATGCCCGCCTTCGCCGTCGTGCTGGCGGCTGAGCACGTCGAGCAGGGAGTACTCGCGCACGCTCAGGTCGTGCTTGGTCTGCAGGGCGCGCTCGATGTGCGCCTCGATCCTGCCGTGCAGCAGGGAAAGGGCGCACCAGCCCTGGGCGAGGGCGGTGAGCGCGGGGTCCGTGGCGGTCATGGCGCCGGTGTCCTCCGTCCCGAGATGGATGACATCCAGGATATGCCATACGTGAAATTTCCAGCGAAGGCGTGTAGGGCGCGTCTGCAAGCATCGCGCGGAACTCCGTGAAACTCCGTGGCCGTCGCGCCCGCGGCGTGGGTATCGTCGGCTGCCATGATCAGCCCGCGCCCGACCACCACCTTGTGGCGACCCACCGGCCCCGAGGAACTGGACCTGGTTCGCGCACGCGACTGGCGTGCCTGGCCGCCGCGGTTGCCCGAACAGCCCATCTTCTACCCGGTGCTCAACGAGGACTACGCGGTGAAGATCGCCCGGGACTGGAACGTCAAGCACGACGGCGCCGGCTTCGTGACCCGGTTCGAGGTCGAGTCGGAGTTCCTGCGCCGGTACCCCGTCCGGCAGGCGGGCGGCAAGACGATTCTCGAGCTGTGGGTGCCCGCCGAGGAACTCGACGAGTTCAACGCCCATATCGTCGGCGCGATCGAGGTCGTGCACGAGTTCCGGTGACGGCGGCTTCCGGTGACGGCGGCGCCCCCCTGAGGTCGCGGCCTGCCCTAGGGCCGCGCCAGGTGCCGCATCGCCAGCGCCAGCCCCAGCCGGAACCGGCCCTGCGGAGTGCGCAACGGCCAGCCCAACAGGTGCTCGGCATGGACCAGGCGCTCCTGGAGGGTGGAGTGGTGGACGTTGATCTCGGCCGCCGCCGCCCGCAGGCTCACCGTCGAGGCGACGGCGTGCAGCGTGGTGAGCAGCCAGGGCGCGGCCGCCGCGGCCGCCTCCAGGGCCTGCACGTCGGGCGGCGGCTCGGCGCCCGGCACGACCAGGCCGGCGAGGAGCGCGACATCGCCCAGTTCGTCCGCGTGCACGACGCCCGGGCCCGGGTCCTGTGCGGTGCCCTCGGCCGTGAACCGGAGTGCGATGCGGGCCTGCGCCCAGGAGCGCGGCAGATCGAGCACCGGGACGGCGGGGCCCACACCCACGCGGCCGGCGGGCGGCTCGGCGTCCGGTAGCGCGGGGACGATGCGGGGACGGCCCTCCAGCGGGGCGAGGACACGGGCCCGAGCGGCGGTGTCCAGGCCCAGACGGCGGGCCGCGTGCAGCCGGGCCGATTCCGGAGCCGTGGCGTCGAGGACCGTCTCGACCAGTGCGGGATCATCGGTCGGCGCCCGCCCGCGCGTCCGGTCGAGAACGAGCCGTATCGCCCCGGCGGCCCGCTCCAGGATCACCGCGTCGACGACACTCGGCTCCGCCCCCTGAGCCCGCTCCAGCCACAGCGCCGCAGCGCCGCCCGGCGTCAGCGCGGCGGAGGGCCAGGCGGCATCCGGCGGCAGCTCGCTCTCCCGCCGCGTCCCGTCGGCCTCGACCCGCACATGCACCCGCCGGTCCACGTCCACCAACCGCGCCGGCACCCCGGCCAGCACGGCGGCACCGCGCACCAGCGCCTCCAGCCCGGCCCGCGACTCGGCGAGCCGATCGAAGTACGCGATGACCCGGACGGCAGCACCGGCATCCGGATCCAACGCGGTCAGACGTCCGGCCAGCTCTTTCATAGGCCCATGGTGCGGCATGCCGTCAAGGGAACCGCGTCCACTTCAAGACGCCGGGAAGGCTCACCCACCCAGGGGTCGCGGGGAACTGCGCGACAAGCCACCCCCCACCCGCACCCGCCAAGCCACAGAACTCGGCAGACGAATAGGCACACCGCAGCCCCCGCTCCAGCGCCCCCGGCGTTTCAGCTGCTCAGCAACCTCGTCAGCCACGCCAGATGCGCCCCCCGGCACGCCTGCGACAGCGCCGCCTGCGGGGCAAACCCGTCGAAGCCGTGGAACCCGCCGGGCCACACGTGCAACTCGGCCACCCCACCGGCCTGCCACAGCCGCGAGGCATAGGCGACGACCTCGTCACGGAACGTCTCCGCGGAACCGACGTCCAGGAAGGCCGGGGGCAGCCCGGACAGATCCTCCGCACGGGCCGGCGCCGCATACGCCGGAACGTCAGGCCCCCCGCGGCGCTCGCCGAGCAACGCCGTCCAGCCGGTCTCGTTGGCCGTACGGTCCCAGACACCGAGCCCCGCCATCTGGTGGACGGACGGCGTGTCATTGCGGTCGTCCAGCATCGGGCACATCAGCATCTGACCGATCAGCCCCGGCCCCCCACGGTCCCGCGTCAGCAGCGCCAGCGCCGCGGACAGTCCGCCCCCCGCGCTGGCACCCGCGACGACGATCCGCTGCGGGTCGCCGTCGAGCTCGGCGGCGTGCTTCGCCGTCCACTCCAGACCGGCGTACACGTCCTCGATCTGCGCCGGATACGGATGCTCGGGCGCGAGCCGGTACTCCACGGACACCACGACCGCGTCCAGCTCCTTCGCCCAGGCCAGCGGCACGTCGACGCCGACGCGGTTGTTGCCGATGACCAGACCGCCGCCGTGGACGTGGTAGATCACCGGCCGCGGGCCCGCGGCCGGCGGGGCGGCCGGCCGGCAGATCAGCAGGGAGATCTCGGGCGCGCCCGCGGGACCCGGCACCGCCCTGTCCTCGATCTCGAAGAAGCCGTCCATGGTCAGATCCAGCTGGGCCAGCATCTGGATCCCCGGACCTTGGCGGACCTCGGCTATGTCGTCCATCGTGAGGCCGGGTGAGATGACGTCCTTGATGAGTTCCAGGGCGGCGGCGAGCTCGGGATCGAACGGGGGCGGGACGTGGGTCATGGCTTCTCCTCACACGGGGGCACCTGATGCCCGGGCGGCTCTGTCGTCATGATCAGCGCACCGGTCCCGACCGGAGGGCCGCCGTTCGGCGGAACCTGCCCGCCGTACGGCGGGTGGCACCCGGCGTAACCCGGAGATTGCCAGGACATGACCCGCTGTTCACCTGCCGTAGGTGGAAGTCATCACCAGTGGCGACAACGCTGTCAAGGCCCCCCTGCACCAGGAGTACCACCAGTGAACGTCTCCCTCTCCGTCTGGCTGTTGACCGTCGTCGCCCTGTGCGCGCTCGTCGCCGTGGACTTCTTCATCGGTCGCAAGCCCCACGACGTCTCCATCCGGGAGGCGGGCACGTGGACGGTCGTCTGGATCGTCCTGGCCTGTCTGTTCGGCCTCGGCCTGTTCATCTACGGGGGTGGCAAGCCGACGGGCGAGTTCTTCGCCGGGTACATCACCGAGAAGTCGCTGAGCGTCGACAACCTCTTCGTCTTCGTCCTGATCATGGGGAAGTTCGCGGTGCCCTCGCAGTACCAGCAGCGTGTGCTGATGGTCGGCGTGATCATGGCCCTGGTGCTGCGCGCCGGCTTCATCGCGGCCGGCGCGGCGATCATCTCCGCGTTCTCCTGGGTGTTCTACCTCTTCGGCGCCTTCCTGATCTGGACCGCCTGGAAGCTGGTCCAGGACGCCCGCAAGGAGGAGCACGAGGAGGAGTACCAGGAGAACAAGCTGCTGAAGATGGCGGAGGAGCGCTTCGGCGTGGCCGACCGCTACCACGGCACCAAGCTGTTCATCACCGAGAACGGCAAGCGGATCATGACCCCGATGCTGGTCGTGATGCTCGCGATCGGCTCCACCGACGTCCTGTTCGCCCTCGACTCCATCCCCGCCATCTACGGGCTGACCCAGGACCCGTACATCGTCTTCACCGCCAACGCCTTCGCGCTGATGGGCCTGCGGCAGCTGTACTTCCTCATCGGCGGCCTGCTGAAGAAGCTGGTCCACCTCAGCTACGGCCTGTCGATCATCCTCGGCTTCATCGGCGTCAAGCTCGTACTGCATGCGCTGCACGAGTCCGGCGTCCACGTCCCCGAGATCAGCATCCCCTTCTCACTCGGCTTCATCGTGCTGGTCCTCGCGGTCACGACGGTGACCAGCCTGCGCGCTTCGAAGAAGCAGGAGCAGGCAGAGGCCGAACGCGCGGCAACAGATCCCACGCGCGCCCCGCGGCGCTGACCAGCGCGACCAGCGCGCACACGCCGCTCCACCCGAAGCGGCCATGTACGGCGGATGCCGTTCCGCACTCGGGGACCGACTCGCCGGCCGGGCTTGACTTCGAGAGCGCTCCAAGTTCTAGCGTCGTCGGAGTTGGTACCAGGTCGGGTGAACGGAGACAGGCCATGCGGGTCGGCGTGCACATCAACCGGTTCGACCACCCCGGAGGAGGCCCCGCGCTCGGCGCCGAACTCGCCGCCGCGGGCGCCGCCGCCGAGGCGGCCGGCGTGAGCTGGCTGTCGGTGATGGACCACTACTTCCAGATGGAGTTCAACGACCGCGCCGAGGACCCCATGCTGGAGGCGTACACGACCCTCGGCTACCTCGCCGCCCACACCTCCACCGTCCGCCTCGGCGCCCTGGTGACCGGCGTGACCTACCGCCATCCCGGCCTGCTCGCCAAGATCGCCACCACGCTCGACGTGCTGTCCGGCGGCCGGGCCACCCTCGGGATCGGCGCCGCCTGGTACGGCCGGGAGCACGAGGGGCTCGGCGTGCCGTTCCCCTCGGTCGCCGAGCGCTTCGAGCGGCTGGAGGAGACCCTGCGGATCTGCCTGCAGATGTGGGACCCGCAGGCCGACGGCCCGTTCGAGGGCAAGCACTACCGGCTGGCCGAGACCCTGTGCGTGCCTGCGCCGATGAGTGCCCCGCACCCCGAGATCATGATCGGCGGGGGCGGGGAGAAGAAGACACTCCGGCTGGTGGCCCGCTACGGCGACGCGTGCAACCTGTTCACCACCTCCCCGGAGGAGGTCGGGCACAAGCTCGACGTGCTGCGCGGCCACTGCGACACCGAGGGACGCGACTACGACGAGATCCGCAAGACCGTCGTCTACACGGGCGAGGCGGCCACCGAGGGCGACCTCGACGCCTTCACGCGGGACATCGCGGGCTACACCAAACTCGGTATCGACACGGTGATCCTCGGCCCGCGCACCGGCGAACCGGCGGCGTTCATCGAGAACTTCGCGGCCTCGGCGGTCCGGCGGCTGGCCGAACTCGACTGATCCACCGCGCTCAACGGCACGGCGCGTCCGACCGGGCGTCGGCCGGGCGGCTGCGCGAGACGATCCGCATCCCCCGGGCATCGACGACCCGAACCTGCAGCGAGCCGCAGCCGCACCGCGTCCACACCGTGCTGCCCCCCGCCGTGCTGTGCCGGGAGACCACCTGGAAGGGCTCGGCGCCGTCGGGCCACCCGCAGTGCGGGCAGACGGTGCCGGTGGTGCTGGTCATGGCGACTCCTCGTACGTCGTGGCTGGTTGACCGTCGCGACACAACCAAGGGTGCGGTGCGGACTTCGTACACGTCCAGGTTGACTTTCTGCACCTCACCTTGAAGCGTGGGCTTCATGATTGACCTGCGCCGACTGCACGTGCTCAGGGCGGTCGCCCACTACGGCACGGTCACCGCGGCCGCCCGCGCCCTGCACTTCACGCCCTCCGCCGCCTCCCAGCAGATCCGGCAGCTGGCCCGCGATCTCGGCGTCGACCTGCTGGAACCGCAGGGGCGCGGGGTGCGCCTCACTGCGGCTGCCGAGAGCCTGCTCGCGCACGCGGACGCGATCCAGGCCCGCTGGGAGGAGGCCGAACTCGACCTGCGCGCCGAGTACAGCGCTCCTACCGGACAGCTGCGCGTCAGCGGCTTTCCCATGGCCGTGTCGGTGCTGCTGGCGCCCATGGCGGTACGGCTGCGGGCGCGGTATCCGCAGCTGACCGTACGGATCCAGGAGACGGGGGTGCCGGAGAGCTTCGACCTGCTCTTCGAGGGTGAGGCCGACCTGGCCGTGGTGGAGGTAACGCCGCACAACCCGCCGCTGAGCGACGCGCGCTTCGACCAGCAGCCGCTGCTGGACGACCCGTACGACCTCGTCGTCCACGAAGAGCATCCGCTGGCCGGACGCGGGAGCGTCGACCTCGCGGAGGCGGCGCACGACGACTGGATCGCGCCGGTGCCGGAGAGCGCCTGTCGCCCGCATGTGATGTCGGCGTGCGCGGCGGCCGGATTCACCCCCGGCGTGGTCCATCACGCGCTGGACTGGAACGTCACCGCCCACCTGGTCGCCCACCGGCTCGGCGTCGCCCTGATCCCACGGCTGGCCCAGCTGACCCCGCACCTGCCGATCAGCCGGGTGCGCTGCGTGGGCGATCCCCATCGCAAGGTGCTCACCTGTACACGCCGGGGCTGCCGGGAACGCCCGGCGGTGAAGGCGGCGTTGGAGGAGCTGCGGGAGCTCGCGGTCACGGCGGTGGCCTGACGCGAAGGAGCGGCCCGGCACGGAGTCGTGGTCCGGCATGAAGTCGTGGCCCGACACGAAGCGAGGCCGGAGCTCTGGGCTCCGGCCTCTGTGGGGGTCCTGCGGTCCGATCAGGCGGCAGCCGTCTCGCCCGCGTGCCCGTGGACGCGGGCGATGACCTCGGTCAGCTGGGCGGCGACCTCGGCGTCGTCGGCCGGGTGCGTCTCGGCGAAGCGGGTCAGCGAGCCGGGGATCGCCAGCTTGACGTCCTCCAGCACCTTGCCGCCGGCGATGCCCACCGACTTGCGGGTCTCGTCCTGCGCCCACACGCCGCCGTACTGGCCGAAGGCGGTGCCGACCACGGCGACCGGCTTGCCGCCGAAGGCACCGGCGCCGTACGGGCGGGACAGCCAGTCGATGGCGTTCTTCAGCACGGCCGGGATGGTGCCGTTGTACTCGGGGGAGAAGAGCAGGAACCCGTCGGAGGCCTGCGCGGCCTCGCGCAGCTTGGCGGCGGCGGCGGGGACGCTGCCCTCGACGTCGATGTCCTCGTTGTAGAAGGGGATGTCGGCGAGGCCCTCGAAGAGCACGACCTCAGCGCCCTCGGGAGCGAGCTTGACGGCCGCCTCGGCCAGCTGACGGTTGTGCGAACCGGCGCGAAGGCTGCCGACGAGCGCGAGGATGCGAACAGACATACGAACTCCAAGGGTGCTGAAACACTGCCGTCACGAACCGGACCGAGGTCCGGTTACGTTTCTAGCACCTTAACCGGACCGCGGTCCAGTTTCATCCCCGATGCTTTACGCTGGCTTCATGTCCGCCGTACTGCCGCCCTTCCCCCAGCCGCAGGAGCCCGTCAGCAAGCCTCCGTTGCTGGAGGTCGGTTCCGCCGCCGACGAGCCCTGCCTGCGCGCCGACGCGGCCCGTAACCGCGCCCGGCTGCTGGAGGCCGCCGCCCGGCTGATCGCGGAGCACGGCGCGGCCGGGGTGACCATGGAGGCGGTGGCCGCGGAGGCCGGGGTGGGCAAGGGGACGGTCTTCCGCCGCTTCGGCGACCGCACCGGTCTGCTGACGGCGCTGCTGGACCACTCCGCGAGGACGCTGCAGGCCGACTTCCTCGGCGGGCCGCCGCCGCTGGGCCCCGGGGCACCGCCGGTGGAGCGGCTGCGGGCGTTCGGCGTGGCGGTGCTGTACCGCGCGGCCGAACAGCTGGACCTGCAACTGGCCGCCCAGCCGGAGCCGACCCGTCGCTACTCCCACCCCTCGATCCGGGCGCTGCACACCCACGTCACGGTGCTGCTGCGGCAGATCCTGCCGGACGCCGACTGCGATCTCCTCGCCCAGACGCTCATGGCGTATCTCGACCCCGCCCTGGTCCACCACCTGACCAGGCAGTGCGGCATGCCCATGGAGCGACTGGAGAAGGGCTGGCTCGACCTGGTCGACCGTGTGACACGCACCGGGGCGTGAACACCGGCAGACCCTGACCCGGACCCCACTCACAGGCTCTGCAAAGATGCCGTACGTCATGGTGCAGATACCGAAAACGCCCGCGCCCGCTTCCCCCGCACAGCGCTCGGTACCCACGAGCGCCGATGTGGCCCGCCTGGCCGGCGTCTCGCGCGCGACCGTCTCCTATGTCCTCAACAACACCAGCGCCGTCCGGATCAGCGAACCCACGCGCCGCCGCGTCCACGACGCCGCGAAGGAACTCGGCTACGTCCCGCACGCGGCCGCCCGCAGTCTGCGCGCCGGGCACAGCCGTATGGTCCTGATGCCCGCGCCGAGCTTCCCCGCCGGTTCCCTGTACGGCCAGTTCCTCGGCGACCTCCAGACGGCGCTCGGCCGCCTCGACTACACCGTCGTGCAGCACGGCAGCGTCGCTCTGCACGGCGACGAAGCCGCCCGCGCCTGGGCCGAGCTGCGTCCCGTCGCCGTCCTGGTGTCGGGCTCCGGCCTCGGCCCGAAGGGTGTGACGGTGCTCAAGCGCTCCGGCGTCCGGGCCGTGGTCTCGCTGGGCCCCGAGTCCGTCGAGGGCGCCCACGCCCTGCTGATGGACTACGAGGCCGTGGGTCACTGCGCGGGCAGCCACCTGTACGACCGCGGCCGGCGCCGCATCGGCGTCGTCGTGCCCGAGGAGGACGGCCTGGAGTCCTTCTCCACACCCCGCCTCGAAGGCGTACGGCGCGCCCTGCACGGCACGGACGCCACCGTGACCGAGCTGCCCCTCGCCTACACGGAGGCGTCCGCCGCGCGGCTCGCCGCCCGCTGGCGCGACCTCGGCCTCGACGCCGTGTTCGCCTACAACGACGAGTACGCGATGCTGCTGATGCGCGCCCTGCAGGACGAGGGCGTCCGCGTCCCCGCCGACACGGCCGTCATCGGCGCCGACGACCTGATGCTCGGACGGCTGCTGCGGCCTAGGCTGAGCACCGTGCACATCGAGCTGCCGTCCGGCCGTGAGCTCGCGGAACTGGTCGACCGCGCGGTGCGCAACCCCGGCACCGCACCCGAGACGCACAAGGTGCTGGGAGCGACGGTGGTGCACCGCGAATCCAGCTGAACCCAGGGGAGGCGGGACATGCGCACGACCGTCGGCATCATCGGAGGCGGCCCCGCCGGACTGCTGCTCGCCCGCCTGCTGCACCGCGCCGGCGTCGACTGCGTCGTCCTGGAGAGCCGCACCCGGGAGTACGTCGAGCAGCGCCAGCGGGCCGGGATGCTGGAGCAGGGCACGGTCGACGCGTTGCGCGAGGCCGGCGCCGCCGAGCGGCTGACGGCCGAAGGGCTGGTGCACCAGGGCATCGAGCTGCGCTTCGACCGGGAACGCCACCACATCGACTTCCCTGCCCTCACCGGCGGCCGTACGGTGACGATCTACGCCCAGACCGAGATCGTGAAGGACCTCGTCGCCCTCCAACTTGCCGAGGGACCGCCGTTGTTGTTCGAGGCCGAGGCGCTCGCCGTCGAGAAGCCGGAGAGCGCGACGCCCGTCGTACGGTTCCTGCACGAGGGCCGCGAGCAGACGCTGACCTGCGAGTGGGTCGCCGGCTGCGACGGCTTCCACGGCATCTCCCGCGCCGCCTTCCCGGCCGGGGCGAGCCGCTCGTACGGGCACGACTATCCGTACTCCTGGCTCGGGATCCTGGCCGAAGTGCCGCCGTCCTGCGACGAGTTGATCTACGCGCGCGGCGAAGGCGGCTTCGCCCTGCACAGCATGCGGTCGGCGTCGGTCTCCCGGCTCTACCTCCAGGTCCCCGACCACACCGACCCCGACGACTGGCCCGACGACCGCGTCTGGGACGAACTCGCCGCGCGCTTCGCCATCGACGCCGACTGGACCCTCAATCGCGGACCCATCACCGTCAAGTCCGTGACGACGATGCGCAGTTACGTCCACGAACCGATGCGCCACGGGCGGCTCCTGCTCGCCGGGGACGCCGCCCACATCGTCCCGCCGACGGGGGCCAAGGGCCTCAACCTCGCCGTGTCGGACGTACGGGTCCTGGCCCGCGGCCTCATCGAGCTGCACCGCACAGGGAGCGTGCAACTCCTCGACAGTTACTCCGAGTTGTGTCTCCAGCGGGTGTGGCAGGCCACCCGTTTCTCGGACGACATGACTAGGATGTTGCATGTTCAACCAGACGGGGATGCGTTCGACCACCGGATGCAGCTCGCGCGGCTGCGCCGGATCACGGCATCCCGTCACGCGGCCGCCGAACTGGCGGCGAACTACTCGGGACTTCCGCTCCCCCTGTGAGTCCCGCTGGTGATCGAACGGAGAGTCGCAATGCCGTTGCTCGACCCGAAGACCTGGCAGTCCAGCTCCCTGTCGGGAGATGAGTACGCCGTCACCGAGCCCGCCACCGGCGACACGCTCGGCACCGTCACCCTGGCCGGCGCCGCGGACGTCGGCACGGCCGCCGAGGCAGCCCGCGCCGCCCAGGCCGAGTGGGCACGCCTCCCGCACTTCGTCCGCGCCGCCGTGCTGCGCAAGGCCGGCGACCTGTTCACGGCGCACGCCGACGAGCTGCGCGAGTGGCTCGTGCGCGAATCCGGCTCGATTCCCGGCAAGGCCGACTTCGAGCTGCACGTCGCCTCCCAGGAGTGCTACGAGGCCGCCGCCCTCGCCTCCCGCCCGGCCGGGCACATCCTGCCCAGCGAGGCGCCCCGGCTGTCGTACACGCGCCGGGTCCCCGTCGGCGTCGTCGGCGTGATCGCCCCGTTCAACGCCCCGCTGATCCTCTCCATCCGCTCCGTCGCCCCGGCCCTCGCGCTCGGCAACGCGGTCGTGCTGAAGCCGGACCCGCGCACGGCGGTCTGCGGCGGCCTCTCCCTCGCGGCGATCTTCGCCGAAGCGGGCCTGCCCGAGGGGCTGCTGCACGTCCTGCCGGGCGGTCCGGAGGTGGGCCAGGCGCTGGTCGCCGACCCGCGCGTGCCCGTCATCTCCTTCACCGGGTCCACGGGCGCGGGCCGGGCCGTCGGCGAGGCCGCCGGACGCCATCTCAAGCGTGCGCACCTGGAGTTGGGCGGCAACTCCGCCCTGATCGTGCTGGAGGACGCCGACATCGACGCGGTGATCTCCACGGCCGCCTGGGGCTCGTTCTTCCACCAGGGCCAGATCTGCATGACGACCGGCCGCCACCTCGTCCACCAGTCCCTGTACGAGGAGTACGTCGAGCGGCTCGCGGCCAAGGCCGACTCCCTCGCCGTCGGCGACCCGCACCGCGCCGAGGTCCACCTCGGTCCGCTCATCGACTCGGGCCAGCTGGGCAAGGTGCACGGCCTGGTGGAGGCCAGCACCTCCCGGGGCGCCAAGCTGGCCGCGGGCGGCACCCACGAGCAGCTCTTCTACCGGCCGACCGTACTCGCCGGCGTAGACGACCAGACGCCCGCGTACGCCGAAGAGGTCTTCGGCCCCGTCGCGCCCGTACGCCCCTTCAGCACCGCCGACGAGGCCGCCGCCCTCGCCGCGGCGAGCTCCTACGGCCTCTCCCTGGGCATCGTCACCGCTGACGCCGCCCGCGGCCTCGACCTGGCCGAGCGCATCCCGACCGGCATCGTGCACATCAACGACCAGACCGTGAACGACGAGGCCGTCGCGCCCTTCGGTGGCATCGCCGCCTCCGGTACCGGGGCCCGGTTCGGCGGCGAGTCCAACCTGGAGGCGTTCACCGACGTGCGCTGGACGACGGTGCGCGGCGACGTGGCGGCATACCCGTTCTAGACCTGGGCCCTACTGGCCGTTCTGCTCGGCCTGTGCCTGCTGAGCGGCCACGGCCTGGTGGACCTCGTCCATGTCGAGCTTCCTGGCCTGCCCGATGACGTCCGCGAGGGCGGCCTCGGGCAGCGCCCCGGGCTGCGCGAACACGGCCACACGGTCACGGACGATCATCAGCGTCGGAATCGACTGGATCCCGAAGGCGGCGGCCAGCTCCGGCTGCGCCTCCGTGTCGACCTTGCCGAACACAAGATCAGGGTTCTCCTCGGCCGCCTTCTCGTAGACCGGGGCGAACTGACGGCACGGCCCGCACCAGGACGCCCAGAAGTCGATCAGGACGAACTCGTTGTCCGTGACCGTCTCATCGAAGTTCTCCTTGGTGAGCTCCACGGTGCTGCTCATGGCGTATTCCCTCTTCCTGGTGTCGGGGCGAAGCCGTCGGCGACAACACGACCGTACGGCTGGGTATTCCGTCGTATCTCGGCGCGCGTACCCGTGTGGCCAGGCCGCACACCACCCGTAAGACTGACCCCATGACGGAAACGGATTCCAACGCATACGACGTCGTGGTGCTCGGGGCCGGGCCCGTGGGGGAGAACGTGGCCGACCGCACCCGCGCGGCCGGCCTCTCCACCGCGGTCGTGGAGAGCGAGCTGGTCGGCGGCGAGTGCTCGTACTGGGCCTGCATGCCCAGCAAGGCGCTGCTGCGCCCGGTCATCGCCCAGGCCGACGCCCGCCGCCTGCCGGGCCTCAGCCAGTCGGTACAGGGCACCCTCGACGCGGCCGCGGTCCTCGCCCGACGCGACGAGTACACCTCGCACTGGCAGGACGACGGCCAGGTCGGGTGGCTGGACGGCATCGGCGCCGACCTCTACCGCGGTCACGGCCGCCTCGCCGGACCCCGCGCCGTGGAGGTGACCGGCTCCGACGGAGTACGCCACGTCCTGACCGCCCGGCACGCCGTGGTCGTCTGCACCGGCAGCGGCGCCCAGTTGCCCGACCTGCCGGGGCTCGCCGAGGTCAAGCCGTGGACCAGCCGCGAGGCCACCAGCGCGAAAGCCGCGCCCGGCCGGCTGGTCGTCGTGGGCGGCGGCGTCGTCGCCACCGAGATGGCCACCGCCTGGCAGGCCCTCGGCTCCCGGGTCACCCTCCTGGTCCGCGGCAAGGGCCTGCTGTCCCGCATGGAGCCCTTCGCCGGCGAACTGGTCGCCGAGGCGCTCACCGAGGCGGGCGTCGACGTCCGCACCGGCACCTCCGTCGAGTCCGTGACCCGGGAGAACGGCACGGTCGTGGTCGTCACGGGCGGCGGCGACCGCATCGAGGCCGACGAGATCCTCTTCGCCACCGGACGCACCCCGCGCACCGACGACATCGGCCTGGACACGGTCGGCCTGGAACCCGGCTCCTGGCTGGAGGTCGACGACAGTCTCCGCGTCACCGGCAGCGAATGGCTGTACGCGGTCGGCGACGTCAACCACCGCGCCCTCCTCACCCACCAGGGCAAGTACCAGGCCCGCATCGCGGGCGCCGCCATCGCCGCCCGCGCCTCCGGTGTGCCCCTGCTGGAGTCCGACCCCTGGGGCGCCCATACAGCGACAGCCGACCACGCCGCCGTCCCGCAGGTCGTCTTCACCGACCCCGAGGCCGCCGCGGTCGGCCTGTCCCTGGCGGAGGCCGAACAGGCCGGCCACCGCGTCCGCGCCGTCGACGTCGAGTTCTCCTCGGTGGCCGGCGCGGGCCTCTACGCCGACGGCTACCGCGGCCGCGCCCGCATGGTCGTCGACCTGGAACGCGAGATCCTCCTCGGCGTCACCTTCGTCGGCCCCGGCGTCGGCGAACTCATCCACTCGGCGAGCATCGCCGTCGCCGGCCAGGTACCGATCGGCAGGCTGTGGCACGCGGTTCCGTCGTATCCGACGATCAGCGAGGTGTGGCTGCGGCTGCTGGAGTCCTATCGCGACAACTGAGCCCGCCTCATCCGGCCACCGACTCCAGGTAGTCCTCGCTCCACAGATCCTCCTCGCCGTCCGGTAGCAGCAGGACCCGGTCCGGGCGCAGCGCCCCGATGGCGCCCGCGTCGTGGGTGACCATGACGATCGCGCCCGGATACGCGCCCACCGCCGCCAGGACCTCGGCCCGGGAAGCGGGGTCCAGGTTGTTGGTGGGCTCGTCCAGGAGCAGCACGTTGGCGCCGGAGTGGACCAGGCCCGCCAGGGCCAGGCGCGTCTTCTCCCCTCCGGAGAGGACACCGACACGTTTGTCGGCGTCGTCGCCGGAGAACAGGAACGCGCCGAGGACACGCCGGACCTCACCGTGGGTCAGATGCGGGGCCGCCGAGGCCAGTTGGGTGCTCGCCGTCGCATCCGGGTCCAACGTGTCGTGTTCCTGGGCGAAGTAGCCCAGGCGCAGTCCGTGCCCGTGGACCACCCGGCCGCCGTCGGGACGTTCCTGACCGGCCAGGACGCGCAACAGCGTGGTCTTTCCCGCGCCGTTGGGCCCGAGAACGACCAGACGGCTGCCCCGGTCGACGGCCAGATCGACGCCCGCCAGCACGCGCTGGTCGCCGTACGCCTTGCTGAGGCCGACGGCGCCCAGGGGGATGCGGCCGCACGGCTCCGGTTCGGGCAACCGGATCCTGGCCACCTTGTCGCTGCGCCGCACCGGTTCGAGGTCGGCGAGCATACGGTCGGCGCGGCGGGCCATGTTCTTCGCGGCCACGGCCGTCGCCACGCGGGCCCGCATCCTCTCGGCCTGGGCGTGCAGCGACGCCGCCTTGCGCTCGGAGTTCGCCCGCTCCCGGGCCCGCCGCCGCTCGTCGGCCTCCCGCTGGGCGAGGTAGGCGTCCCAGCCGGTGTTGTGCACGTCGATCGTGGCGCGCTGCGGATCCAGGTGGAACACCCGGTTCACCGTGGCGGCCAGCAGGGACGTGTCGTGGCTGATCAGCACGAGCCCGGCGTGATGGCCGGCCAGAAACGAGCGCAGCCAGGCGACCGAGTCCGCGTCCAGGTGATTCGTCGGCTCGTCCAGCAGCAGGGTGCCGTGCTCCGCGAACAGGATGCGGGCCAGCTCCACACGACGGCGCTGTCCGCCCGACAGCGCACCCAACGGCCGGCCCATCAGCCGGGCCGGAAGTCCGAGACCCGCGGCCACCCGGGCCGCCTCGGCCTCCGCGGCGTAACCGCCGGCGGCCTGGAACCGGGCCTCGACGCGCACATAGGCGTCCATCGCGCGCCGCGTACCGTCGGCCATGGCCTCCTCGGCACGGCGCAGGGCGCGTACGGCTCCATCGAGGCCCCGCGCGGACAGGATCCGGTCGGTGACGGTGACCGTCGGGTCGGCGGCGCGGGAGTCCTGGGGCAGATGCCCGACCTCGCCGGTGCGGGTCACCGTCCCGGCGGCCGGGGGCAGCGTGCCGGCAAGCGTGTTCAACAGGGTGGTCTTTCCGGCGCCGTTGCGGCCGACCAGGCCGATGCGGTCGCCGGGGGAGAGGTGGAAGGAGATGCCGGACAGCAGCAGACGCGCGCCGACGCGCACGTCGACACCACTAACGGTGATCATGAGAAGACGCTCCGAACAAGCAATCCGAACAAGCAAGAGGACACACGGGTGGCGTGGAAGCGGGTCCTCGGCTAGGAAATTCGGGGCGTAGACATGCGGTCAGGCTAACGCGGGCGCCGGGCCGGACGCCTTCGAATTTTCTCGGTCACGGCAGCTCGAAGCCCAGCGCCTCGGCGGCCCGCGCCGGCGTCGGCGCCGCCCAGCGCTCCGCGATCGCCTGATTCGAGGCGAGGGAGCGCAACTCGGCCCGGTCCAGGTAGAGAACCCCGTCGAGGTGGTCCGTCTCGTGCTGCACGATGCGGGCGGGCCACCCCGTGAACACCTCGTCGACCACACGCCCGTGCTCGTCCTCGCCCGTCAGCCGCACCTCGGCGTGCCGGGCCACCACCGCCTGATAGCCCGGCACACTCAGACAGCCCTCGAAGAACGCGGCACGAGCGGAGCCGACCGGCTCGTACGACGGGTTCACCAGCACCCGGAACGGCTGCGGCACCCGTCCGCGCGCCAGCCGCACCTCCTCCGGCACCGGTGCCGGGTCCTCGATCACCGCGATCCGCAGCGCCACACCGACCTGCGGTGCGGCGAGGCCGACGCCCGGCGCCGCGTGCATGGTGATCCGCAGAGCCTCGACGAAGCGGGCCAGCAGCGCCGGGTCCAGCTGGCCGTCGAAGCGCTCGGTGGGACGCCGCAGCACCGGGTCGCCGGCCGCCACGATGGCCAACGGCCCCTCATTGGCCAGGAGTTGCTCGACCTGCTCGGCCAGGGGTGCGCGATCGCTCGGAGTTGCCATCGCGCCAGCATGCCACGGCGTACCCACCACTCACCGACTCCCCTGTGACGTACGCCACGTAACAAGTCGGGAACTCGACGGACCCTTCGCCCGACTACTGGACCGCTACATCAGACAGAGAACGTCCCCACTCCCCGTCCCACCCCCGGAGATGCCGCCGATGTCCACCGCTCCCTCGACCGCCACCGAGGAGTCGACGCAGCCCGACGCCCCGGCCTCGGCGCCCCGCAGATGGGCACCGCTGCGCCCGCTCGTCCTGCGTCTGCACTTCTACGCCGGAGTGCTCGTCGCGCCGTTCCTGCTCGTCGCCGCGGCCACCGGCTTCCTGTACGCCGGCGCGTTCCAGGCCGAGAAGATCGTGTACGGCCACGAGATGACCGTCCCGGTCGGCGACGAGAAGCTGCCGATATCCGAGCAGGTCGCCGCCGCGCGCAAGGCCCACCCCGAGGGCACGGTCTCGGCGATCCGGCCCTCCCCGGCGGACGACGCCTCCACCAGGGTCCTGCTGTCCGGCGTCAAGGGCGTCGACGCCGACCACACGCTCGCCGTCTTCGTCGACCCGTACACCGCGAAGGTGCGCGGCGCCCTCGAACAGTACGGCTCGACCGGCGCGCTGCCCCTGCGCACCTGGATCGACGAGTTCCACCGCGATCTGCACCTCGGCGAGAACGGCCGCCTCTACAGCGAGCTCGCCGCGAGCTGGCTGTGGGTGATCGCGGGCGGCGGCCTGGTGCTGTGGTTCTCCCGCCGCCGCGCCCTGCGCAAGGTGCGCGGGACCAGCGGGCGACGCCGCACGCTCGGTCTGCACGGCACGGTCGGCGTCTGGGCCGCGGCCGGCTTCTTCTTCCTCTCGGCGACCGGCCTGACCTGGTCGGCGTACGCCGGCGCCAACATCGACGAGCTGCGCACCTCGCTCGGCCAGGCCACCCCGTCCCTCTCGGCCGCGGCGGGCGGCGACCACGCGGCTCACGGCGCCGCCGCGGGCACCGGCGGGAGCGGCGAGCACGGCATCGGCCTCGACAAGGTCCTGGCGGCCGCGCGCGCCGAGGGCCTGGGTGAGCCGGTGGAGATCGTGCCGCCCGCCGACGCCTCGTCCGCGTACGTGGTGAAGCAGGTGCAGCGCAGCTGGCCGACGAAGCAGGACTCGGCCGCGATCGACCCGGCCACCGGCGAGGTCGTCGACGTGCTGCGGTTCGCCGACTACCCGGTGCTGGCCAAGCTGACCCGCTGGGGCATCGACCTGCACACGGGCGTCCTCTTCGGCCTGGCCAACCAGATCGCCCTGATGCTGCTCGCGCTCTCGCTGATCGTGCTGATCGTGTGGGGCTACCGCATGTGGTGGCAGCGCGGCCGCGGCTCGGCTTTCGGTCGCCCCGTCCCGCGGGGCGCCTGGCAGCAGGTGCCGCCGCAGATCCTGGTCCCGCTGGTGGCGGTCGTCGCCGCACTCGGCTACTTCGTGCCGCTGTTCGGCATCTCGCTGGCCGCCTTCATCGTGGTGGATGTCGTCCTCGCAGAGGTGGCCCATCGGCGGGGGACGCGGACGCCCGCGGAAGTGAACTAGCGGGAGGAAGACTTGGGGCCCGGTTCCGGGGGGGAACCGGGCTCCAGGTATTGCTTGCTCGCACCGTTCAGAGCCGCTCGAAGTCACCCGCCAGCGCCGAGGCGAGGCGCAGGTGCGGCTCGGCTTCCTCGTGCCGGCTCTGCCGTTGCAGGGTGCGGCCCAGCATCAGCCGGGCGTAGTGCTCGACGGGGTCGCGCTCGACGATGACGCGCAACTCGTCCTCCGCGCGCCGCAGTTGGGCCGAGTGGTAGTAGGCGCGTGCCAGCAGCAGCCGTGTTCCGGTCTGCTGCGGGGCCTCCTCGACCAGCTTGCCGAGGACACGCGCGGCGGCGGCGTAGTCCTTGGCGTCGAAGAACATCTGCGCGCGCTCCCAGCGCTCGGCCGGTGTTCCGTGGTCGTAGTACGTCGTGTCCACTCGTGCCTCCTTCGGCTTCGACGCCGTCAACGGAGTGCGTTGGTTCAATATTCCACTACTGGCTCACAGGGCCATGGGATCGCAGGGCCGCTGGGTCACTGGGGCGCGGCGGCGAGTTCGGCGTTGGCCCGCTCGGTGATGAGGGCCAGCACCCGCCTGGCGGCGGCCAGGTCCTCGGTCGGGATACCGGCGTAGATCCGGGCCGTGATGGGGGCGGTCGCGGCAGAAGTCCTGTCGTACAGCTCCCGTCCGGCGTCCGTGATCCGCACCTTCGTCGGCCCCTGAGGGGCCAGCAGCTCCGCGGCGATCAGCTCGTCGACCACGGAGTGTGCCTGCGCGGCGTCGATCTTCAGCGCGCCGACGACACCGTCGATGACGTGATCCCGCTCGACCGGCCCATCGGCGACGGCGGCGAGTCGGAGCGTGACCGACTGCTGGAATGTCGCGCCGTGACGGTCCAGTGCGCGCTCGAGGACCGCGCGGGCGGCGTAGTGGGCCAGAGCTATCACTCGGGGGTTGACCAGGGGAGTGGCGGTGGTCATGACTGCTCCTTGTCGGACTCGCTGTCGGTGGCAAGCGGGTCAAGAGGCGCGTCGAGCAGGGTCGCCAGGTCGCGTGTGAACTCCCGGGTGCGGGCGCTGTCCAGGCCGCCGAGCGGCGCCAGCAGCTGCTGCAGAAGGCCTTGGACGACCTTGATCGCCTGCCGGGTCCGCTCGCGTCCCTGCTCGGTCAGCGCCAGCTGCACCGCGCGCGGGTCGCGGGGATCCCGGGTGCGTTCGAGGAGGCCGGCGGTCTCCAGGGAGCGCGCCAGCTTCGAGACGTACAGCGGTTCGAGCCCGGTGTGGTCGGCGAGGCGCCGCTGACTGGGGCGCTCTCCGCGGCGCTGCATGCCGTACAGCGAGGCCACCAGCGCGTACTGCGCGTGGGTGAGCCCCAGCGGGGTCACGGCCCGGTCGACCGCGACCCGCCACTTCGTGGACAGGCGCCACACCAGGAAACCGGGCGAGACGTTCTCAGAACCCTTGCTCATAGCCGGATACCGTACATGGCTACTATGTACATGGCTACTATTTTCGGGGATCCATGACGGGGATGCATGACGGGGACGCATCTGGAATGCATCGGGAATGCATCGAGACAGGCCCGGGTGACGGACTGACGAAGCGACCCCGGCGGGGCTAGTTTGGGCGACATGAGCAATCTTGATCGCGAGGCTGTGCCCGCCGTCTGCGGCGGCCGCGGTTTCGTCGTGGCGGAACCCGTACGCGAACTTCTCAGCCCTCGCCACGTCAAGCTCGGCGAGTCCAGCGAAGTCCGCCGTCTGCTGCCCAACCTGGGCCGCCGCATGGTCGGCGCCTGGTGCTTCGTCGATCACTTCGGCCGCGACGACATCGCCGACGAGCCCGGCATGCAGGTGCCGCCGCACCCGCACATGGGGCTGCAGACGGTGAGCTGGCTGCACGAGGGCGAGGTGCTGCACCGCGACTCGACGGGCAGCCTCCAGATGATCCGGCCGCGCGAGCTGGGCCTGATGACCTCCGGCCGGGCGATCAGCCACTCCGAGGAGAGCCCGAAGTCGCACGCCCGCTACCTGCACGGCGCGCAGCTGTGGGTCGCCCTTCCGGACAGCCACCGCCACACCGACCCGCACTTCGAACACCACGCCGAGCTGCCGGTCGTCACGGCGCCGGGCCTGCGGGCCACGCTGATCCTCGGCGGCCTCGACGGCGCGACCTCACCCGGCACGACGTACACCCCGATCGTCGGCGCCGACCTCGCCCTCTCGCGCGGCGCCGACGTACGCCTCCCCCTGGAACCCGGCTTCGAGTACGCCGTCCTGTCCATGTCCGGCGAGGCCCACGTGGACGGCGTCCCGGTGCTGCCCGGCTCGATGCTCTACCTCGGCTGCGGCCGCACGGAACTCCCGCTGCGCGCGGAGTCGGACGCCGGGCTGATGCTCCTCGGCGGTGAGCCGTTCGAGGAGGAGTTGATCATGTTCTGGAACTGGATCGGGCGATCTCAGGAAGAGATCGTACAGGCCCGTCAGGACTGGATGGAAGGCTCCCGGTTCGGGGAGGTGAAGGGGTACGACGGTGCTCCCCTGCCTGCACCGGAACTGCCGCCGGTGCCGTTGAAACCGCGGGGAAGGGTGCGCTGACCTGCGGGAACGCGTCAGCATTGGTGGCCGCGGGTCGGAAGACGGTCGGGCCATTCTCGCTGTCTTCCACCTGCTTGCCGGAAGGCGTCCAAACAGCCGGCTGGCTCAGGCCGGTGCGGTTGGCGATTCCATGGTGTGGCTGTCTGTGGGTGGCTTTGGCAGGACTCTTGCTGGCCTAATGCTGACTTTGCTGACGCCTTGTCAGGCTGGGATGCGAGGTCCTTTTCCCAGCTTCAGCGCATGTGTAGGCGTTTGCAGGTTCGGCGGTGTCCGGACCGATGCTGACCCGGCTGGCGGTCGGGGTCAGGCGTTGCGGAGGGACGGCGTTGCTCACACTGCCGCCTTGTTGAGATTCCACAAGATTCCGATGTCACCGCTGTCTGTCGGCAGCGCCGCTTGTGTCCGATCCGAAAAGCGCTGCGTCGGAGAGGGGCTAGCAGGTTCTTGGTCTGCTGGTGGTACATCACGTACATGGCTCAGACCAGTGCGAATACGAGGTTCTAAGGGGCGTTGGCCCGTGTATGGTCCGGATCTTGTTCGTGCGCGGGCAAGGCGAACATCAGGCGATGCCCGTGGACCCGGCGGAGTCCGAGGGAACATCCCCGCGGGTGCGGGGAGCACACCCCGGCACAGATCAAGTCCGCTGAGCGCACGGGATCACCCCCGCTGACCGGCCCGCCAGCTAAGGGACGTCCCGTCGGTAGGGGCAGTTGTCACAGGGGCGCGGCGCGGGCGGCGCGCATCGGTGAAGACACCAGCCCAGTATCGCCTGCTTATCAGGCTAGGGAACACTCACCTGAGACCGCGTCTGCGACCGCCGACGTGGCAGTTCGGTTGACGAGTCGTGTGCTGTGACGGGGCGGTCGACCTTCTGCGCTGTATGGCGATTCTTCGAGGTGTCTGGCTTGCGGTGGCACTTCAGTCGTCGTTGCTGCGGCTGATGCGTCGTGTTCTTAGAAGGCCGGTGCGCTCGGTGCTGTAGCCGACGGCCGTCAGTGCCTTGATGCCGTGATCTTCGAGGGTTTTCCACTCTTTGACACTGACCTCGACGGCCTCACGCACGATCTTCCTCATCCCCTTGGGGACGGACTCCATGAGCTGCGGCAGGTACTGGATGGCGAAATCGGCGGCTCCCTGATTCTCCTTAAGCATGGGCAGGAGGACCGTCTGGATCAGGTCGCGGCGGGCGGCGATGTTTGTGACGTCCGCGGCCTTCCACAGGTCGAGGACGGCGCGGCGGTCTGGATTCCTGGATGCACGCTCGTACCTCTCCACCAGGAGTTCAGCCGTCAGCGTGTCCGGGAGCGAGGACCATCCGGCCGAGGCCAGCGTCTGCACCGGCAGGCGAGTGCCCGGGCCCGCCAGCAGATCCCTCCAGAAGCTGGCCTGGTCCTGCGCGGGCAGAGTGGCCAGCCGTGACGCCACCGCCTGAAGCAGTGCGGTGCCGGCCCGCATCGGCGACTGTTGGCGCAGGCCCGCAGAGACGGCCTTGAGTAGCTCCGACGCCGAGGGCTCTTCGAGAGCGATCCACGCGGCCAGGGTTTCGCCGGCCTGGCTGGGGCAGCGTCGAGCGTGCTCGGCCATGGCCGCAGCTGCCGGCAGCGGCTCAAGACCGTTCCGGTCGACGCCGCTGGTCGCCAGCAGGTGGCGCGCGCGGACCTGTAGACGGGTGTGCTCGTTCCCGGGCAGCCAGCCGCCCTCGTCAAGGGCAGTGACCAGGGCGCGGGCTTCGTCGGGCTTCAACGGAGCGGAACCGGGAGAGCTCAGGTCGCGCAGGCAGTCGTTCACGAGAGTCTCGATGTAGGTCACGATCGTGCTGTCGTGCTCTACGAGGAGGCCGTCCCCGTCGGTGAGCAACTCGGTGACAGCTGCCGCTTGGTGACGGACGAAGGCGGCGCGCTCCAGTAGGCCGCTGCTTTCCAGCGGCCGCAGTACGTCGAGCAGCCGTAGTTGCTCCGCGGCTTCCTCGTCGGTCGAGGGACGGGACAGCGAGCGCAGGACAAAGGAAGTGAGCTGCGGATGCTGGCCGGGGGGCTGGTCATCGAAGAGCCGCATGAAGCTGTTTGCGGCGCGGCCGACCTGCTCGAGTGTTGCAGCGTTGTCGGGTTGGCTGGCCATCGTCCAGAGCTTCTTCATCAGGGTGTCGAACTCGACGATCATTTCGGCGACAGGTGATCCTGAATCCAGCAGTCCCAGCCATGCTGGCCAGCGGCTAATAGAACGTCGGTGGGTACTCGAAAGCACCGCCCGAGCCAGGGCAGTCTCCCGCACGATGGGGATGTCAGCCGCGTGCTGTTCGACGATGTCCCGGCCCAGTTTGCTATCTGTGGCCAGCAACAGTCCTACAACGGCATGTGCCGCTTCAGGGCATTCCTCGCACCAGTGCGTTAGGAGCTCCTTCAGTCGCCGCAGCACCTCGTCGGGGGACCTTGGCTCCGGTTGCTGTGTTGAGGTGACGGCTGCCAGCTGGTCTTGTTCTTTCGTCCATTCCTCGTGTTTCTCGATCAGTGCTCGCAGTTCGTCGGCGACGTGGGGTGCAACCTGTTCCATGAGGATCGCCGCTTGAGGAGAGGGGAGTTGGGCGAGCATGTCGGCCATGTCTTCCTCGTCGCCCAGTAGATGGTGCGACACCAGCTGTTCGACGAGGCTGGGGTCGGCTGCCAGGGCTGGTTCGACGTGGCGCATCACCATGGCGGCAGTGGAGGCACTGCTTCGGACGGCAGAGTGTCGCAGGACGATCGTGCGTATCTCTACTGCTGCCGGACGGTCACTGGCCAATGCAAGCCGCCAGCATCCAGGCAGTACCTCGTCCGGCAGGGCGTGCGGTGAGTTCGTCAGGATCGGCGTGAGCGTTTCGACTGCGGTGTCCGCCGTGCCGTTCAGTGAGACGGCTGCGTCACCGCATACGGCCAGGACGGCGTGGGTGACGTTCTCCTCCTCCAGGCCGATCGCGTCCCGCGCCTGCTGCAGGAGCAGAGCCAGCGCGGCAGAACGGTCCTCGGCAGGAAGACCACCGATAGAGGAGAGCACAGCATCCAACTCGGCGTTCTGGGCGTGCTGTTCCAGCGTCTCGGCCACAGTGGCGGGCAGCCCGAACACGCTGCCACTGGTCTCCATGAAGATCAGGTCACGACCCGGGCCCGGCACGTTCCGTGTCTTCTTGAGATAGGCAACGAGCTGCTGCCCGTGATGCTTTCGGACCTCAGACGCCTTCTCTGCCTGCTCGCCGTCCTCGTTCCCTTCAGGGCCCTCAGGGTCACTGAGATGCTGGTCGACGGCTGCATCGAGGTTCGCATAGCGTCGTGCGGCCGCCTTGACCTGCTCTCTCACGGGGAAGTCCAGATCGGCCCTGGGGTTGGCGTCCAGCGCCAATACGAACGTGCACAGCCGGTGGTCGAGCAGCAGGTCCCGGGCGAACAAGGGGAACTCCACCCGAAGGCAGACCAGCTTGGCGATCTCCGCAACCCGCGCGGCGGGGTCGTTCTCCAGCAGCCCGTCCGTAGCTCTCCGCTGAGCGAGCCGATACGTCAGGACGAACGTGTTCAGTAGCGCCTTCACCCGGCGAGGACTGCGCACATGCGAGGGCACGAGAACGCTCACCACCAGATTGACGTCGATCGTCGCCCAGAGACCGCCCCGGCCGCGCACGAGGTCGGCGGCGAAGCTGGTCACCTTCGGCACCAGCAGCGGCGGGAGACTGAGCTGGTACTGGAACACCTTGTCCAGATAACCGCTTCCGCTGCTGTAGTACGGGTTGATCGCGTCGGCAGGCGTGGCCTGCTCAAGGGCACGGGTAAGCGCCTCTTCCAGGACCTGCTGGTCTGCAGCGACTACAAAGACGCAGCCGTCAACCCCCAGGAACGTGCGCAGGGCATCGAGCGTCGCCACGACATCGGAAGGCTTACAGCGGTCCAGTTCATCCACGAACACGACGAGCCGGTCCACGCGGGAGCGTTTGACGAGGTCGGCGAAGAGCTTCTCGAACTGCTCGTCGCTGTCGGCTGCTTCCGTTTTGTGCTCACGAGTAAGGGTGCGCGAGACGAGGACCATCAGGGACGTCAACAAGGCCGCCGGCGCGATGCCAGCCTTCAGCGCTCCAGCCAGCATGTTGGCGAATGTAGGTCGGAAGGCCCCTCCGTGTACCGAGGCAAAGAGCGCCATGGAGACGGCGAAGAAGGCGACGACAGCGCCGAACATCCAGCCGAACATCCTTAGCAGGCGCCACACGGCGCCCCGCTCGAACTGAAGCTTCACGGCGACCCGTCCGCCGTACAGTTCGTCGTGGAACTGCGCGTCCTTGATGCCCAAGGCGGTGGCGACCGCGATGATGAAGTTCCTCCGCAGTGGGTTCTCCGCGTACTTGAAGGCGTCGAACCGTACAAAGCGTACGTTCCGCTGCTTCTGGAGCAGCCCTCTGAGTAGATTGGCTACACCCGATTTGCCGGAACCCCAAGGTCCCCATACGGCGATGTTGGTCGGCGTAGGGGCGGACAGCACCACGTCATAGAGCTGCTCAGCGATGTGACTGTGAGCCAACCGGTCACCCTGGGCGTCGTCGACCTCGCGGTCCCGGATCAGGTCGTCCGGCTCCATGCGACTGCTGTCCCTTTGCGCCACTGTCGCCCCGCTCTCGGGCTCTGTGCCCACGTCCCCCTGAAGTGCACGGTCTGCACCGTTACTTCACCTGCACAACACGATAAGCGGTACCACCGACAACAGGGCGCTCTGGCGTTCACGAGCGTCTCCCCATGCCTCGCTGCCGCGCACACTGTTTGGCATATGGATTCCTGGTCCGCGTAGTAGCGGCGGATTCGTTTTGGAGCTGAAGTAGATCGGGGACGGTGTAGTTGAGCTGTCCGCGTTGGGTTCGGCGGTTGCTGATGACATTCAGCGTCTTCGGGTGCGGTGTGAATGGGTCTTGGGCGGGTTGGGACTGCGCTTCCAGCGCGTCGGCCAGCTCACGCAGACGTCGGCCACGAGTTGCCCCAGTCTGTCCGGATAGGCTGCGCCGGAGCTACCTTCACATTCGCACCTGGCAGCAAGCAGCGATCATGTGGACAGGCCCCGCCGGAGATGCTGGCGAGCGTTAGCAGACCGACAACGGCCTGCCATGGAGTGTTGGGTGGCAGGCTGGTCACAGACATTTTTGGATCTCCAAGCCCCTGGGCGAGGCACCGGTGAACCTCGTCGATCTTGCGTGACGACCAGTGCGTCCGGCGTTGGTCACTCCAGGCACTCGACCCGCGAGGGCACCTACTGTAGGTAGGACAACCTCTAGGCTCAAGGTCGGGGCGACGAGGCTTGGTGCGGTGCAGCCTGTTGTCCCGTACGGAGCGCGAGGGCCGCACCCGGAGCGGGTGCGGCCCTCGCGATGACGGGATTCTCGGTTGCTACGTCACTGGTGGTGCGGTGACGTCAGGTAGTGCTGTCGAAGGAGCTCCTTTCCGTAGTCGTTGCCGTTGGGGGTGCGGATGATGGAGTGCACGTGCATCTGGGTCGCGCCGCTGCCCTGGGTGGCGCCGTACGCGCCCGCGAGCGGGCCGGGGGCCTGGCAGTCGACCTCGACCCAGACGACCGGGCTGTGTACCCGGACGTAGAAGGCGGAGTCGTCCTCGATGCCGCCGGCCCAGGTCACGTAGGTGTCGTTGAGGTGCTTGCGGACCTCCGCCATGCGTGCCTTCGCGGCGTCGGCCTTGGCGCGGCCGGCGAACGCCTCGACGATGCCGAGCAGTTTCTTCTTCTGGGCGGTAGTCAGCTTGTTGCAGCGCAGGCCCGTGTACGCCTGGACCGCGTTGTCGGAGAAGGCGCCCGCCTTCATCGACTCGTTCGACTTCGTCGAGGACTCGATGGCGACCTTCTGCTGCGCCTCGGTCAGGCAGTTGATGAAGGCCAGGCTCGCGACGACCTCCTCGTGGCAGACGGTGACGGTCTCGCCGTCGATCTCCATGGAGGTCGGCTCGGAACCCCAGAAGCAGGGGCTCATGACGACCTGGTCGCCGAGTACGAAGTAGTTGATGACCAGGTGGTGGCCGTCGAACTGGAAGCCCCAGGGCTCGGTCGCGGACGGGGTGCCCATCACGGTCCAGTAGAAGGCGTCCTCGTTGAAGGCGTTCGTGTTGCCGATGGCCTCGCCTGCCGCCTGGTTGATCTTTCGGATCTTCTCCGTCGTCTCCAGGCCGTCGGCGCTGAGCGACGACTTCAGCAGGGCGGTGCCCAGGGCCTTCTGGTCGTCGCTCAAGTCGGCGAGGGAGACGCCCTGACGCTCGTAGGAGTCGATGTTGCTCCAGAGCCGCCACTCGGTGGAGTGGACGGTGAACTGTGTCGAGGACTTCTGGGTGTCGGTGAGCCCGGTCAGGAAGGCGTTCGCGGCGGCGATCACCGGAGCGGTCTGGACGCCGGTGGAGTGGATCGTGAAGAGCTCGTCGATCCGCTTGCCGTCGGTGGTGAGGCCGAAGAAGTCCTCGGTGATCGATTGGTTGCCGGGGCCGGTGCCGCCGCCCGGGCCGCCGCTGGGCGCCCCGCTCGGAGTGGCGAAGGCGGTGGTGTCGGCCGTGCCGGTGGTGTCGTCGGCCAGCGCGGCCCAGGCGCCGGCGCCGCCCATCGTCGCGACGGCGGTGGCGCCGCTGGCGAAGAAGACCTTCCGCATGAAGTTGCGGCGGCTCGCGTGAGCGCGGCGGTCGGTCTGTGACTGCGGCTCGTGCGCCGTGGACTCTCCGGTGTCAAGATCGGACATCGTCGCCGGCTCCCTTCGTCGTTGGCGCGTCCATGCCGGACGGCCGGGCGAGAACGACTCTGGCGGAGCAACCTGATTTGAAACTGAATTGGGGTTTCCAGGAGCTGGGAAAACCCGGGTGGGCAGCCCCGTGACAGCGGGGTGACCTGGGTGTATGTGAGATTGCTGAGAGTTCGTGGGCGGGTGTTCCCCGGTCCTTGGCACGGTCCTGGAGCTGTTTGGGGCCCGCGTGGTTCAGCCTTCTTGCGGTGGCAGTGTGTCGGCGGTGGCCGCGGGTGGCAGCTCGATCGTGAACACAGTACGGCCGGGTTCGCTTTCGACGCTGATGCGGCCGTCGTGTGCCGATGTGATGGCGGTGACGATGGCCAGTCCCAGGCCGGTTCCGCCCTCCGCGCCGGTGGTGCGGGAGCGGGAGGTGTCGGCGCGTGTGAAGCGTTCGAAGACCGTGGGGAGGAGCTCGGGTGGGATGCCGGGCCCGTCGTCGTGTACCCGGATGACGCACGACCGCTCCGTCGCCTCGACGGTGGCCGTGACCGTGGTTCCGGGAGGCGTGTGCGTACGGGCGTTGGCCAGCAGGTTGGCCACCACCTGGTGCAGTCGTGCCGCGTCGCCGATCACCACCGCGGGGGCGTCGAGGAACACCGCGATCTGCCACTCGTGTTCGCTGCTGGCGGCCCGCGCATCCCACATGGCCTCAGCGACCAGGGTGGTGAGATCCACCTCTGTCCGCTTGAGCGGCCGTCCCTCGTCGAGCCGGGCGAGCAGCAGCAGGTCCTCCACCAGAGCAGTCATGCGTACGGACTCGGCGGAGACACGGCGCCAGGCGAGTGCTGGTTCGATCTTGTCGGTGCCGCGGTCCATCAGGGCCGCGTAGTTGACGATGGAGGCGAGCGGTGTGCGCAACTCGTGGCTGGCGTCGGCGAGGAAGCGGCGCATACGTTCCTCGGTGCGCTGACGTTCGGCGAGTGAGGACTCGACGTGGTCGATCATGCGGTTGAGGGCGGCGCCCACCTGTCCGGCCTCGGTCCTGGAGTCGGTGTCGCGTTCGGGCACCCGGAGGAGCCCGGTGACCTTGCCATGGCCCAGCGGGGCACGGGAGACCCCGACCGCCGTAGCAGCCACCCTGCTCAGCGGCCGGAGCTTGCGCCGGATGACGATGGCGCAGACGCATCCGGCGACGGCGAGCCCGGCGGCCGCCACACCGGCCTCGACCGCGACCAGGCCGTTGATCATGTCCAGTACATCGTCCATGGGCAGGCCGACGAGGACGGGCAGGCCCTCGCCGTCGATGGCGGTCACACGGTAGGTGCCCAAGCCGGGGACAGCCCGGGTGTGGAGGGATCCGTCCGTGGGGATGCCGTCCAGCGCGGCGACCTGGGCCGTCGTGAGAGGTTGTGGCACGGCGTCCTGGTCGACGTACTCGGCGGCGACGACATCGTCCTTGGCGTCGAGTCGGGCGGCGATGGTGCCGGCTGGCTGCCCCCGCTCGTTGAGGAATCCCAGGTCCGTGGCGTCCCCCGTCCGGCGCTGGAGACCGCCCTGGCTGCGCTCGGCGGCGTCGCTGACCCGCTGGTCCAGGTTGCCCAGCAGATAGGCGCGTTGGGCGTAGATGGTCGTGAGCGCCATCGCGGCGCACACCACGGCGAGTGTGAGGCTGATGGACAGCAGCAGGCGTGTGCGCAGGGAATGTCCGGGCATCCGGGGTCTCATCTGTCCTCCCCGGCCGGCCTGATGGTGTAGCCCATCCTGCGGAGTGTGCGGATCATCGGGGCCCGGCCCTTGTCGATCTTCCTGCGCAGGTTGGAAATGTACGCCTCCACGAGGTTTCCACTGGCATCGAAGGAACTGCTCCACACGAGGTCGAGGATCTGAGCCTTGCTCAGCACTTGGCGCGGGTGGCTCATCAGCAGCCACAGCAGGTCGAACTCCTTGGCGGTCAGTTCGATGGGCGTCCCGTCGCGGTGCGCTTCCCGCGTTTTCTCTACCAGGACCAGATCCCCGACGGTCAGGACGGACTTGTCGGTCTTCGCCTCCTCGACACCGGCCCGGCGCAGCAGACCGCGCAGCCGCAGCACGACCTCCTCCAACGAGAACGGCTTCGTCACGTAGTCGTCCGCTCCCGCGGAGAGGCCGTCGATCCGGTGTTCCAGTGCGTCCCGGGCGGTGAGCATGAGAACGGGCAGGTGGGGGTTCTCGTAGCGCAGGCGCCGGAGCACCTGGACGCCGTCCAGGCCGGGCAGCATTCCATCCAGGATGACGGCGTGCGGTGCGCAACTGCGTGCGGTGTGCAGCGCGCTCTCCCCGTCGGCCGCCGAGTAGGGCCGCCAGCCCGCCTCGCTGACGGCCACGGACAATGTCTCGACGAGTCCGGGCTCGTCATCGACGATCAGCACGCGGATCGGGACCTCGTGACCTTCGGAAGAGGCAGACATGTTTCGATCCTGTCGGGATTGCCTGGAGCTTTCTGTGCCACGCCTTGGCGAGACCTGTGGATTGGCGCCCGGGGGACGACTGCCGCGGCATCGGAAGTCTCGCCGGCCGGCTCGTGCGGGGCCGCCCTCGTGCTGCCGTAGCCCTTCGGCATGACTCCGACGCGCCGCCGGAGTGCTTGAGGGCACGATGGGCCTCGCGTGCGTCCTGAGGCCGCCCGGCCACCGGGGTAGTGAGGGTACCCCGCCCGTGATCACACACCGGATGGTGGTGGGAGTGGCCGTGACCGCGCCCTGCCTGAGGTCGTCGACTCCGGGGTCTGCTGTGGGCAGGTCGGCGTGCGCGGAGTCTGCCCGTTCGGCGTGGCGGCATCCGTCGGCATGACGTGTCGTCCGCTGGTACGAGCGTTTCCCTAGCGGTCCGAGCCGCCACGATTCAGGGCGCCGCAGCCCTGCTTGCAGTACGGACGGTGGCCCTGACAGGGACTGTGTCTCTTGACTCACGCGCCTGCGCTTGCAGGAGCGTTGATCATCCCAAGCATCGCTCTCGTCACCCCGTTGATGCCGGCCGCGGTGGGCATCGCGTATCCGCACGGGCTGTCCAGATCGACAGTGTTCCTCGCGGCCGGCTGGTTCTTCGTCGAAGCCATATCCTCTGGCCACACGGCGTGCTGACGTCAGCAACCCCGACCGGTGTCAGCCTTCGTCCCCAAGGGCGCATACGGTGCGTCCCGTCTTGACGGCTGAACGGTCAGGCTGGTCGGCCGAGGCAACGGTCACCGTGGCTCCGAGGCCGGTGGTCGCCAGGAACCCGCAGCCGATAACCCTCAGGGGACTCGATGCCGCGGGCTTGTGGTTGTCGTGCTGGTTGGGCCTGCTCATGTCTGACTCCACTTGGTTCTCACCGTCACTCCGGGCTGGTGGCGAGGGGCCAGGCTTGCCGGTTCAACAGACTGAGTGAAGCTGGTTGGCCGTCGTGTCAACCTCTCGTAAGAATTGGCCCGACCTTCCCGCCTCAGCTACGTCCAGCCGAATGTGCAGGTGTGCACCGCGCACTGGGATCGGGGGCAAACGGCCGTCGGTCTTGTCCGATCGAGGGAGGGCGGGAAGTCCTCCGGTGGCCGTTGTCGCGTCAGGGCCGCCGCAACGGCAAGGACGTCGTGCACCTGGCTGAGCCCTGGCCGTGTCATCGCTGCAGGAGCCCTCTGGCGTGAGCGTCGTACTACGACCGAAAGCTGTCGCAGCCGCACGCCGTCGTGAGGTGCCTTCGCGCTTCGCGGATGGCGTCAACCAGCGCTCGCGACGTCCTGGGTCGGCGCGGCGAGTTCTTACGAGAACCTGACGTGGCGACCCAATTCCTGCGTCGCAGCAGTCCCACGGGTAACTCTGGTCCCTGAACACAGGGTTCGACGGATGCGTCGAGAGCCGGAGGAGCCGTGAGCGAAGGGACCAAGGATCCCGGACGCCCGGCCTCGCACGACGACCGACTGGCCCTTCGTCGGCAGGGGCTCCTCAGCAGGGCCCCACAGGCAGGACATCGCTTCCTCCTGGTGTGACTCACCTCGTGAAGTGGTGTTCCACCCAGGAGAGTTCGGAGGAAATCCATGGGGCGCAACTCGCGCAAACGATCGAAGACCACGAGCGGCAAGGTCATTGCCGCCGCCGCGGCTCTCACCCTCGGAGCAGGCGGGCTGGTGGTCGTGAATGTCTATGCCTCCGCCCACGAGACATCGGGCGGCAACACCGTCAAACGGTCATCTCAACGTGGGACCGGCCAGGCCGCGGCCTCGGAAGCCTCCACCATTGACTGCCCCGACGTCGGCAGCCGGCTGCAGCAGGTGCCGGACCAGGCCAGGGCGGAGGTCGACAAGCAGCTTGCTCTGCTGGACAGCCAGATCTCCGAGGCCTATCAGAGGCTGCAGAGTTCGGCCCAGGCCATACAGCAGGACAGCAACTTCGCCAACAACGCGATCATGGGTCCCCTGAAGGACAAGCGGGTCGCGACGATCGACCGGATCGCCATCACCATCGGCAGGGTGGGGGACAGGCCGCAGGGTCTTGAGTCGCTGGCCGCCTGCACGCTGCGCGCTTCCGGCAACCAGAACGACACCAGCAACGATCAGAACGGCGGCCAGGAGCAGGGCCAGGAGAACGGTCAGGGAGAAGAACAGGGCAACGGGCAGGGGCAGCCCGCCGGTGGCGGACAGGCAGGTAACGGGCCTGTCGCCGCCGACTTCGTCGACATCTCCACGGTCCAGCCCAACGCGACAGCACCGCGCGTGTCGCAGGAGGCCTCCCGGGGGACCTTCACCACTCAGTGCGGTGTGAACGAGAACAAGCTGTACAATAGCGACAACGTCATCGTCGCGCCTGGTGTGGACAACGGCGCCCATCACACGCATGACTACGTCGGCAACCAGGCGAACGATGCGTTCGCCGACAACGACGACTTCGCGGGCGGCGAGACGACATGCCGGAACCAGGGCGACAAGTCGTCCTACTACTGGCCGGTCCTGCGGCTGCAGGACGGCACCGAGGAGTTCGATGCCGGGCAACAGGGCGGCGGTGCCGAGGGCAATGCCGGCAAGATCCTCACCGCGTCCGAGGTGACCCTGGAGTACGTGGGCAACGCGAACGGCAAGGTGGTGGCCATGCCCAAGTTCCTGCGGATCATCACCGGTGATGCCAAGGCGTTCACCAACGGCACCGCGAACGCCAACGCGGCGTGGAGCTGCACTGGCTTCGAGGACCGCCAGCTGACGGACAAGTACCCGGTCTGTCCCGAGGGCAGCAGCGTGGTTCGGACGTCCAAGTTCCAGAGTTGCTGGGACGGTCAGAACATCGACAGCGCCAATCACCGCGCCCACGTCGCCTTCGCCGATCCGAACACGGGCGCCTGTCCGAGTGGCTTCAAGGCCATTCCGCAGCTCGTCCAGCGTCTGGTCTACGACGTGGACGCACCCAGCCTGAACGACAACGGCCAGTCGAGCCCGTTCTATGCGGTGGACGGCTTCCCGGAGCAGATGCACAAGCCGATCACGGACCACGGTGACTTCGTCAACGTCTTTGACGAGCAGCTGATGAACGACATGGTCCAGTGCATCAACACCGGCCGCCGGTGCCAGTGATGGCACGGCATTGAGCTGCTGTCCGGGCCCTCGGTGACTGCTGGCAAACGCCCACGACTGAGACCGAGACGCGTCGGCGACGGGTGTACGAAATCCGTCGTCCGGCACGTTGCTTCAGTCAGAAGATCCTGGCCGGGGTCAGGTCCGGCTGCCGGAGGCGTGGTCGTGTTCACCGCCGGTACGGGGGGTGAGGCGGACGGCCCGGCCCAGCAGAGGGCCCGAACGGCCTGCGGAACCCAATTCGCCCGTGGCAGCCTGCGCGTGGGCGGCGAGACGGCGAGTGCTGCTTGTGGAGGCCGACCGTCAGCTGACCCGGGCCCTGGATCAGCGAGGCGGCACACTGGTCGCGCCGCAGCGCCCGGCCTCGGCCTATGCGGCGGGGTTGAGGGCGAAGGGAAGGATTGCGTCGGCCATCGCGCCGGGATCGGTGAGGTACGCGTCGTGCGCGTGGCCGGGGATCTCCACGAGGCGGCCGTTCGGCAGGGCCTGCTGCAGACGCCGGGAGGTGTCGGTGAGCCACGGCGGACTGAGCTGCCCGACCACCAGAAGTGTCGGGGTTTCCAGGAGCGAGAACCGCTCCAGGTCGTCGCCGAAGGCGTCCATGGCGCGGATCTCACGGGCCCAGGTGGGGGTCATCGACGCTCGTACGGACCACACCGGCTCGCGGCGGAACGCCTCGATCGCTTCCTCTGGCAGCTTCAGGAAGTTCCGCAGGCCGAGGGTCAGAGCGTGGTCGAGGAAGCCCTTTTCCACCGCCTGCTCGAACGGTGCGAGGGACTTCCCGCCGACGGGCCCGTGCAGGGGCACGGGGGGCTCGTAGAGGATGAACCCGGCGGGAGGCTGCTTGAGGGCGAGGCCCAGGGTGACGAGCCCGCCGTAGGAGTGGCCGAGCAGGATCGCGTCGGGGCCAGCGAGTTCGAGGACGGCGGCGATGTCTTCCTGCTCGCGCTCGATGTCGAAGTCGGAGCTGTCGCCGCCGGCTCCGTGGCCGCGGCGGTCGACGGCGTACGTGGTCATGTGAGGTGCGAGGACGTCGGCGAGAAGCTGCCAGTCCTGGGCAGCGCACAGGGCTCCGGGGGACACCACCAGGGGGCGTCCCTGCCCGGTGACAGTGACGCCGATGGCGGTGCCATCGGCGGAGGTGACCTGAGTCTGCTGGGGGCTGATGTCGGTCATGGTCTCTTTCCTTGCGGGGACGTGGCCCGGTCGTGCGGTGCTTCACGGGAGTGACCCGGAATCCGGTAAGGCACGCTACATCGATTCGATGTGTACATCGAATCGATGTGAGACGATGGCGTCATGCTGGAACTCGCGATCCTGGGCTTCCTCGCCGACGGCCCCCTGCCCGGCCACGAGCTACGCCGCCGGGTGGCCCAGCTGTCCGGGTACACGCGTCCGGTGAGCGACGGCAGCCTCTACCCGGCCCTCAGTCGCCTCACGAAGACGGGGCTGCTGGAGCGGCACACCGAGCCGAGCGCGGGCGCCGCGCGGTACGTCCTGAGTCTGACCGAGGTCGGGCGTGCCGAGATGCTGAAGCGGCTGCGCGAGCCCGCCGAGCACGAGATCACCGACTTCACGCGGTTCTTCACCATCCTGGCGTTCCTCTCCCAGCTCCCGGACGTCTCCGACCAGCACGCGGTGCTGCGCCGGCGGCTGGAGTTCTTGGAGGAACCAGCGAGCTTCTTCTATGACGGCGACCGCGCCCTGCGGGCGGAGGACGTTGACGACCCCTACCGGCGCGGCATGCTCCTCACCGCCCGCGCCATCAGCCGCGCCGAACGCACCTGGCTGCGCGAGGTCCTGGGCGAAGACGACCCCAGCCCCGACGCCGCGCATCCAGTAATGGACCCGTTACGCTCGATGAGCGCGTGAGATGAGAGGCTTGCACATGCTTGCATCCTGGTATGACCGACAGGGCCGGGCATCCGATGCGCTCCAGGTGGGCGAACTGCCCGACCCGCAACCTGGCCCGGGCGAGGTGCGCGTGCGCGTCACCGTGTCGGGCGTCAACCCCGGTGACACCAAGAAGCGGCGCGGCTGGCTCGGTTCATCCATGCCCTTTCCCCGTGTGATCCCGCACAGCGACGCGGCCGGCGTCGTCGACGCCGTCGGTGAGGGAGTCGACAGCACGCGGGTGGGGCAGCGGGTGTGGGTATATGGTGCCCAGTCCTACCGGGCTTTCGGCACCGCCGCCCAGTACGCGGTTGTACCGGACCACCTGGCTGTGCCCCTGCCTGATCACCTCAGTGACGAACTCGGAGCCGCCCTGGGCATCCCCGGCGTCACCGCGCACCGGGCCGTGTTCGGCGACGGCTCGGTCGACGGCAGGGCCGTGCTGGTGCAGGGTGTTCTCGGCGGTGTCGGATCGCTGGCGGCTCAGCTTGCCCGCTGGGGCGGAGCGACCGTCATCGGCACCGTGACGCGCGGCAAGGACCTTGATCGCGTCGACGGCTCCGTGGTGTCCCACGCCGTGGCCCTCGACCAGGACGACCCGGCCAAGGCGATCCGAGCCTGCGCGCCCCAGGGTGTGCACCGGATCGTTGAGGTGGCGCTCTCCGACAACGCCGATCTGGACGCCGAGGTGGTGGCGGGCGACGCGGTCATCGCCGCTTACGCCACCCGGGCCGACCGGCCCCAAGTGCCGTTCTGGCCCCTGCTGTTCGCCAACGTGACCCTGCGCCTGATCGGCAGCGACGACTTCACCGTCGAGGCGAAACGGCAGGCGGCCCGTGACCTCACCGCCGCTGCGGCCGTCGGTGCCCTCAGTGTCGACATCGGTGCCCGCTACCCACTGGACCAGATCGCCCAGGCCCACGACCGCGTCGACGTCGGTGGTCGCGGCCGAGTTCTGGTCTCCATCCCCCAGTGAAGGCACCGCAGGCATCTGCGTCTGGGTCTCAGACATACGGCTGCGCTGTGCCGCTCACCACTCTTGCTTGACCAGTTTCATGGTCTGGTGGGAGATGGTCCGACTGACACCGGGTAGGCGGAGGAACTTGGTGGTCTGGAACCGCTCGTACTCGGCGACGTCGGCGACCAGGACCCGCAGGATGTAGTCCGGGCTCCCGAACACTCTGCGGACCTCGACCACTTCCTCCAGTGCGGCGACCGCGGACTCGAACTCCTCCAGCGAGCGTTGGTCGTTCACCGTCACTTCGACCGCGACCGTGACCTCGAACGAGCGCCCCGCGGCGGCGGGGTCCACCCTCGCGTGGTAGCCGGTGATGACGCCCTCTTGCTCAAGGCGCTTGACCCGGCGCAGGCAGGGAGCCGTGAATGGTGTTGCCGTCCAGCTCGTTGCCCTGCACGAAGACCGCGTGGTCGGCTCCCGCTTTCGCACTCTTCGTCGTCGCGTCTTCGTGCACGCGGGGGACTTCCCCCGCCGAGGCGATTGCCACCGTCGTCGCGACAGCCGCCGAGGCGAGCATGCCGGCCCCTGCCATGGTCAGCCGCACCTGCAACTTTGACTTGCGCCTGGTATGCCTGCTCACGCCTGACTCCTCGTACCTCGCCGCCACCGCCGGTCGGTGACGTGCAGAGCCAGAGTTGCCTGTGGGACGGGTGGGGTGACGGCGATCCGGTCCCGCGTCAGCTTCTCGTAAGAACTTCCGTTCACTCCGGAGGTTCCAGCTGCGGTCCCGGTCGGCTCATCCGGAGGTGAGGAGGCCCCGCAGGGCGATGTCGAGCGCGGCATCGAGTCTGAGGGGCAGGTCGAAGGGCGGTGGTTCCTCCCGGATCCATCGCAGGACAGAGGAGAAGTAGCAGGACGCGAGCAGGGCGCCGGCCTGGTCTGAGTCGACCGTCCGCCGGATCTCGCCGCGCCGCTTTCCCTCTTCGACGATCTTCGCGAGTTCGATTTCGAGTGACGGATCCTGCAGCAGTCGGCCGAACCGCGCTGAGGCGTCCATCAGGACAGTGGACTCCGCGCGGGAGGCGACGTTGAGTTCGGCCATCTCCCGCAGATAGCGCCTGAGTCGCTCGCCGACCGGCAAGTCTTCTGCGTGCTCCTGGCCGAGGATGGCCGCGACCAGTGCTCGGCGGCGGGCGCCCCACTCCTCCAGGAAGCCGACCTTCTGCGAGAAGTGGTTGAACACGGTGGCTCGGGCAACGTCGGCGGCATCCGCGATCTGGTCCATGGTCGTCGCCTCGTAGCCCTGGTCGACGAACAGTCCCACAGCAGCTTCGTACAGCTGGTCGCGGACCTGGCGGCGCTTGCGCTCGCGGCGCCCGGGCGCCGACGCCTCGGCTGGGGGAGCCGTTCCTGGGTCCGGGATCTTCATGAACTCCAGTACAGCACAGCGCCGCACGCCTCTTGACCTCTTCGCCGAGCCGGATCTAGATTCCAGTCCATTGATGGACTCAAGTCCATCAATGGAGAAACGTCTCGCATTGTTCGCGAGGCACGGACAGGAGGCAGCGTGGCTTCCGTAATCCCCTTGACGGGCCGTGTGGAGGTTGGCGACGGCTGCCATGCCTGGCTTGCGAGCCAGGGTGGCTGGGGCATGAGCAACGCCGGGCTGGTCGTCGGCCGGGGCACGTCGCTGCTCGTCGACACCCTCTACGACCTGCGGCTGACCGCAGAGATGCTCGACGCATTCGCTCCCGTGACCGCCGACGCCCCCATCTCGACCGTGGTCAACACCCATGGCAACGGCGATCACTGGTTCGGCAACCAACTGGTGGCCCATGCCGAAATCGTCGCGGCCCGCGGCTCACTGACCGACATGCGGCAGGTGGGCCCGGCCGAGATGCGGCAGCTGACCGTCGCGCCCGAGCTCACCGGGCGCTTTGCCCGCCGGATCTTCGGCCCCTTCGACTTCACCGACGTCACCCCAGTCCTTCCGGAGCGGGTGTTCGACGGCGAACTGGTGCTGGACATAGGTGGCACGGAGGTCCGTCTCATCGACGTGGGCCCCGCGCACAGCGCGGGCGACACGATCGTCCACGTGCCACGGGCCCGTGTCGTCTACACCGGCGACATCGTGTTCGCCGGCGCCACCCCCGTCGTATGGCACGGGCCGTTCACCAACTGGCTCGCCGCCTGCGATCTGCTCCTCGGTCTCGACGCCGACGTCATCGTGCCCGGACACGGCCCGGTCACCACCAAGAAGGCCGTCCGGAACATCCGCGACTACCTCGAATTCGTCCACGAGCAGGCCGTCACCCGGTTCACCGCCGGCATGCCGGTCATGGACGCCGCACACGACATCCGCCTCGGGCGCTTCGCCGAGCTGGACGAGAGCGAACGGCTCGCCGTCAACGTGCACACCGTTTACCGGGAGCTCGACCCCTCCCTGCCGCCCCTCGACGGCCCTGGCCTGTTCGGCCGCATGGCCCAACTCGCCTGCGCTCACCACGGTTTCTGAGCCGCCGGTCATTCCCCGGACCGCCCGGTCCCCTGGCCATCCCAAGGAGGAGACATGGTCTCCAGCCCTGCCTACGACCCACCTGCCGACCCGTCCGCCACCCCGCGGGCCCGGCACACCGCAACGATCGTCGCCGGCTGCCTCGCCGTGTGCCTGGCCCAGATCGGCCTGGTGCTGCCCGCCGCGATCAACGGCGTCATCCAGCACTCCCTCCAGACCTCCGGCGCCGAACTGACCTGGATCAGCGACGCGTTCCTCGTGCCGGCCGCTGTGCTCGCGCTGACCTTCGGCGTCCTCGGCGACCTCTACGGTCGTAAGAAACTGCTGGTGGGCGGCGCCCTGCTGGCCGCCGTCGGGTACGCGGTCTCCGCTACCTCCCACTCCGCGGCGCAGCTGATCACCGGCCAGGCCCTCTCGGGCATCGGCGCCGCCGCCCTCTTCCCCGCCTCGCTGGCCGTGATCACCGCAAGCACGCCGACGCCGGCCGCCCGGGCCCGCGCCCTCGCTTCGTGGACCACCGCCCTGTCCCTCGGCGCGCTCATCGCCCCGCTGCTCTCCGGCGTCGTCGTCGAACTCACCTCCTTCCGCTGGGCGTTCGCCGCCACCGGGCTGCTCGCGCTCGTGGCGGCGGCAGCGGCGTGGCTGCTGACCGGTGAGTCAAGCGCTCCTGAGGGCCGCTCACTGGACTGGCCGGGGCAGGTCACCATCGCGCTGTCTCTGCTGGCCCTGCTGTACGGCATCATCCAGGGCCCTTCGGACGGCTGGGGCTCGACTCCCGTCGTCCTCTCCTTCGTCACCGCTGCCGTTCTGCTCGTCGCCTTCGTCTGGGCGGAGAACCGCAGCGCCTCGCCGATGCTGCGCCTGGAGCTGTTCCGCATCCCGGCCTTCGCCGCCTCGGCCGCGATGGCGGTCATCGGCATGTTCGGCTTCCTGGGCGGGGCGTATGACCTGAGCATCCGGCTCGGCGTGATCCAGTACAAGAGTCCGCTGGAGGCCGCGGTGCCCTTCCTGGTGATCCAGGGCATCACTCCGTTCATCTGGCCGCTCCTGGTCCGGCTGCTGCACAAGGTCGGCCCCGGTCCGATGCTCGTCGCCGGCTTCACGGCGTTGGCTGTCGCCCAGCTGTGGCTGCGCGAAGTGCCGATACACGAGACCGGCCTGGTGCCCCTGCTCGGCCCGCTGGTCCTCAACGGCGTCGGCTTCGGCCTGGTCGTCGCCGCGATCACCGCCGCCGCCGTCAACGTCGTACCGTCCAGCCTCACCGGCATGGCCAGCGCCACCACCAGCCTGGTCCGCGACCTCGGCCAGACCCTCGGCCCGGCCGTCGTGGGCGCGGTAGCCCTCGGCATGGCGACCAGCCGGCTGACGGACGGCCTGGCCGACGCGGGACTCACACCCGCCGAACACGGAACCGCAGCGGCCGTCCTCGACGCGGGCGGACCCATCGCCCTGCACACAGCTGAGCTCGGTCCGCTCAGCGCCAAACTCGCCCCTCTGACTGAACGGGCTCTCGCCGACGGTTACAACAACGGGCTAATCCTCACCGCGATCGCCTGCGTGGTCGCCGCCGTCATCGCCGCCGCCTTCCTGGGCATCCGGCAGACCGGCGACGGTTCGCCAGCTGAGACCGACGCACCGGTCACCAAGCCAGAGGGGATCCGAGCATGAAGTATGCGACCTTCTTCCGCGACGGTCAGCAGCACTCCGGAGTCGTCATCGACGACCGGGTCCACCCCTTCGAACACGGCGCAGGCCTGCTGGAACTCATAGAGGCCGGCGCAAGCGACCTGCGAGCCGCCGGAGCCCGGGCCCTGACCAGATCGCCGCCCTTCTCCCTCGCCGAGGTCCGGCTGCTGCCACCGATCCAGCCCCCGACCGTACGGGACTTCATGACCTTCGAAGGCCATGTCGCGGGCGTCGCAGAAGGATACGGCGACACCGTGCCCGAGGAGTGGTACGCGCAGCCCGCGTTCTACTTCACCAATCCGTACGCGATGATCGGCGCCTTCGACGACGTCCCGGTTCCGCCCGGCTGCCGGCGCTTCGACTTCGAACTGGAGGTGGCGGCCGTCGTCGGACGAGCCGGGCAGGACCTGACTCCCGAGCGGGCACGCGACCACATCATCGGCTACACCATCCTCAACGACTGGTCCGCCCGAGATCTGCAGGGCCGCGAGATGAAGGTCAAACTGGGCCCGGCCAAGGGCAAGGACACAGCCACCACTCTCGGCCCGTGGCTGGTCACCGCTGACGAAATCGAGCCCCACCGCGACGCCGACGGATTCCTGGACCTCAAACTCACGGTGGACGTCAACGGCGAGACCGTCGGGCAGGACACCCTCGCCAATATGGCCTGGACGTTCGAGGAGATGGTCGCCTACGCCTCACGAGGCACCTGGGTCCGCCCCGGAGATGTCCTGGGCTCCGGTACCTGCGGCAACGGCGGATGCCTGGCCGAACTCTGGGGCCGCCACCGCATGTTCGAACCGACGCCCTTGGAGCCCGGCGACACCGTCACCATCACGGCCCAGGGTTTGGGCACCCTCAGCAACACGATCGTCGAGGGAGTGGACCCCGTTCCCATCGCTTCGGCGCGCCGCAGACTGTGACGCCTCGCGATGCCCGCGCCCGTGGCGGCGGTGACCTTCCGGTGGACCGCTGCCACGGCACCAAGCCGTGATCGAGGAGACGGCATCGTCCGGCAGCCCACGGACCAGGGTCTGTTGTGCCGGGCATATGGTGCCGGGCGTGGACACTGCTGATGAACGGGCCCGCCGGGCAGGGCGCCCGCGCGTGGGCCGCACCGGCTTCCTGAACTGCGTTCCCTTGTTCTGGGGGTTGGCCAGAGCGCGGCGCTGCTGAACATCGACCTGGTCGAGGACACTCCGCATGCACTGGCACGACGGTTGCTGGCCGGAGACCTCGACATCGCGGCGGTGCCGGTGGCGGAGTACCTGCTCCACCGTGACCACTTGCTGCTCCTGCCGGATATCGCAGCGGGCAGTGACGGGCCCGTCATGTCGTGCACGATCCTCGCGAAAGTACCGATCGTGGAACTGCAGGGCCGGACCGTCGCGATCGCGTCGAGCAGTCCGACCTGCGGTCGACTGGCCCAACTGCTCCTGGATCGGCAGGAGATGGAATGCCCGCAGTACGTCACTTCTTCCGAGGACCTTGACGACATGCTGCATGAGGCGGACGCGGCGGTACTCACCGGCGACTTGGCGCTGCGTTACGCGATAGACCGGGTCGCACGTGACGGACTGCACGTGTACGACCTGGAAGCGCTGTGGAAGCGGCGGACCGGCCTGCCTTTCGTGTTCGGCGTGTGGGCGGTCCGTCGCGATGTGGCCGCGCAGACACCGCACATGGTGCGAGAGGTCCACGGTGCTCTGCTTGCGGCGCGGGATCTGGCGAAGACTGAGGCCGCCGAGCTGGCGCGGCGCGCGGTTCGGTGGGAGGTTTTCGATGCCGCGACCCTGGAGTACTACTTCACTGGCGCGCTCGACTTCTTTCTGGCAGAGCAACAGTTGGCCGGACTCACGGAGTTCGCGCATCGTACCGGCCATCAGGACTTCACCGTGGATAAGACGGGTTCGGCGGCGGTCTTCGCTTCGGTGACGTAATGGCCCAGCAGACCGAACTCTGCCAAGCCCGTCATGAGTGAGAGCGTTCTCCCAGATGAGACGGCATGCTGCGGTCGGCTGCCGCTACTGTTCAGCGCATGAGCTTGAGGAATGCACGTGCCATGGACGTCAGTTCGGCCCATGTGATCGTGACCGGAGGGTCGAGCGGTATTGGCCTGGCCACGGCCCGGCTGCTCGCGGAGCGGGGCGCGAAGGTGTCCCTGATCGCGCGGGGACGGGACCGTCTGGAGGCGGCGGCGAAGGAGCTGTCGGCCGTTGCGCGGACGGCCGACGTGGCCGATCAGGCGGCCCTGACCCTCGCGATCACCGAGCTCGAACAGGAACAGGGACAGCCCTGCGACATCCTGATCACGTCGGCGGGTCTCGCTCGTCCGGGGCACTTCCTGGAGCTGCCGGACGAGGTCTTCCGAGAGATGATCGAGGTCGACTACTTCGGGACGCTGCACGCGCTCAGGGCCGTGGCCCCCGGCATGGTGAAGCGCGGGCGGGGCAGCGTGGTCGCGGTGTCATCCGCCGCCGGGCTGATCGGGATCTTCGGCTACAGCGCTTACGGACCGGCCAAGTTCGCCGTACGCGGGCTGATGGAGTCGATACGAGCCGAACTGACGCCGCACGGAGTGCACGTCGGGGTTGTCTTCCCACCGGACGTGGACACCCCGCAATTCGCCGAGGAGAACCGGTGGAAGCCGCAGGAGACCCGGGCGGTCGGCGGAACGATCAAACCGCTGACCGCGGAGAAGGTCGCGGCGGCGATCGTGGCGGGTATCGACCGGCGGCGTTTCGTGATCTGCCCGGATACAGGCACGCTGGCGCTGGCGCGGTTCGGCAGTGTGTTGATGCCGCTGCTCAACCGGGAGTTCGACCGCAGGGTGAGGTCGATCGCCAGGGCGGCCAAGGGGATTTGACCCACGCAAATGCAAGCCCGGTCAGAGGGAAGTTCCCCCGATCTAACGGGAGTCAGTTGCCAAACTCGGCTCAAGCCTCCGCGTGGAGCGGCCGTTGGTCACGCCAGCACATACGGGACCGCGGTCGCCGCCCACTTGCTCGAAGGCACAACCGCCAACTGGCATGTAGGACAAGCTCAGTGGTCAGGCCGCTCGAGTTCGCCAACTGATCGGCCCCCATGCAGCGGACGCCATCCTGGCCCGTATCGCCCACTCGCTGATGGATGTCTTCGCCAACCGCGGAGAGGCGGACCTCATCACCGAAGGCGCCGCCTAGTACTGCAACGGTGTTTGTGCTGATTGCTGGGCAGTTTTCAGGGGCTGTGTCCGCGTCGCTTGTAGTGGCTGACGCGGGCTTGGTGTTGGCGTCGTCGACGCCAGCGTGACCAGTGCAGGATGTGGTCGACAGTGACGGGCCGGCGGTCGGTGAGGCGGGTGATCAGTCGTCTGATCTCGGCAAGGCTGAGATGGATGAGCTGGGAGGATCCGTTTCTGCTTTGTCGCTGTCCAGCTCACGGGCTCGCAGGATGGTCAAGCAGGCGTGAGCGGCCATGGCCAGGGTCATGTGGCGGTGCCAGCCGGGATAGCGGCGGACCTGGTAGTCGTCCAGGCCGCATTCCTGCTTCGCGCTCTGGAAGCATTCCTCGATGGCCCACCTGCTGCCCGCGATGCGGATCAGGTCGTCGAGGGTGGTCTCGGTGGGGCAGTAGGCGATGTAGTAGGAGACCTCCCCAGGCCGGCTGACGCTGCGGCGGGCGATGACCCAGTGGCGGCGATCGGGCCGGTGCCAGGGCCGCACCTCGACGCGAGCCCAGTCGTAGATCCGCAGGCCGTGAGCCCCGGTGCCGCAGGAACGGCGCTTCCACTTCTGCCGCGGCAGGCCGTTGAACAGGTCGTGGACGGGGTGGTCGATCGCCCAGCGGGTCACGACGGTGTCGTGCCGGGTGGTGGCCATGACGTGGAAGACATCGGCCTGCTCCAGCTCGAAGCGCCAGCCCTTGGAAAAGCCATAGGCGGCATCGGCAGTCACCCACCGAAACGGGATCCGGTCCGCGATCGCGCGACGGACCATCGCCTTCGCCATGGCCACCTTCGTCTCGAAGGCGACGTCGTCACCGATGCCGGCCCGGCGGCACCGCTCGCGGTCCTCCATCCAGGACGTGGGCAGATACAGCCGTCGGTCGATCAGTGTCCGTCCACGTGGGGTCGCATAGGCGAGGAAGACGCCAATCTGGCAGTTCTCCGTCCGCCCGGCGGTGCCGGAGTACTGCCGCTGCACCCCGGCCGACCGCATGCCCTTCTTCAGGAAGCCTGTGTCGTCCACGATCAGGACGGCCTCACGGTCACGGAGGTGCTCGACGACGTAGTCACGCACGTCATCGAGTACCTCGTCGGCGTCCCAGTCGATCCGGTTCAGCATCCGGTGGATGCGGTCCGGGCCTGAATGGCCGGCCTGCTCGGCCAGCGTCCAGCCGTTCTTCCGCCCCAACGGAGCGATCAGCCCGCGCATATAGGCCAGTGCCGACTCCCTCGGCTCCGACCTGCTGAACCGGTGCACGAACCGCTCGTGCAGAGCGGTCAGTTCACCGGCCCACAACCTGACATCAGCAAGGTCCCCACCCATAGCCACACCAACGACCAACCTGGCCAGCAGTCACAACAAGCACCGTTGCAGTACTAGGGCCTGTGTGATGTCGTGATCAATCGGTTCTGTCACTCGCATGGGTGGCAATGTCCGTCAGGAGTGCTCGGTTGCTGTCGGGTAACCGAGACTGACCATCGTGACTTCACCGACACCTTTGGGGCGGCGCCACATGCTCCGCCAAGCGGCCGCTGCCGCCCTTGTCGGCACGGGACTGCTGCTGGCCACTGGACCGAACGCCCAAGCAACTCAGCGCCGGGCCGCCGCGCTGCTGCCGATTGGGCAGACCATCAACATGTCGATGAACGCCTTCGGTACCAGTCTGGTGGTGCCACTGCCCCCGCCTCTTCCCCGCTTGAACTTCATCGGCAGCATTGCGGTGGAAGTCCTTGTCGGCGGCCCGAGTTTCGTCCGTCTTCGGACCCTGAACTTCGCCATGGCTGCCAGTCATCCGCTGCTCGGGCAGGTCACGCTCAAGCTTCCCGACATCGACGTGTCCCCCCTAAGCACCCTCGAGATGGGTCCGGGCGGGCTTATGCACACCTGGGTCCAGTCGATGGACATGATCTTCGAGCGGTTCGGTGACCTCGCTGGACCGCTCTTCTTTGAGACCACCCAGCCCGCAAAGGCAAGCGGCAGCATGCCTACTTTCCCGCCCCCGCCTCGGGGCACCAACCCCGACGGGTCGCCCACCGGCGGCGCCTTCCTCAAAGCGGCGGGACCCATCCACTTCAAGCCGAAGAACCTCCTGCCCGTCGGCCTGCCTCTGGATCTCTCTGCCGTCCAGTTGCAGTGGGACGGCGTCAACGAAGAACATCTCCTCGCCTAGGGCAATACACCTAGGGCCTGTGTGTGGGTGTGATCAAGCAGGTGTCTGCAGGAGGTCGTTGGTCCAGATCATTTCGATGCGCGGAGGTGGAGGCCGGCAAGGTAGCTCTCGGGTGTCTTGTCGTATCGGGTCGCGATGCCCCGCCAGGCCTTCAGCTTGTGGGGCCGGGGAATCCGGTCATGCCGTCCCTCTCTGCCGCCTGCTGGTCGCGCCCATCCTCTCCGTGACGCGCTGATCTACGCCACTGCCCTACTCAGGTGGTGCGGCCGGGAGTTCCAGGCGAGGCAGCGGCCGTGGCTGACTTCCTACTGTGGTGGCCGTGACGACGCCTTCCGAGCCGATGCCGGTACCCGTGCGGGTCGTGCTGCCCGCCGACCCCGTGCTCGGGACTGAGCAGCAGGAGATCGTGGCGCGGCTGTGGAAACGACGCCAGACAGAAACGGGCTGGTTGTACCTGGTGGGCCCGCCGTCGTACCGAGATCTCGAGGACGTCGACGTGGAGGCGGCGGAGTACCGGGTGTGGGTGCGTGCCCCGGAGCATGTGCGGCGGGTCGACGGCGTCGACTACGACCAGGTCGTCACCGAGAGGTTGGAGCGGTCGCCGCAATCAGTGGTCCGGGAGGTCCTCGGGGAGCGCCGGCCTTCGGGGTGGGTGCTGCAGAAGGTGGGCGGCGGGCGCGGTCCCGCCCAGGGTGTCCTGCACGCTCTGCGAGGAGGCGCCGAAGGACGCGCCGCTGCTCGACTGGAAGCGCGCCCTGGACGTCGCGGCGAACCCAGCGACGCGGCAGTGCGTGCTGTGCGGGTGCGCCCAGGAGCTCACCCCGCTGCTGAAGGGCTTCGACCACATCACCGGCTCCGATCCCGGCGAGTCCTGAACAGGCCAGCCCCAGGCTAGGCGTTGATCTCGATGTCCTCGGAGCGGGACGCCCCTTGGAGGGCGATCGCTCCGTCGTAGACGACCCAGATCGCCCCGGCCGCCGTCAGGCACTGCTGGCGGCTGCGGGCCTCATCGACGTCCACCCTGGCCCCCAGCCGCCCGGGCGCCGGCCACCGCGGGCGCGCGGTCCCTGATGGTCGGGTGGGGCTGCCCCGTCTCCCCCGAGGATCGGACGTGGTGGTCGATCACCGCGACCGCCGTCTCCCGCGCGAGTTCGAACGTGGGGCTGCCGTACGCGGCGAGCAGCTGCTCGCGCTCGGCAGCGCCCAGGGTTTCGTACGGGCAGGTCTGGAGGGCGACCAGGGCGTGGTGCTGCAGGACGCCTCGGACGCTGCCGGACCGGCTCTCATCGGGGCCGGTGAGCGGAAGGCCGGCGATCTGCGGCCCTTCCAGACAGATGCTGGAGGCGAGCCGTACGCGGCGGCGCCGATCAGCGTCACCACCCGGGGACGATCGGCTTCCGGGACGTCCTCGCCCTGCCGCAGGTGCCACAGCACCAGCTCGTCAGCGGCGGAAAGGCAGTATTCCCAGGTGGCTTGGGGAGGGCGCAAGGCTCCGGTCATGCCGCGACCGTATCGGAGGGCCAGTTGGCCGGTTGGGGGGAGTCGCGTTCCTGTCCGGGCACGGCTCGAACAGGCGTGTCATTCGGCCGGTTATCCTGCGGGCGAGGCGGCTGGTGGTCGCCGCCTAGAACAGGACGCACGATGTCGACTCCCCCGCCCCCGGTCTCCGAGCCGGACCCGTCCGCGCTGACCTGCCCCGGTGACCGGGTCGGTCTGTGCGCCGGCTGCCAGCGCAAGACCCACAAGTAACGGCTCCGGTGGCTGCCCGCTGTGCCAGTGGTGCATGGCGCCGGTGCAGGAGAAGTGGGGCCCGGGCGTGCGTTACGTCAGCACGCGCGCGTAGGCAGCCGCAGCAGGGAGAGGACTGATCGCCGGACGGCCGTGCTCGAGGCTCTCTACGCTCCGGATCATGAACTGGACGAATGAGCTGGCCGTCTTCGGAGCCGTCACCGGTGCGGCCGGCTTCGGCTGGCAGATATGGAGCCACCGCCTCACCGGTGGCCGTGTCGAGGTCTTGTCCACCCGGCAAAGAACCGGCCCTCCCTCCTTGATGACTACAAGCCCTACCTGGACGGCCGGGGTCCGGCGGCCGGGCTGGGGAACGGTGAGCTGACGCGAGTGGTCGGACAGGGCGCGGTCGGCGATGTAGTCGTCCAGGCCGCGCGTGAACTCCTGGCCGCGCAGGGTCTCCAGCAAGTGACGGCGGGCTTCGGCCAGGACGTGACGGCGGGCGAAAAGTGCCGCGCACGGTGAAGACGACCGCAGCGACGTCGACGGCAGCGAGCGCGGTGTCCACCACCGGGTCCACCCTGGGCCCGGATCGCCGCATCCGCTGTGCGGCAGCGCTGAAGGAGCCCGTCGACCACCTGCTTGCCGAACTTCAGGAGCGCGGACGCCCGCCACCATGCGAGCAGCTGCTTCAACGGGCGCGGGGTCTTCTTCTCGGGGCGGGTCTCCTGCGCCGCCCACCAGGCCAGGCCCTGGCGGGCGCGCTCGCCGGGCAGCCGCCCGTGCTTCTGCGCGTACTTGTAGGTGAGGCCTTCCAGAACGTCCTCGATCCGCTGACGGCGGGTCGACGACCAGTCGATCAGCTCGGAGTCGACACCGGCTATCTCCATCACCGGGCGCAGGCCCGGCGTCACCTCCCGGGGCACCGTCGCCAACCCCAGCTCCTCACACACCTCGGTCGTCATCGCGAGGGTGTAGAGCGTCCCGGCGGCCACCACATGCTGGTAGAGGCGAACCGTGTCCAGAGCGCCCCACACCGGTGTAGGCCGGCACTCGGAGTGTCCCGTGCCGCTGTCGTCGCCTGGGCCTTCCCGGTTGTCTCATTTGAGGGACATGGCATTTCTGTCTCACGATCTTGTCCCCTCTCGGGTGTCATCGGCAGGTCTGTCCCTATCCAGGTCTTCCAGGAACGACCCAAACTCGGGAAACTGGTCGACCCGGACCGGGTAGCCATTGCCGGTCCGCGGGCGTAGTTGACCCTTCTGGGGCCCTGAGGCACAGGCCCTCGCCGTACTCGTCACGGGCCCGCGCCTGACCATGTCCGGCCGCGTTCGTATTCGCTGCGGCCGGTCAGCCGGTCAGCCGGTCAGCCCGTCAGCCGGTCAGCCGGTAGGTCTGTGCGGCGGAAGGGGGCCCGAGCCAGGCCCCCGAGGACTATGCCGATCAGCCCTATCGCGATGGCAAAGACGGATCCGACTACCCCATTGCCGGTGCCGGGACCACCGTCGGCGATGGCCAGCGCCACCCCGGCGAGAACTATGCCGGTCAGCCCGACCGCCATGGCCACGATGGCACCGGTACGCCCGTTACCGGTGCCGATACGTCCTTTAGCGCGGGCCAGCGCCAGCGCGCCGATGGCCACACTGGCCAGCGCCACCAGATCAGCCACAACGGACGGACCTCGCCCTTGGATGCTGTAATCCTCGGCGGCGGTCACAAGTTGGATCGACATCGTCAGGGCTTCGGGTGAGTTCATGTCGCTCTCCTCTTTCACGACTTTCACGCGTTTCGTTTCCGAGATTCGGATGTGTCCCGATCGTGCCTGCCGACCGCGCCGCCGGTCGTCCCGCAGGCGCAGGCACTTTGCGCTGCCGCCGATGCCGCAGGCTCCTGCTGCGGATGCGGCAGGCGCCGCGCGGCTACCGCGGGCGCGGTAGCCGACCACTCCTCCACGAGCGGGACTCGCCTGCAGCGACCCCTGGCTAAGGTGCGCGCATGGACAAAGGACGGTTTGGTGTCCCGGCCGGTGTCAGGGACTGGACGATCGCCCTCGGTGTGGCGGCCCTGCTGCTGGGCACCGGGCTGTCCGGGGAGCACCCCGACGCGGACCCCGACGTGCTCGGCTACGCGCTGCTGGCGGCTGGCGGCCTCGCGCTGGCCGCGCGTCGCCGCGCTCCGCTGGCCGTCCTGGCCGTCACCGGGCTGAGCGCGGTGGGTTACCAGGCGGCCGGTTTCGACGTGCTCGCCGTCTCGTACCTGGTTGCGGTGTACGGCGCGGTGCGGGCCGGGCACCGCGCTCTCACGGTGGCGGCGTCCGTGACCATGCTGGTTGTTCTTCACCTCACTGTGCTGGTCTTCCACGGTGGGCCTGCGGGCGAGGCTTTGGCGCAGGCCCGCCACGTCCTTGAGGTTGCCTGGCTGATCGCCGCGTTTGCCGCCGGGGAGGCGCTGCGCCAGGCCGAGCAGCGGGCGGACGAAGCCGAACGCACCCGGGAGGAGACAGCGCGGCGCCGCGCAGATGAGGAGCGGCTGCACATCGCGCGGGAGCTGCATGATTCGCTCACTCACCAGATCTCGATCATCAAGGTGCAGGCGGAAGTCGCCGTCCACGTGGCCCGCAGGCGGGGTGAACAGGTACCCGAGGCCCTGCTGGCAATCCAGGCGGCCGGACGTGAGGCGACCCGGGAACTGCGCGCCACCCTGGAGGCGCTGCGCGATGACGACACCACCCCGCCCCGCGGGCTCGACCACATCCCGGAGCTGGTGGAGCAGGCGAGCAGGGCCGGCCTTGAAGCGACGTTGACGATCGGGGGACAGCGGCCTGACGTGCCGGCCGCGGTGGGCCGGACCGCCTACCGGATCGTTCAGGAGTCGCTGACCAACATCGCCCGGCACGCCTCTGCCGCGACCGCGTCGGTCCGCATCGACTACCGGACCGACTCACTTGCCATCCAGGTCGATGACGACGGCAAGGCCACGCCGGACACGGTGCCGATGCCCGGCCTGGGGCTGCTCGGCATGCGTGAACGCGTCACCGCCCTCGGCGGCCGCCTGTGTGCTCAGCCGCGCAGCGAGCGCGGCTTCACCGTCCAGGCCGAACTCCCCGTGGACCACACCTCATGATCCGTGTCCTGCTGGTCGACGACCAGCCGCTCATCCGCAGCGGATTCCGTGCACTCCTCAACCTCGAAGACGACATCGAGGTGGTGGCCGAGGCCGCCGACGGCGCGGAGGGCCTGGCGCTCACCAAGCAGCACCTGCCCGACATCGTGCTGATCGACATCCAGATGCCGGTCGTCGACGGCATCGAGGCCACCCGGCGCATCGCTGCGGACCCGGCCCTGGCCGGCGTGCACGTCGTCATCCTCACCAACTACGGCATGGACGAGTACATCCTCGACGCGCTGCGCGCCGGCGCCGCCGGATTCCTCGTCAAGGACATCGTGCCGGACGACCTACTGCACGCCGTACGGGTAGCCGCCCGCGGTGACGCGCTGCTCGCCCCGTCCATCACCCGCAAGCTGATCAACCGGTACGTCACCCAGCCCCTCCCCACCACTGGTGCCGCACTGGAGGAGCTGACCGGCCGCGAACGCGAGGCCGTCACCCTGGTCGCGCAGGGCCTGTCCAACGACCAGATCGCCGACCGCATGGTGATCAGCCCGATGACCGCGAAGACCCATATCAACCGGGCCATGACCAAACTCCACGCCCGCGACCGCGCCCAACTCGTGGTAGTCGCCTACGAATCCGGCCTGGTGACGCCACGCAACCTCTAACATCCAAGGGCCGGGGACAGGGTGCGCCTCGATGATCCCCTTATCTCCGCCCGGCATCGTGCACACCTGACGCGGCGGTCGCTGCAGCAGGCCGTAGCCCCGCACGACGCGCCGGTTCAACAAGGGCGCGGCTCCGGCTGCGTGCGGGGCGACGCCTCGGCCATGGCCCGCAGACCTTCCTTGCGCGAGAGCGTGAGGTTTGCCGACGCTCAAGCAACTGGCCGACCTCGACGAGGCCGCGAGTGCGTCTCATCGCGTTGTCCCTTACAGCGACTAACAGAATGGGCGCCGGGAACTGTACCTATAGGTATCCCGGCTCGCCGTCGGCGACGAACCGTGTCAGGGATCGCTCCAGCAACTCCAGAAACTGCCGCAGGTCATCAGCCACCTTGTCGAGTTCCGGGTCGTCCAGCGACGCCGTCCGCGTGCGATAGACCGCACCACTGGGGCAGGCGACGTAGGACAGGCCGCCACCGTTCGAGCCAATGACCAGGCCATGGGCCTTCCGGTCCGCGCCCAGGTCTACAGCGCCGTACTCCTGGAGCCGCAGCAGGACGTCACTTGCCGGGTCGATGAAGTAGCCGTTGCCGACGTCCTCCCAGGTGACGTCGCCGATGCTCTCGTAGAAGGTAACCAGGTCAGCTGGAATGAGGCTCACTTGGGCAAGCGTGCGAGCCGCGGCGTGGTCCTCGTGGTCGGCTGGCCGGACCTCGTTGGTGCCAGGGGGAAAGCCGTGCCGACTCTCGAACTCGCCTGTCATCGCTGCCAGGGTCCCCGAGACTCTGTCGATCCACGACGCCAGCCAGGAGGGCGAAAGTGAACGGTCAATCATGAGGCCGGATCATGACATGAGCCACGGACACCCACGCGGTGACCAGCGACCTTGCACCCCAATGTCAGCGCAGTGCCTTGAGTTGCCGGTGGGTGATGAGGCGGCAGGCGAGTTTGAGGAACGCTTCGTGGATGTCGGCCCTGTGTTCCCAGCGGACACGTAGCCGCCGGAAGCCGTGCAGCCACGCAAAGCTCCGTTCGATCACCCAACGGTAGGTGCCCAGCCCAGTGCCGTGTCGGGCTCCGCGGCGGGCGATGGCCGGGATGATGCCTCGCTCGCGGGCCTGGTCGCGGTAGATGTCGTGGTCGTAGCCGCGGTCGGCGAACAGTGAGTCGGGCTTGCGGCGGGGATGGCCGACCCGGCCGCGGACCGGCGGGATCGCCTCGAGCAAGGGCAACAACTGGGTGACGTCGTTGCGGTTGCCGCCGGTCAGCAGGACCGCGAGCGGGGTGCCGTGCCCATCGGTGATCAAGTGGTGTTTAGAGCCGGCGCGGCCTCGGTCGACCGGCGAGGGGCCCGTGTGCTGCCCCCTTTTAACGCCCTGACGTGGGAGGAGTCGACCACGCAGCGGGACCAGTCGAGCCGTGAGACCGCGTTCAGTTCGGCCAGCAGGACCTCGTGCAGCCGCTGCCAGACGCCGGCCTCGTTCCAGTCCCGCAGCCGCCGCCAGCAGGTCATGCCCGAGCCGAAGCCCAGCTCCTTGGGCAGGTACTCCCACTGGCTGCCGGTGTGCAATACGTACAGGATCCCGCACAGCACCTCCCGGTCCGGCAACGGTTTACGCCCTGGGTACCGAAAGCGCCTCGCGCGCTGCGGCAGCAACGGCTCAAGACGGTCCCACAGCTCATCCGACACGATCCACGGCGATGTCCCCACACCGGACCGAACGCTCAACTACCGCCCTGGACACGGCCATCAGGGGCGATCCGCCTCATTGTGTTAGCTGTTGTAAGAGAGGGGAAACCGAGGTCGACGGCAAACCAACCATCACACTGACCAAGGAAGAGGACGGCGCCACCACAAACACCTACGTCGCCACGGAGGACGAGCCCTACATCCTCAGGGTCGTCACAAAAGGCGGGGGCGAGCCCGGCGATCTCACGCTGACCGATTACGACAAGCCCGTTTCGGCGACCGCTCCATCATCTGAGGACGTAGTCGCTGTGGAGGAGCTGGAACAATTGGGCGGTGCATCCTGAAGGCCAGGGCAAGCGGGCGACCGCGCAGGAGAGTTCGCGCAGCAGCCAGCCGGGGCTGGCGCAGGCGAACCGGTCGTCGCTGACAAGGTTCGCGGCGCAGGCGTCCGCCAGCAGGTCGACGAACCCGGCGAAGGGCCATAGGCCGTAGGCGCCCGCGGGGTCGTCGAAGGCGTTGCGGCCCTCGATGTCGTCGCAGGACAGGTGCTACGGCGTGCCGGGCGACGGCCGAGCGCTCGGTGATCACATCGCGAGTTTCCTCGCCGCTGCCGTTACCGACGGCCACGGCACACGATTGAGGGGCGGCCTCCATAAGACCGCCCCTTACTCGGCGTGCCGTCTCACGCAACCAGAGCCTGGGACGGGTCAGGCTTGCACGGCCCCCAGTTGCCGCATCAGGCCGAGGTCGTCCCAGTTCCACCAGCTCTCGGCGATCTTGCCGCCCTGGCAGCGGAACGTAGCGTGCCCGGTTCCGGCGACGTCCCGGTTGGTGGGCTCCAGTCCCTGGTAGGTGCCGGTGTGCCGACCCTGGAAGGTGATCCGGCAGGTCACCAGGTCGCCCTCGGCGATCATGCTCTCCACGGTGAGCCGGGGATTGAAGGCGTCCAGGATCTCGCCGTTCTCCCGCTTGGCCTGGGCGAGGTCCACGTCGTAGGAGGAGAGGGAGGGGTCGTGCTCCCGGTAGTTGCCGGTGCACAGCTCGTCGGCGAGGTCGAGGTTCTTGGCGTTGATGACCTCGTCGAAGAAGCGGCGGACGACGAGCTTGTTGAGCTGCTCGTCCCGTACGACGTCGAGGTCCGTGAAGGTGGGCGTCTCCTCGCAGGCGGCGACGAGTTCCTCGAAGATGCGGTTGGTCTCGGGGAGGTTGGAGTTCTTCATCGCCTCCTCGTAGGACGGGAACTCCACGATCTCGACGACATGGTTGGAGTCCCCGCGGTCCCGACCGACGATCGAGTGCGTGGCGGTCCGCTTGCCCTGGGTCGCCTCGACCCAGCTGTCCATCAGCCGGTTGAGTTGATCGACATTGCTGGTCTTGCAGTCGATGAGTTGGACGAAGGTCATGAGCCTCTCCCACGTGTTGAGTGACGCATGCCAATCAATCGGCAAAATTCAGGCTATACCCGGCTCTTTGCCCTTGCCTCTCTTCGCCACCGCCCGCATGCCCGCAGGGCAACCGCCATAGCCTGCGGTACGCCGCTGATCAACTTCGGACAGCGAGAAGCCCGTCTACGCGACCGCCCGCGACCGCCAAGTCCTCCGGGGCACCCGGCCCGGCGACGGAGACCTCCGCGTACCGAGCGCCGCTCGCCTCGTGGCGTGCACGCACCGCGAAGCTGACGCGGCCAGACATGCTCCGCCCCCAGCCCTGATGTCGCCCGGTCCAGTGAAATGTCGCAGACTCCCGTATAGGAGCCCGTATCAGCGTGGGCCGCCGAGAAGGTGACGGGTTGTGCCTGAGGTCCCGTTCTGGCTGTGGGGGGCGTTCGCGGCGACGGTGGTGGTGTCGCTGGCGGTGGACCTGCTGGCCCACCGCACCGCGCACGTCATCGGCTTCAAGGAAGCTGCCGCCTGGAGCGCCCTGTGGGTGAGCCTCGCTCTGGTCTTCGCCGGTGTCGTCTTCCTCGTTCTCGGCGAGACAGCCGGCACCGAGTACACCACCGCGTGGCTGCTGGAGAAGAGCCTGTCGGTGGACAACCTGTTCGTGTTCGCGGTGATCTTCGCCTACTTCAAGGTGCCGCGCGCCTACCAGCACCGGGTGCTGTTCTTCGGCGTGATGGGCGCCCTGGTCTTCCGCGGGATCTTCCTCTCGCTCGGTGTCGCCGTCGTCAGCCGCTTCACCGCGGTGCTGTTCGCCTTCGCCGCCGTCCTGTTCTACAGCACCTACAAGCTCCTCAAGAACGAGGAGGAGAGCTTCGACCCGGGCAAGAGCTTCGCCGTGCGGATGCTCCGCAACTTCATGCCGGTCCGGGACGAGTACGCCGGCATGAAGTTCTTCGTCAGGGAGGCCGGCAAACGTGTGGCCACCCCGCTTCTCGCGGTAGTCGCCGCGATCGAGGCAGCCGACTTGATCTTCGCCGTCGACAGCGTCCCCGCTGTCCTCGCTGTCAGCGACGACGCCTTCATCGTCTACACCAGTAACGCGTTCGCCATCCTGGGCCTGCGCGCCCTCTACTTTATGCTCTCGGGCCTGCTGGACCGCTTCCACTACCTGAACAAGGGCCTGGCGATCATCCTCGCTTTCATCGGCATCAAGCTCATCCTCCAGGCATCCCACAAGATGATCAGCCCAAGCATCCCGGAAATCCCCTCACCGATCAGCCTCGCGGTCATCGTCGTTGTTCTGGCCGCATCCGTCATATTCAGCCTGCTGCGACCCGCCCCACTCCACCTGACAGCCGCCGCACAGGATGAGAAAGCACCCTCCCTGTCAGACCCCCCAACCGAGAACCCCGGACCTGCCGGCGCACATGGTGAACAGGACCAGCAGCGGGATGATCCGCCCCGGTAACACCCTGGCCAGCGCACTGATCATCACTGCGGTGAACGACCTGCGGCCCGTCCCCTTCCCCGGCCACACAGCCTATTGTTAAAGAATGAGCAAAGCCGCGCACGAGACCGACCCGCCAGGGACGCAGGTGTGCTCGGTCTGCAAGCACCCCCTCGAAATGACCATCAGGGGACGGCACAAGACTCTCGGAATCTTCGTGCCGGTGTGGGGCCCGGGCACCTGCCACAACCCCGACTGCCCCGAGTACCTGGAGAAGCCGGAACACAAAAGGCCCCAAGACCATTGACCGTCAGACGGGACGCCCAGCCCACGGACGCTACTCCGGCCGGGGCATGGGACTCACAGTGAGCCCCGCTAGTCGGTCACTTGCCGGGGCCATCAGGGCTGCGCGGATGCAGGCCGAGGTCACCGCGCACGCGGCCCCGGCCGTACAGGCACGCACTCGGCGGCGCTACGCGTACCGGGGGGATGAGTGCGGCGGTACACGGACTGTCGGCGGTGTTGTGGCGCATGCGACGCGGACAGCCCTGCCAGGCCACCTTGAGTAACGTGTTGGGTACAGGCAATGACGAGTTTCTGCGATGTGAAGCGGTTGAACATGGCGGTAGCACTGAGGTCCGGCATTCTGACGGCGGTGGCAGACAACGATGCCCATGCGTGGGCTGTGGACTGCACGTGATGTCGGCGTCATCGGCCACGACAGACAACGCCACGGAGCCTCTCGTTTCGCCGGTCAATTCACACAACGAGTGGGACCCGCTGGAGGAGGTCGTCGTCGGGCGTCTCGAAGGCGCGACGATCCCTTCCAAGCATCCGGTCGTGGCCTGCAACGTCCCACCATGGGCGGCGCGTGTGCAGTGGCTTGCCGCAGGCTTCAAATATCCGCGTGTGCTGATCGAGCGGGCGCAGCACGAACTCGATCAGTTCATTTCTCTCCTGCGGTCTCTCGGCGTCACGGTCCAGCGCCCGGACGCGGTCGACCACAGGCGACGCTTCGGCACCCCGCACTGGTCATCGCGGGGTTTCTGCAACACCTGTCCGCGCGACAGCCTCCTCGTGATTGGCGACGAGATCATCGAAACCCCGATGGCCTGGCCCTGCCGGTACTTCGAGACCCACTCCTACCGCCCGATCCTCAAGGACTACTTCCGGCGCGGCGCCCGCTGGACGGCGGCACCGAAGCCGCAGCTCACCGACGAGCTGTTCGAGCAGGACTTCCGTGCACCCAAGCCCGGCGAGCCCATGCGCTACATCCTCACCGAGTTCGAGCCGGTCTTCGACGCCGCGGACTTCGTGCGCGCGGGCCGGGGATTTGTTCGTCACCCGGAGCAATGTCACCAACCGGATGGGCGTCGAGTGGCTGCGGCGCCATCTCGGACCGGGCTATCGCATCCACGAGATCGAGAGCCGCTGCCGCACGCCCATGCACATCGACACGACGTTCGTCCCGCTCGGCGCCGGCAAGGTCCTGGTCAATCCAGAGCACATCGACGTCGACCGCCTACCCGACGTCCTGAACTCGTGGGACGTCCTGGTCGCCCCTGAGCCCGACCCGATCGACGAACTCCTGCTGAGGATCACCTCGATGTGCGGCAAATGGCTCAGCATGAACGTGCTCATGGTCGACGAGAGGCGGGTGGTCGCGGAGCGGCACCACACCGGCATGCTGCGCGCGCTCGAGCAGGGGGGGGTCGAGCCGATCCCGTACGACGTCATGCACTACGCGCCGTTCGGCGGCTCATTCCACTGCGCGACCCTCGACATCCGGCGCCGCGGCGCGCTGGAATCGTATGTCAGTTGACTGCAGGGTGCCGGTGAGAGGTCCCAGCAACAAACCGGGCGGTGCCTGCCTGCCGGGCCACAGAAAGCAGGCCCCCCGCGCAGTTCCACACCTCGAGCCGACTCGGCGAAGCCCTCAAACTCGGTGACCGACCGCGCTGGGAACAGCCGCGCAGGAAGCCCACCGGAGGAGCGGCCTCACCACCACCTCCAAACACTTCCCCGATGAAAGGGGGAATTCAGACGATACCGGGGCGCCCGATCCTGGATCAGCGCCGATGTCCGGTCGGCCGCGCCTGCGCCCATCTACCAGGAGGCGTACGGACCGTGGACCCGGTCTGCGGTGCACCATGAGGGAAGAACCTGCCGGGGGCATCGCGTGCAGTGCTGTCTGCGGCCGTACTGACCGCCGTGCTCGTGGTTCCCATGGTCGCATTGGCCTGGCGTCTGTTGGACCGTCGCCCCTGGGCCGACCTGGGGCTTCCTTCGTTGCAGGTGGCTGGGCGGCCCCCGCCGCGATCGGATTCACGCTCTGTCTGGGACTGGGCTGGGCGGAGATCGCTCCGCCGACGTCCGCCGCGGAGATCACCGGGGTCGCCGTGCTGTTCGCCGTTCTGGTGTTTCCCTATGAGGCGCTGCCCGAAGGGTTGGTCTCTTCACCCTCTTCGGGTTCCTGGTCGGTGTGGCCCCCACCCTGAATCGGCTCTTCATCTTCTTCACTTTCGCGCTCGTCCTGGGAGTCTTCCGCGCCGCCACCGGCGACATCGCGGCCGGCGTCAGGTTCCAGCTCTCCTTTCAGACCGTCGCGCAGCTCTTGGACAGCGAGGGCGCGGTATTCGAGGTGTCCGGGACGGCCGCACTCGCCCTGGGCGGCTTTCCCTTCACATTGGAGTGGATGGCCATGGTGCGGCTGCGTCGCGAGCGCCTGGACTGGAAAACTCCTCAACCGTAGGGCGCTCTTCCGCCATTCCGGCCAGTCCGTCACGAACTCGGGCAGGGCCGACTTCCGGCCGCTGGGCGTTCCTCAGCCCCGGGTCCGGACTTCCTTCCAGAAGGCGTCAACCCGCGACGATATTGAAGGGCAGTCACCGCAGGGAGACATCTGGGCAATCTCTCGGTCGCGGCGCCGACCCGGGACACCCAGCGGCTCGTCGAGCTTGTGACCCGGCTCAAGGGGACGAACTTCAGCACATCGAAGGCCAGTTCACGCCACCCACGACACGCTTTCAGGCTCTCTTCAGGTCGAAACCTTAAGTTAACCCTGCAAAGGATTTTGCAGGGTTATTGTGTTTCTTGGTGGATCATTGACTAAGCGTTGGCATGTTCTAGAGACCGCGAACTACCTGGAGGGAGGCTCATGTTCCGAAGCGCGACAGCCCGGACCGTGGCGTCGATCCTCGCCGCCGTCCTGCTCGGCCTCCAGGTTTTCGCGTCCACCGCATCCTTCGCATCCGCGCACACAGCCCGTCACGCCGTGGCCAAGGGTCAGCCCGGAATCAAGCCCTCCGGGAAGGCGCTGCGCGACGAGACCGTCACCTGCCGGGACGCCGGCCGCCACGGGGATCCGACCGGCCCCCTGGGCACCCGCGACCGGCACCGCACTGCCGCCGACTGCGCACCCGAGGCACCCGACCGTCCGCACCTGAGGCAGGGGGCCTCGAAGGCTGACGAGCCGGGCACACCCCGTACCGCGCACCACCGCACGTCGAGAGCCTCAACGGGGCACTCCCCGGCGGCACTTCAGGTATTCCGCTGCTGAGCAGCAGAGCAGCCCCCCACACACCTGTCCTGTCAGCCCGACGCGCCCCCACGGCGCGCCAGGAGGAGTCACCACATCATGCAGCCCCTCATCGACAACGCCCGCATGTTCGGACAGCGCCCTGAGGAGTTCGCCGGCCTTGGCAAAGGCCAGTCGCCCGAGGTCCTGTTCATCACCTGCTCCGACTCCCGGGTCGTTCCGGCCCTGATCACGGGGGCCCGCCCCGGCGAGCTCTTCGAGCTGCGCACCGCGGGCAACATCGTCCCGCCGTACGCCTTGGAGCACCCCACCAGCGAGGCGGCCACCATCGAGTACGCCGTAGAGGTCCTCGGCGTCCGCGACATCGTGGTCTGCGGCCACTCCCACTGCGGCGCCGTGGGCGCCGTGGTGCGCGGCGACGACCTGAACGCCGTACCCGCCGTGCGCGACTGGCTCGCGCACGCCGCCGACGAGCCCAAGTGCTCCGACAAGGCCGACCCTACGGTCGCCGAGGCCGTGCAGAACCACGTCCTGACGCAGCTCCTGCGGCTGCGGTCCTACCCCTGCATCGAGAAGCGTCTGCAGGCGGACCAACTCCGGCTGCACGGCTGGTACTACGAAGTGCACACCGGAGCGGTGCGCGAACACCGTGTGGAGACCGACACGTTCGAGGCGTTGTGAGGGGGCTGACAGTGGTGTCGAAGTTCCCTTACCTGCGGCAGGACTTCGCCGCCTCCATCGTCGTCTTCCTGGTCGCCGTGCCGTTGTGCGTCGGTGTGGCGGTCGCCTCCGGCGTCCCCGCGGAGCTGGGCCTGATCACCGGCATTGTCGGCGGCCTGATCACCGGGCTCATGCCCGGCAGCAGCCTTCAGGTGTCCGGCCCGGCCGCGGGCCTGACCGTGCTGGTCTTCGAGGCGGTCAGTGAGTTCGGCGTGGCCGCGCTCGGCGTGATCGTACTGATCGCCGGACTGCTCCAGCTCGCCATGGGCTTCCTCAAGATCGGCCGCTGGTTCAGGGCGATATCCGTCGCCGTCGTGGAGGGCATGCTCTGCGGCATCGGTCTGGTGATCATTGCCGGCCAGATCTACGCGGCGGCGGGCCTGAAGGCCCCGGAGACAGGCATCGGCAAGATCGTGGGACTGCCCGGGGCGTTCGCCGACGCGCTCGGCAGCACCGAGGCCGTGACCTCACTCGCGATCGGCGCGGGCACCGTCGCCGTCATCGTGCTGTGGAAGAAGATGCCGAAGGCGGTGCAGGCCGTGCCTGGCGCCCTCGCGGCGGTGATGCTGGCCACTCTCGCCTCGCTCGCCTTCAGCCTGCCGGTCGCCACGGTCGAGGTGGAGGGCCTGCTCGGCGTCATCCAGCCGCCCGGCGCGGGCGCCTTCGGTGAGCTGGCCAGCCCGGCCATCTGGGGCACGATCATCGCGTTCGCGCTGATCGCCTCGGCCGAGTCGCTGTTCAGCGCGGCGGCGGTGGACCGGCTGCACGACGGTCCACGCACCCAGTACGACAAGGAGATGATCGCCCAGGGCGCGGGCAACACGGTATGCGGTCTGCTCGGCGCGCTGCCGATGACCGCGGTGATCGTGCGCAGTTCCGCCAACGTCAACGCGGGCGCGAAGACGAAGGCGTCACGGGTGCTGCACGGCGTGTGGCTGTTGCTGTTCGCCGCCGCGCTGCCCTCCGCGCTGGCGCTGATCCCGCTGCCCGCGCTCGCAGGCATCCTCGTGCACGCGGGCTGGAAGCTGATCCCGTTCCGCCAGATCGCCGGTCTGTGGCGGGGCCACAAGGGTGAGGCGCTGATCCTCATGGTCACGGCTGTGTCGATCGTCGCGGTGAACATGTTCGAGGGCGTGCTCATCGGTCTGGCCCTGGCGGTGATCAAGACCGCCTGGGAGGCATCGCACCTGAAGACGGAGGTCATAGACAAGGGCGCCGGGCCGATCCAGGTGTACCTGTCGGGCAACGCGACGTTCCTGCGGCTGCCGAAGATACTCGACAGCCTGGAAGCCCTTCCCCAGGACCGGCCGATCGAGGTGGATCTGTCCGGCCTGCACCACTTGGACCACGCCTGCCGCACGGCCCTGGAGAACTGGGCCGAACGGCACAGCGCACCCGACACCGACCCGGTGAAGGTCACAACCGCCGAACCGGTGAAAACCACGACTCCGTAAGGGCCTCGCCGTAGAGGTCCGCCGCCCGGCCGGAGGCTCGACCGAGCCTCCGGCCGGGCATATCGCTGAAAGTGGTGCGAATACTTACCTAAGCGCAGGAACCCGGCGCTACGGTCTGGACAGAGCGGAGGTCGCGGTGGCGGAGCATCCTGTGATCGGGTATCTCGTCTGGGCGATTCTCTTCGGTGCTGTGTTCGCCTGGGAGGGCATCGCCCTTATGCGGACCGGTGATGCTTTCCCTACCTTGAGTGATGCCTTGGGTGCGGTCATGCGCTACCCGGTGGGCCGGTGGGCGTTGTTTGCGCTGTGGCTGTGGTTCGGCTGGCACACCTTCGTCCGCGGCTGGCACTTCCTGCTCCGGGACGCCCCCTGACGGCCCGCCGGTGGATCACAAGGCTCGCATCGTGCTCCCCACCCACCTGAACATCGCGATCATGCTCGCGGGCTACCTCCTGGTCATGGGCTACCTCGCCCTCGGCCTGCTCTTCCTGCGCCGACACCCGACAGAGCGCGAACAGCTGACCGGAACCGAGGGTCGGCGCATGAAACGCGGCTGGTCCGGCTTCATCCGCCAGGTGGTCTTCACCGCGATCGGTGGATACGTCCTGCTGATGGCCGTCGTGGTCGGCTACTACCACGGCGTGGCGGCCCTGGGCGGCCAGTTCCTGGCCAGCGCGTTCACCGGCAGCGCGACGCTCGTGGGGATCGCTCTGCCCGTTTTCATCGTGGCGTCATGGCTGGTCGAACGGCGGCGGCGAAGTCATCGACCGGCTCTCGGAGTTCGTCGACGGCCTCGATGACGCCAGCCGCCCAGTGCCTGTTTCACATTCCCTGTGGGCAAGCGATGTCAGCACCCGTGCTCGGTGATGCGGTCGGGGTGCCGGACGTGGGCCCTTCGCCGTGATGGGTGAAGAGCTCCAGCAGTGCCCGGATGGGCAAGCCCTCTTCTGCCGGGTGGCGGAAGGCGCCATCCAGGTGGACGGTGTAGCGAGTGCGGCGCCCGATCCGTTCCCGGCTGAGATAACCGGCCTGTTCGAGGTCCGAGACGATGCCCTGGGCGGTGCGTTCGGTGATGTGGCAGGCCGCGGCGATGTCACGGATGCGTGCCGTGGGGTTGCGGGTGACGGCCAGGAGCACGCGGGCGTGGCTGGTGAGAAACGTCCACCCTCCGGCTTGCTCGCCCACGATGAGCCCCCCCGCTCCTTCGGCACCGCCCGGCTGGCACACCGGCAGGAAAGTGCCGGAAACCTGCTTCGCCCATTGTCGCCGGGGAAACAGCGTCCGTGGTCAAGACGGCGTGCCGGACTCGGAGAACCCGGGCTCGGCAGGTCGAATGGTGATGAGATGGATGCTGGCCTGCTGGCCGGTTTCCGCGTGACGCGGCGGTCATCAGCGTGATGGACGGCCCAGCTGGTTTCGGCGTCACATGGACGTCACAGTCCCCGGCAGATCCACTCCTGTGGCGTACATCCCTGTCCCGAGGGGCGTCGTTGGGCGGTGTGTGACGGCGTCGTGGGACGAAGAGACTGGCGCATGGCCAGGCGGTACGGGCACGCCGTTGTGGGCCGAGCAGCTCCGCAGCGCGCTGAGGCGGCAGGTCGAAGGCGACATCGCCCGGCGTTTGGGTGTGCCGCCAGCGGAAGTGCGCACGGCGCCGTGCGTGGACCTGGCCGCGCGTTTCCCCTGGGTGGGCCGTAGCCTGCGGCCATGACTGAGATACCGACGCCGACTCCCGATGATGCCTTCGAGATGCTGCTGGCCGGCAACCAGCGGTTCGTCATCGGCTCGCCGGAGCACCCCAACCAGGACGCCGTACGCCGCACCGAGACCGCACCGGCTCAGAGTCCCTTCGCGGTGCTGTTCGGGTGTTCTGATTCCCGGCTGGCCGCCGAGATTATCTTCGACCGGGGGCTGGGTGATCTGTTCGTGGTGCGCACGGCCGGGCATGTGATCGGTTCGGAGGTGCTGGGCAGCATCGAGTATGGGGTGAGCGTGCTGGACTGCCCGCTGGTCGTGGTCCTGGGCCATGACTCGTGCGGCGCGATCGCGGCTGCCTGCGCCGCCGCCGACGGCGGCAGGGTGCCTGCTGGCTTTGTCCGTGACGTCGTCGAGCGGGTGACGCCGAGCGTGCTGGCGGCTCGCGCCGCCGGACGCGAGCAGGCTGAGGAGATTCTCGATGAGCACATCCGGCACACCGTCGACCTGCTGCTGGACCGCTCCCGCGTCCTGGCCGAGCGGGTGGCCGCCGGCCGCCTCGCCGTGGCGGGCCTGTCCTACCGGCTGGCCGACGGCAGTGCGCAGCTGGTCGCCTCCCATGGCCTGAGCAAGGCTGCTGCCTTCGCACGGTGAAACCCGCTGCCGCCCGCCCGGTGTTCAGCGTTCCTGGAAGCGGTCGGGAACGCCTTGCGGAGCTGGACGGCGCCGATCGCGCCGCCCGCAGCAGGAGGGGGACGATGCCGGTAACGTCCACGATCGACGACGGCACGGCGCCGCCGGGGTGGGGCTAGCGTCGAGGTAGACAGTCACCGCCTCGCCGAGCATGGTCCAGGCCGCGTCGCAGTCCTGGGGGGACGGCTGCCCGGTCAGGTTGGCGCTGGAGACGGCCAGTGGCCCGGTCTGGCTGAGCAGGTCGATGGCCACCGGCTGCGCGGGCATACGGACCGCCACCGTGCCGTGGGACTCGCCCAGGTCCCATCCAGAGGGTCCGCCGCTACTTCACGCCGTCGCCGGAGGCGATCGCCGAGGTCACCAGTCTGATCGCACCAGGCGACGCCCGGCGGTGACCGGCCAGCCGGCGTAGGGCCTGCGGGTTCTACGCTGAGCCGGGTTGTCCTGGCGCTGTTCACCGGTGCCGCCGTGACAGCTGTCGTGCGGCCTTCGCTCACGCGGTGCCGTCGGCCCTGGGTTCGTCGTTATGCGCAGACGAGACCATGGAATGTGTTAGCGGAGCAGTGAGAGGATCGCGAGGGGGATGGCAAGAACCGGTGACATCGAGAAGGCGGCCGGTGTGCTGCGCGCTGGCGGGCTGGTGGCCTTTCCGACCGAAACCGTCTACGGTCTGGGCGCCAACGCCGAGGACTCCGCCGCCGTCGCGCGCGTCTTCCAGGTCAAGGGGCGCCCGCCCTCCCACCCGCTGATCGTCCACCTCGGCGGCGCTGAGCTGCTGGGCGACTGGGTCGAGGACGTGCCTGCGACGGCGCGCCTGCTGGCCGAACGCTTCTGGCCGGGGCCACTCACGCTGGTCCTGCGGCGCGGTCGCCGAGTGCCCCTCGAAGCAACCGGTGGCCTTCAGACGGTGGCCGTGCGGGTGCCCGACCACCCCGTCGCGCTCGCGCTGCTGGCAGCCTTCGGCGGCGGTGTCGCGGCCCCGTCCGCCAACCGCTTCGGCTCGGTCAGCCCCACCACGGCGAACCACGTCCGTGCGGAACTCGGTGATGCCGTCGACTTCGTGCTGGACGGCGGCCCCTGCGAGGTCGGCGTCGAGTCGACCATCGTCGACGCCACGGGCGAGATCCCGAGTGTCCTTCGGCCCGGCGGGGTGACGCGCGAGGATCTCGAAGCGGTGCTGGGGTGCCCGCTTGCGGTCCACTCGACGAGCCGCGTTCGGGTGCCGGGCCAGCATCCGTCCCACTACGCGCCGCGTGCGCGGGTCGTCCTCGTCGAGCCCGAGAAGGTCGTCGTCGAAGCGGAGCTTGCGCAGGAGCTGGGGCACCAGGTGGGCGTCTTTCTTCCCCCTCCTTCGCCGACGTTCCGGTCAAGGCGCACGCCGTGCTGGCGGTCCCCGGTTCGATGGCCGCCTACGCGCGCGGGCTGTACGGGTTCCTGCGCGAAGTCGACCAGCAAGGGTGCGACCTCATCGTCGCGTCCTTGCCGGCGGAGGAAGGGCTGGGACTCGCAATCGCCAACCGGCTCCGCCGCGCAGCGGGGCCCCGGCCCTCTTAAGTGACCAGCACCGACGCCGTTGGATGTTCCCGGACTCGGCCACCGCTGCTGAACCCACGCACCATTCGGCGGCCCAGGGCTGTGGACGCGATGGATGGATCCGCGGCACAGCGGGCTGCGTGCCGACCTCCTCAAGGCGCATGGTGGTGGGATGGACAGGCGTCCTCCCGTGGTGGTGCTGCCACCCGCGCCGGACGGCGGGCGGCGGGTGACGATCCACGGCGAGCGCATGGGCACCGCGTACAACCTGTTCGACGTGCTCGACTTCCTGCATCAGGCCGGCCTGCCCTCCAAGGACACTGCCGTCGACGACCCCGAGCTGATCGAGTGGCGCGGCGGGGGGCCCTACGACTGGAACAACACGGCCTTACGTCGGCCTCAGCCGATGTCGAACAGCAGTCCCCTCGTCGGCGGGATCAGGAGGCGACGACACGGCCGGTCACCAAGTCCGCCACTGCCACGGCCAACGAGACTGTGGCTCCCGGGCCCCGGGAGGCCGCCGGACGCAACAGACGGGCGGCTCGCTCCTGTGGCGGCCCGCTGCGGGTACGTTCTGGACGGCCTGAGCCTCAGCAGCGCGGAGGACCAGCGCGCGGTGCGGGACGCCCTCGATGAACTGCTCGACCTGGTGGTGCTCGCAGGCATCCTGCCCCCAGCCGCCACCTGACGGCCGAGCCGGGCAGCCCGTGAAACCTGTTGCAGTGGATGTTGCGCTAAGCGTTGCGCCAACGTGTTGCGGTAGGTGTTGCGCACGCCTCCACAGCGTCCCGGAGTTCGCCCAGGTCACCCCGCGCGTTCGGCGTGGTCGGGCCGCTGACATCCCCGTTGCGGCCCCCTTCGCCCATGCCCTAATCCGTAGTTAAGGGCATCCCGATGGAGCGGAAACTTCGTGGGATGTTCGAGTACGGGGCTGTGATGCCTCTGGCCGGCCGGGTCGACTGAGACCTTCGCATAGAGCGGCGCGCGGTCCCGGTGCTCTGGTGTGATGGCGGTTCTCGGCAGAGCGGGTGCTGTTCGGCGTCTTTGTGGCCGCCACCACGAACGATGGGCGTTGGCGCCCGTCGGCGCTGGACGGACGCCTGCCCATGCCTGGGCCTTGAGGCCTCCAGCCAGAGCGGCGCCGTTCAGCGTCGACGAGCGTCAACACCCGTCGCTCGATCACTCGTTGGTGTTGGTGGTGCGAGCCCACTGCATGGTGACCTCTTGATACGCCCGAGCCGTTCGAGCTCCCGCGCAGACCGAGGCCCGTGAGGTGCGCTGGTGCCACGAACGGCTAGTGAGGTGTCGGCCCGACCTGAGGTGCGGTCGAGGCCTGGGATTAGGTCGCTCGCGTGGCCCGCATGCGCTCGTGACCAGCGCAAACGCCCTGCGTATAGGGGAGGAATCAACTTGATCTACTGCGGAATCGACTGGGCAGAACGCACCCACGACGTCGCCTTGGTCGACGACACCGGCCAACTGGTGGCCAAGCGGCACATCACCGACGACGCGGCTGGCTACAAGCTGCTTCTGGAACTGCTCGTCGAACACGGCGACACCGAGGAGAACCCGATCCCGGTGGCGATCGAGACGTCCCGCGGCCTGCTGGTCTCCGTACTACGGACCAGCAAACGGAAGGTCTACGCGATCAACCCGATGGCTGCCGCCCGCTACCGCGACCGGCACAGCGTCTCCCGCAAGAAGTCCGACCCCGGCGACGCCCTCGTCCTGGCCAACATCCTGCGCACGGACATGCACGCCCACCGCCCGCTGCCCGACGACTCCGATCTCGGCCGCGCCATCGCCGTACTCGCCCGAGCTCAGCAGGACGCGCTGTGGAACCGGCAGCAGCTCGCCAACCAGCCCCGTTCCCTCCTGCGTGAGTACTATCCGGCCGCCCTGGAAGCCTTCGCCACCTGGACCAACGGCCTGTGCCGCCCCGAGGCCCGCGAGCTCCTCAAGGTCGCACCGACCCCCACGCGGGCCACGCGGTTGACCCGCACCCAGCTCCAGGCCGCCCTCAAACGCGCCGGCCGCAAGCGCGGCATCGAGGCAGAAGCCGACCGCATCCGCGACATCTTCCGCGCCGACTGGGCCCACCAACCGCCACTCGTCGAGGACGCCCTCGGCAAACAGATGCTCGCCCTCCTCACCCAGCTGGAAGCCGCCTGCACCGCCGCCGACCAGCTCGCCGAGGCGGTGGAAGAGGCGTTCCCTCAGCACCCGGACGCGGAGATCCTGCTGAGCTTCCCCGGGCTCGGCATCCAACTCGCCGCCAGGATCCTGGCTGAGATCGGGGACGACCGCAACCGCTTCGCCGACGCCCGCGGCCTGAAGGCCTACGCCGGCTCCTCGCCCGTCACCAGAGCCTCCGGCAAGAAGTGCGCCATCACCAGACGCTGGGTGAAGAACGACCGCCTCAACCACGCCGGCTACCTCTGGGCGTTCGCCGCCCTGCGTCACTCACCAGGAGCCGGCGTCCACTACCGCCGACGCCGCGAGATCGGTGACTGGCACGCGGCCGCCCAGCGCAACCTCTTCAACCGCATGATCGGCCAGCTCTACCACTGCCTCCAGCACCGCAAGTGCTATGACGAGACCCTGGCCTTCCCGCCCCCCGCTCGAAGCCGCAGAATCAGCTGCCGCATAGATCACGGCTGGCCGGGTCGCCCTCACTCAGGGATGACCAGTCCACGCTCGCGCAGCTGCGGCAGGCAGATCTCGAGGCAGGCTTCCACCGAGGCGGCATCAGTACGCACGAGCAGGCCCTCGTGGAAGGGGACACCGCTCGCGACGAAGGTCCACGGCCTCACTCCGTCACGCATGCGTTCCGCATCCGCCTTGAACAGCACCGTGACCCCTTGCTCGGCCAGCGCCGCCATGACACGCACCACGTCGACCACCGTTACACCCCACCTGTTCGAATAGGCGGGTAACACTACCTGGGCTACCAGGACCCCGACTTGACGGCAAAGCAAGGTGAGGTGTCTGGCTGGAGTTGAGGGAGAGGAAGAGGCGGGATGGGCGGCGCGGACGCAGCCGGGGATCGGGGCGCGCTCGCCCATGTTGCGCGTCGGCGCTGCCGCCGCGCCGGGGCGCCGACGGGGCGGCGGCCGGTGTCAGTGGTCCGTGGGCGGCCCTACGTGCAGTGACCACTGCCCGGTGAATTCGTCCAGGTCGATGCGCAACGGCTCCAGCGCGTCGGCCTCCTGGACGTCGGCCCGGATGATGCGGCCGGTTCCCAGATGCAGCGACACCCGCAACTGGCGGCCGATCCGGTTGGGCACCTCCATCCCCATGAGCGGGAGAGACAGCATGGCGCCGGCCTTCAGCACGAACGGCAGTTCAATGCTCTGGCCGTCGTTCTCGAACCGCACGGGTGCGTGGAAGATGACTGCGGGGTTGAAGATCAGCTCAGTGCGCCGGGCCCGTTTCCATCCCACCCGTTTAACGGCCCGCAGCCGCCACAGGGCCCGCCGGAGGCGGTGGCCCGGGGACGGGCCGTTTGTCGTCGCTTGTATCGGGGCGGTTCTGAGAGCGCGTCAGCTGGCGGGGGCATCCGGGCGTCCGCCGGTCCCGAGCGCTCGCCGCGGGCCTCGGGGTATCGCCGCATGGGCTCCGAGCACTCCGCGGGCTCGCAACTCGTCAAGGTCGGGGATGCGGACACCGGGGAGTGTGTCGAGGAGGTCGGCCTGGGCGGCACGGATGCTGTTCACGGAAGCCTGAGGGCCGGGGCCAAGGGTGCGGCGGGTCACTCTGGTCATCGTACGGGCGGCCGCTGGCGCGGCTGGCACTGCAACTAAGCGGTGGGATACCGACGAAGACCTGCGGCCTGCGGTTTTGCGGCGGTTCCTGGGTGGGGATCCCGTGATACCGCTGGGAGAATCCCGGGAGTTCCGGGCCCTGGTCGATCGCTGATTCGGGCCGGTCCAGTCCTGGACCGTGACGCACCCATCCGACCGGTCCGCCGGGCGGCTACCCGCTGCGTATGGTGCCGCCGGCGCCCACCGAGGGGTGAGCGAAACCCGTCACGAGCGGCACCGGCTCCAGCGTGTACGCGATTCCCACCGGACTGCCCGGTCACGGCCGCCGCCGCTAGCTAGGGAGTCCACTTGTACTTGCCGCCGCCGACCCATCTCACGATCGACGGGTCGTCGAGATCCACATGCGTCAGTCCCGCCTGGTGCGCGAGCCGGATCACGTCGAGCATGTCGTGAGCGGTGCCCGCAGTCGTGCCACGGATCTGGACGATGCGAAACGGGGGATCGCCAGGATTGACGGCGGAAACGACAATGGGAGGACCTGCGTAGTCGCTCATGTCTCCAGCTTGTGGCAGCGGCATCGCGGGCGCATGCGGGCGTGATCGCCCTAGGCGGTGTCTTCAAATGATCTTGAGTGGTGGATCATGGTCGGGTGATACGTCGACATGAACTGTCGGATGCCGAATGGGAGTTCGTCCGGCCGCTGCTGCCCGCCTCGTTGCGGGGCAGGAAGAGGCTGGACGACCGCACCGTGCTCAACGGGATCGTGTGGAAGTTCCGTACGGGGACGGCTTGGCGGGACGTGCCCGAGCGGTACGGTCCGTGGGCCACGCTGCACACCCGGTTTCGCCGGTGGGCCCTGGACGGCACGTTCGAGCGGATGCTCCAGGCCGCCCAGGCGAGGGCGGACGCGACCGGAGACATCGACTGGCTCGTGTCGATCGACTCAACCGTGGTCCGTGCCCACCAGCACGCTGCCGGGGCCCGAAAAGGGGGCTCCGCAGCCCCGGACTCGGTCGGTCCCGAGGCGGCCTGACCAGCAAGATTCACCTGGCATGCGATGCCCTGGGACGACCGCTCGCCTTCACCGTCACAGGCGCGAACACCAACGACTGCACCCAGTTCACCGCCGTGATGGACGCGATACGGGTGCCCCGCCTCGGGCCGGGACGGCCCCGTGTCCGGCCCGACCACGTCATCGGCGACAAGGGCTACAGCTCGAAAGCGATCCGGGCCTGGCTCAGGCGGCGGGGTGTCGGCCATACCATCCCGGAACGTTCCGACCAGATCCGCAACCGGCTCCGGCGCGGCCACCGCGGCGGGCGCCCGCCCGCCTTCGACAAGCGGCGCAACGTGGTCGAACGCTGCTTCAACCGCTTGAAGCAGTGGCGAGGCATCGCCACCCGCTACGAGAAGACCGCCGAGTCCTACCAAGCAGCCGTCACCCTCGCATCGCTCCTGATGTGGGCGTGACATTTGAAGACACCCCCTAGTGCCGCATCAGGCAACGTTCGCCCTGTTCACGACGCATCGCTTGGTTGCTGTGCCTGGCGGCACCGATGTGTTGCGTCGATGGAAGTCACGCACCTGCGGTAGAGCTGGCTACGACGTGCATAGTCGGAACACCGAGTTCGGTGCGTGCGGCCGAGATGGCGGCGAGTCGGGCTGCGGAAAGGTACAGGTGAATGGCCTCGCCAACGGGCTGCCGCACAGCCTCGGTAAGTCGCTCGGTGAGGGCATAGTCGGCGTCGGCCACCGGTTGAGTGCAAAGGATGTGCACCTCGACGTGAAGCAGCCAGAGACGGCTGGTCAGGTCTGCGGCCTCCTGCGCGGTCACCTCCTCGCCAGCGGAACGCCGCTCCGCAGCTCGTTCGAGTTCTCGTACGAGTGCGAAGAACCGGATCAGGACGTCTTTGCGTTCGTCTCGAAGACGGAGAACGGCCGCGTGCTGATCTTGCTGTTCTGATGATCGTGCGCCACCGCTCACTGAGAAGGGTGCCAATGATGCCGATTCCGGCACCGAGTAGTCCGCTGGCGGCCGTGATGATGTTCACCCAGATGCCCATGACCACCCACTGTGGCGCATGGTCGAGAGCCTTGAGCCGTAGTCCGGTAAAGGACGGCCAGAATGATCACGTGGCTGAACGTGTGCAGGTCCGGGAGATTGATGACGACGAGGGCAGGCGGCTGCTGCGGATCATCCGCAGAGGCACCGGGTCGGTGGTGACCTGGCGGCGGGCCCAGATGGTGCTGTTATCCGCGCAAGCCATGCCCGTGGTCAAGATCGCCGAGGTGACGTTCACCAGCCCGGACCGGGTCCGGGACGTGCTCCACAACTTCAACACTGACGGCTTCGACTCGCTCTACCCGAAGTACAAGGGCGGCCGCCCGAAGACCTTCACCCTCCCGGAACGCCGGGAGATCAAGAAGATCGCCAAGTCCAAGCCGGCCGAGCATGGCCTGCCGTTCTCGACCTGGAGCCTGGCCAAGCTGGCCGACTTCCTGGTCGCCGAGGGGGTGGTCGACGAATCAGCCACGAGGGCCTTCGGGTCCTGCTCCGCGAGGAGGGCGTCTCGTTTCAATGCGTGAAGACCTGGAAGACCTCACGCGACCCGGACTACGCGGCCAAGAAGGCCCGGGTCGAGCATCTCTACGCGATCGCCGACGGCGAGGTCATACCCGAGGAAGGCGAGCCCGAAGTCATCTTGTGCCTGGACGAGTTCGGGCCGCTCACCCTCCAGCCCCACCCCGGTTCGGCAATGGGCCGAACGTGGCGGCCGGCACAAGGATCCCGATCGTGAGCCCCGGCCCCGCCGCCGGGCGACCTACACGGCGCTGGCCGCCGTCCGGGCGCCGGTCGAGCATGGCTTCGCGCACCTGAAGAACTGGCGGGTACTCGGCAAGGTCCGCACCGACCCGAAATGGGCGACCGCCTTAGTCCGGGCTCTGCTGGTCCTCTGGAACCGCGAAGTCGTCCGCTGACCGATGACCTAGACGGGAGTCATGCGCTCGTGACCAGCCCGAGTACCCCGAAGCCCGCGCACACCAGCCTCATGACTAGGGACTTCACGATGCACATCGCTCACTGAAAGCGGCTGCCGGGCGCCATCCCATCTGGGGGCGCCCGGCAGCACGCACCCGCTCGATGAGAAGAATGGCGTGACAAGTCCCGCTGTAGTGGGCTTTCATTTCTCCATGGCTTCTCGCGGGCAACTGGCTTCGGCCATCGGGGTATTGGCTTCCGTGGCCGGTGGAGTCGCGACCAATCGTGTCGAGGGTGCGCTGTGGGCCCAGGCCGTGTGGTTCGCGGCCGCGGCCACGTTCGCCGGGTCGGCGGCGTGGCTGATGCGCCGCCCTGTCCCTCTGGCCGGGGACGACGAGGAGGATCCTCAGCCCGGCAATCCGCGACCCGGTGACGGGCCCTCGGGCCGGTCGCTGCGACTGACCGACACCGGATCGGCCACTGGGCGTGAGGCGAACACCGGTGTGACAGCCCCGGCCGACGCGATGCCCGACGATGTGATCGTCGAGCGAACCGGCGATGCGAACGCGACGGACGACGGCATCGCCAACGCAGGCGTAAGGATCACCGGGCGGGACCCACATGAGCCACGGTGAAGGCCGGCCGGAGCCGGGTTTCCGGCTGAGCAACACCGGCCGTGCCCAGGGCGGGGACGGCGCGGACGTCAACAGCGGATTGCAGATCAAGGATTCCCGCAACGTCAACATCAACAGCCCCATCTACAACAGCTTCTTCGATCCCCAGTACGCACCGCTGGCGAGCAGGATCATCAGCTACGGCGAGTTGATCGCCGAGCGGACGAACGGGTTCGTCGGGCGCCGATTCGCCACGGACGCCGTGGACGCGTTCCTACGCGATCGACGCTCGGGTTATCTGGTGATCGAGGGAGAACCGGGGATCGGGAAGACGACCCTCCTCGCGCAGCTCGTCAAGACCCGCGCCTATCCCCATCACTTCGTGGTCGCCACGCAAGGCGTCACCAGGGCCGAGCAGTTCCTGGCCAACATGTGCGCCCAGCTGATCGCCACTTATCGCCTCGACCAGCAGAACTGGCTGCCGCCCGAGGCGACCCGGGACGGGGCCTACCTCTCCGAACTGCTCCGGCTGGCCGCTCAAAGCCGCAGCACGGACACGCCTGGCGGCCAGAACATCGTGCTCGTCGTGGACGCCCTGGATGAGGCCGAGGCCGCCGCGGACGTACGGGCGAACGTGCTCTACCTTCCCAAGCACCTGCCCGAGGGTGTCTTCTTCATCGTCTCCAGCCGGACACGTGACCGCACCGACCTGCGACTACAGGCCGATTCCCTGGGCTACTTCACTCTGGACTCACGCTCGGACGCCAACCTCGCCGACATCTCCCTCTATGTGGAGGCTTTCGCCGCTCGGCCGGCTCTCAGGGCCCGTCTGACAGACCTCGGCCTCACGGTCCCCGCATTCGTGTCAGCGCTCGTGGACAAGGCCGAAGGCAACTTCATGTACCTGCACCACGTGCTCCCGGCCATTGAAGAGGGCAGGCTCGGCGGCGGCGGATTGGACGAACTCCCCGCCGGTCTGCGCGCCTACTATGACGCCCATTGGCGCCAGATGAAGGCCGAGGGCGGCGAGGAGTGGTTCACGTTCCGGCAGCCGGTGATCGTCTACCTCGCGGCCGCGAAGAAACCGGTCAGCGCTCGCCAACTCGCCACCATGAGCAGAATCCCGTTCCCACGGGTGGCCGACACCCTGCGACTGTGGCGGGAGTTCATCCAGATCGAAACGGTCGCGGGAATGCCGCGCTACCGCATCTACCACATGAGTTTCCAGGACTTCCTGCGGTCGAAGGAAGAAGTCCAGGAAGAAGTCCGGGAAATGGATCTGAAGCAGGCCCACAGCCGGATCGCCGACCATCTCATGGCACGGCACCTACCGGACGGCCGGCGTTGACGGAGGACACCCTCGACCACATCGAGGGCCTGGCCGATGCGGAGGACGAGGAAGACATCGAGTACCTCCTCGACTATCTCGCCGATCACCTCACCGAGGCCGGGCGCGATGTCGATCTGCGTCATCAGATCACGCCGAAATGGCTGGAGTTGAAGCGGACCCATCAGGGTCTGGACGCCTACCGGAGCATGGCCCGCGACATCTCGCTCGCCTTGAAGGCCCTGCCGACGACGACCGAGGAGCTTCCGGAGTTCCTGCGCCTGTGTGTGCTGGCAGGCACCCTGAACACCCTGGTCACCGACATGCCGCCGGAGGCGCTGGCCGCGCTCAGTCGTGCGGGCCGCATCGACGAGGCGCTGACGGCCGTCACCATGATGACCGGCCGCCGACGCCGGGTGACGGCCCTGCACTCCATCGCGTCGGGCTGCGCCGATATGGCGCCGATCGAGGCAGGGGCGTTATGGCTCCAGGCGCAGTCCCTGGCCGAACAGCTGCCCGACGACGCTCAGGCGGGCCGCCTGCTGGCGGCCATCGCTCGCGGCCGGACCGAGGCATGGGCGGACGGATCCGGGCTCGGCCCCGCGGAGCTGGCCGACCAGCGGCTGACGCTCAGTCAGTCCAGCGGCGCAGCAGACGAGTTGCTGATCGCCGAAGGCAGAGTCGATCTCGCGGCCGTCCACCTCGCCTGCGGACGGGCGACGCAGGCACAGCACCATCTCCACCAGGCCCGCCCCGTGCTCGCGCGGCTCACGCCGAGGCGGGACGAGCAGCGTTTCTCAGCGGTGTTCGAGGCCTTCACCGGCCTGGCCGTCGGTGCGCAGGACCCCGGGCTGCGCACGGTGCCGCACGAGGGTCTGTGGGAGGACCCAGGACAGGCGACACTGCTGGCGGCCACCCGGATGACCCGGGCCACCGCGCTGGCCGCCTGCGCCGTCGGCGCACGCCGAGCGGGTGACCCGGACCTGGCGGCCCGCGCACTGGACCAGGCGAAAGCCACAGCGGGACGCAAGGGCACGATCGGATACTTCTCCACGCTCGCCATGGCGGTGGCGGCGGTCCGTCCGCACGCGGTCCAGGAGGTGAAGGAGGCCGTGGCAGCCATCGACTCCCTGATCCGCGAACTGGACACAAAGGAGGCACAGCTCAGGACCAAGGCCACCTGGGGCCCGACCCGCATGGACGCGTTGTCGGGGAACGCGGCGCGGATCGACCATGGGCGAGACGGCGCCGAGATCCGTCTGCTGCACCAGGAGAACCGCGTCACCCGATGTGCCGCCTACGCCCGGGCCGCGGTCGCCCTCCAGCGCATCGGTGACACCAGGGCCGCAACCGACCGGTTCGCCCGGGCCACCGAACAGATCGCCGGACTGCCCGGCGACCGCGGCACGGCGATCACCGCGCTGCTGGCCGCCGCACCGGAACTCAACGCGGACGCCGAGGCGGCCACAGCGGTCACCGCCTCCATCGTCGACCGCTTGATGCTGGACTGGACGAACGCCCTCGAAGGAGCGATCAATGGCCCTGAGGGATCGGACACCCTGATTCGCACGCATGCCGGAGCCGCCGACGTACAGGGACTCCTTCGGATGGCGTCCGCGGCGAGGTCGTCCGGCAAGCAGCCCGAGGCGGACGTGATCCGTGCCGAACTCGCCTATGAGCTGGCGCGGTCGGGGCAGGGCCGCCGCGCCCGTCGGCTCGCCCGTACCGCCGGTCGTCGCCCCCGGTGGAACGGCTCGGGAGACCACACCTTCCACCGACTGGCCCTGGCCGCCGACGCGTTCGCCGCGCTGGGACGGACCCGAGCCGCGCACCGCAGACTGCGCTCGGCCCGCCGAGCCATGGACCGCTGGTGGGGCGAACCGGAAACGATCCTCGGCCTGATCGGCGGACTCATCCGGCTGATCCTGACCGACGATGACGACGATCACTGGTTCGAGTCGCCCGAGAGCGTCACCGCCTGCTGCGCCGCCATGCTTCGCCCGGCTCTCCTCAGCCATGACATCAAGACCACCCACTGGGTGGTGGACCGTCTCACCCGCCTCCGACAACCCCACCTCTTGACAGCCGCACTGGCCGACGGAATCAGCAGGGCGCGGCAATCGGATCCCGAGCCCGAGTTCCCCGCGCACCTGCGAGCGCCGCTGTCGGCCGCGCTCGTCGCGGCGAGTCAGGCGCTCCCCGATGACGTCGAAGCGAACCTCCGTGTCCTCCAGGCCCTGGAGGATCTGCGCGACGAGGAGGCCGCGGCGGCCGTCGCTTCATCGGTCCTCGACCACGGGCCCGGCCGCAGCGCCTTGCTGCGGTTCCGGGCGGATGCCTGCCTCATCGGCGACGATCGTCCTGATCACCTCAAGAACGCCCTGACGGCCGTGTCCGCCCAGGACGATCCCGACCGCCGCAGATGGATGATCGGTGTCGTGCTGGACAGGCTCCGGTACCGCACCTACCAGCCGACGGACACCGACCTCCACCGTCTCCTGGAACTCGTCGAGGCCGACAACGACCCGGAGAGCGCCGCAGCCCTCCTCGATTACGGCATAGCGCTGCCGCCGGGAATCGCTCATGTGACGGTAGTGACGGCCGCGACCCACAGCATCCGGCGCCTGAGCCTGGACGCGCCCTACCTGAACGCGGCGCTCGCCAAGGCAGCCGCAGTCGAGGACGATCGCTCACTGGCGACCACCACGCTCGCTGCCGGCGCACGCTCAGCCGCCCGTACCGTCTCCGACCACGACGACGTCACGGCGCGAGCCGACACCGAGCCCGGCGCCATCGCGGGCTATCTGGAGGCTGTGGCCCCGGCGTTGAGAACGCTCGACCCGACCGGAACCCTGCAACGCCGCATCTGGTCGAGGATCCACTCACTCGACGGCTTCCGTACCGAGCACGAGATCGGTGGTGGTCGGCGACACCGGCCTCCGGTGGCCGATATCGCCGTGTACACCCTCGCTCCACTGATCCTTTTCCCGCTGTACTGGCCGTACTTCACCATGATCAACTATGTGGGCGTCAGCCTGATGGTCTGGATCGGCAGCGGCAGCTACGGACCGTGGTGGCTCGTGGCGGGCGCCGCCCTCATAGGCACCACCGTCCGCGCCTTCCGATCCGTCTCCCGCCGCGAACAGCCGCCCTCACGCTGGGCGGCAGCCACGGTGTGCCCCCTCATGGCACCACCGATGCTCCTGGGCGCGTGGTGCAGCGCGAACGGGTTCGTCCGCCACTGGCTGTCGGGCGTCTTCCACGGCAGCCCGACATCCGTCGCCGTCCTGTTCACGATCTCCTGCTGCGCCATCGCCGTCACGCTCGGATACCAGACCTGGAAGATCTGGCAGAACGACCCTCGCGCACACGGCGGCGTCCGACAACGCTAGGGTCCGTCTTCAAAGATCGCAGTGTGGTGGATCATGGTGGAGTGATACGCCGTCATGAACTCACCGATCAG